>NZ_AYVK01000003.1:0-250860 GCF_000503155.1 Mesorhizobium sp. LSJC285A00
AAGAAGCTCGCTCTGCGCCAAGCCGCATGACCAGCATCATGGCCGCCCCTTTTTGCAGAACTTGACGCACACTTACTACATCAATGGATTACGCTTAATTCTTAAAGTTTGAATTGAGCATTATCGGCTAAGTCTTTCCGCTCGAGCGAAATGGCTTTGGGCCTGTTCGTCAATTTGTCGGTCTTTCGTTGGCGCCTGTCACAGTAGCTCAAGCCTCCCGGTATCGAAAGAACCTGCAACGATGCGTGCGGTAATCGGCGGCAACCACGTGCAATTAGGCGGGCTCTGAACTCCGTATGGCGAGGACACGTATGAAGACGACTACCTGGGCGCATCCAGATCGTCATCCATAAGAATACGCTCGGCCTCGGATCGCCAAGATCTATGGCCTTCCGCATGCGATGACCGATGCCGGCATTTCCTATGGGTTTGACGGGCTTTCCTATAGCCATATCGCTTCGCAGCTTCGGACCCGCTACGGACCCGCAGCTGGCGGCAAGGTGATCGTCGCCCATCTCGGCAGCGGTGCCAGTCTGTGCGCCATGAATGCTGGAATAAGTGTTGGGTTTTCGACATTGGACGGCCTCGTCATGAGCACGCGTTGCGGCGCGCTCAATCCTGGCGTCACCCTCCATTTGCTGAATGACCGGAAGCTGGAGACGGACGATTGGTCACCCTTCTCTACGAGCAATCCGGCCTGCTCGGAGTGTCAGGGATATCCGGTGATACGCGGACGCTAATCGACTCCGATGATCCTCTTGCCGCCGAAGCAGTCGATCTCTTCGTCTATCGTATCGCACGCGAGATCGGGTCGCTGGCCGCTGCGATAGGCGGACTGGACACGCTGGTGTTCAAGGCAGGCATAGGCCAAAACGCGCCATATATTCGAGAGAGGGCCGGGGCTGTGGCCGGCTGGCTTGCGGTTAATATCGACCACAAGCTGAATGGACGAGGCGACGAGGTCATCAGCCTTGCTGGTTCCGACGTCGACGCGCTTGTGATCCCCACCGATGAAGAGAGAGCCGTGGGGATCCAACTGCTATCTGTGTGCCTCAAGCTTTGTCGCTCGTACCCTGAGCGCCGACCTGATGCTACTCGCGCGGCGGGTGTCTCGGCCTGTCAGGAGTTCGGCGGCAGGAGCATGGTCCCATAGCCGGCCATCAAGGCGATCAAGGTTGCTGCAACCAGCGGCAACCAGAACTTGATCGGTCCGGCAATACTGCCAGCGATGCGCGGCCGATGCCATCAGCACCGTCAGGAGCCAGACCTCCCACGGGTTGAAACCGCCCCATGGGTCAATCGTCCGGTTTGGCAACAAGGGCCAAGATGATCGCTGCCGCAGCCGTGCGGCAAGACATTTGCGGCGGTGTTCCTCCGGCAACGACTTGTTTCAGCTAGTTGTGGAGGTGCGACAATTGAAATCCGGGCTGGCGTTCGACGCCGGATAACAGCGATTCCGCCGATCGGAACATGTCCTCGAATTCCAACTCGTTTTCAAACACCACGCCGCCGACGCTGATGGTCAGCGTGTCCGCGGTTCCTTTTGGCGCGAAATAGGCTTGGGCCACGCGCGCCCGGATACGGTCGCCGATCTCCCTGGCGTCGTCTTCTGTCGCACCGGGCAGAAAGACCCCGAACATGGAGGTTCCGATCCGGCCCACCAGATCTTCCTTGCGTACCGATGACTGGATGGTCGAGGCTATGAGCCGCAAGGCTTCGTCACCCCAGCCAAGGCCGAAGCGCAGATTGATGGACCTGATGTGTTCGGGATGAATGACCAGGAAGGCGCCAGATCTTGGACCAGACGATTCCGGCCTGGTTGCTCTCCTTTCGACCATCGACGTGAAGACTGTCCGGTTGAGGCAGCCTGTCAGGCTGTCAAAGGTCGCCGACTTGTTGAGTTCTCTTCGATAACGGACGAGCTCGGTCCGCTGCAGTCCAATGAACAGGAAAAGTGGGCCACCGACGATGACCGGCAACAGGATCGCTGTGACCATGCTGCGGCCGAACGGCGTCAAGGCTTCCGAGAACAGAAGCAGATAATTTAGGCCAACCGAGAGGAGCAGAATTCCCGCCGATCCCAGGGCAGTCAGCCATGCGATATCTTTCCATTGCCGGGGCGAGCTATTCGCCATTGGTGTCATCATTAGCCAATCTCCCGCCTGATCGGCTGTCATAAGGCCAAGGTGCTGCACTTTCAGTTTCGAGGAAACATACAATTTTAGTAATGGCGCAATCACCTACCATCGGCCCGAAATCAGCCCTTCAAAAGCAAGGCTACGGCGGCAAAAGCAACGACACCGAATTATCGGCTATTGCGGCGGGCCGAATATCCCCATCTGCGCGTCTCTGGCCACTGCCTCCGCCTTGCCATAGATGCCACTCGCCAAGGCCGTCGCCCAGCCATTGGAAACAAGCCACGCGCCGACATCCTGCTTGCCCAAGCTGCACGGTGCCGCAATGGCAAAACGATCGATTTCCGGCGGCACGACACATTTCAGCGCCCGGCCGCGCAGCCAGGAATTGAACGTCGCGCGCGCACGCTGGCCGCAAGGCCAGGCGATGCCACGAAAGGAACAGGTCTCATCCAGGTCAATGCCTTGGATCCCGCTGATGACTACCTTGCGCCCCATGGATTCGAAGATTGCCGACGAGGTGGCAACCGGTTGGTAAAGCAAGACCCCTGGCCAATCCTTTGGCATTCGCATCCCTGCAGGCGCGGCCAGACCAAGGTCGCTGAGCGGCGGGCGCGGCTCGACCCGTTCGATTTGCGCCGAATCAAGCTGTGGCGGCGCGATAAGGTCCTGAGCAATCTTGCGTGCCCGTCCTCGCCATGGCGTATTGGTGACGGTCGCAACTGGTCGCATTGGCTGGCTATCGTCGATGGATTGACGCGGCGCTGGTATCGGCCGATCGATGGGAAGCAGATCGGCGGCCCGGATGATCAACAAGACCCCGGACAGGAGCAGCAGGCTTCCGAGCAATATCAAGCGATTGTGCCTCAGCCAGCCCATCAACTCAAGCAAGGTTCCTTGCCCCTCAATACCCCGATGTCGATTTGGCGACCAGCTTGAGTGCACCTTTTCGAACCTGGTAGAAGGGCATGGATCGCTCACTGGAGCCATCCGCCCGAAACCGGAACAGGCCGGTCGATCCGCGAAATCCGCTCCGATTTTCGAGCACCTGCTTGCTGAAGCCGTCAGGCCCGGCCGAACTTGCAATTCCTGCTGTCAGGGCGACCATATCATAGGCGTAGGCGACATTGGCGTCGGCTGGATAATTGTAGGTCGTCTTGAAGCGGTCGGCGATCGGGCCGGTTTCGGTTGGGTCGAGCGTGGCGATGTAGGAGCCTTCAAACAGCGGCTCCATCGGATGTTCCAGCCAGCGGTTGGTTCCAATGACGGCGACTGCTTTTCCAGGAATGCCTTTCGTTTTGAGCGCCGCAAGGATCTGCGCCGGATTGTCGTCGCCGCTGGCGATGATGATGGCATCGGGAGCCTCGACCAGCGAGCCCATATCATTGACCACTTTGGTGCCGCCATCGCCGGCCGGATACGGAATGGTGACGGCGAGCGTCGCGCCATAGATGCTGAGGCTGTTGGCGACCCGCGTTTCAACCGCGCCGGCATTCGCTCCTGCCGCGACGAGCAACACGAACTTCTTGCTGCCTTTGGCCGCCAGGCCGGCTGCGCCCGCGGCCGCGCTGTCGGCCTCGTTGAGGCGCACCGCATAGACGCCCGGGCCGCCGGCGAAATTGTCGGCCAGCGCCAGCACCGGCGGTCGCTTCGATCCCGAGAGCTTGGCTATGTGCTGCGCGGCCGCGAGTTCGACCGGGCCGATGACGATCTTAGTTCCAGTGGTGATCGCCTTCACAGCCAATTCGCTGGCGTGCGCGCTGTCGCCCCTGGTGTCCTCGACCGTGACCGTGAGCAGGACATTTCCAAGGTCGGCCATCGCCAGCTTGGTCGCATCGAGCATCTTCCTGCCGTTTTCGCCGGCGTTGCCCGGGGCCGACAAAGGCAGCAGCATCGTGACCTTCGTCGATCCCGTGCCGAGCGATTGCGTCGCCTGGGCGGGACCGGCAACAGCGCCGGCGGCCGGCGCTCCGGGTGCGGCGATCGCCGCCGGGTCGAGCGCGTCCGAGACGCTGCCCTTCGACTGGCAGCCCGACACTATGCCCGCGAACGCAAAGACGATCGCCCACGTCCACGAACCGTGTCGCTGCCGGCCAGAATCCATGATGCCTCCCTCATATCCCGCCGGGTATTTGTCCCGGTCTCATCCGTTCATCTTACGGCAGACTTGCCTCGCCGTCTTTGCAATTGCTGGATTATGGCTCAGCCGTCGAAAAGTCTTGCCCGGAGCGCCTTGATCATTCTGGCTTGCCCGGCGCTTCGATAGTCCGTGCATTTCATGTATCGCGGGCCCGGCACGAACAGTCGGCGCACACAAATCCGCCTCGCCGGGGCAGGGGCACCATCGTCTCCTGCTGTCGGGAATGCGGAGAGTCCGAACGTCGCCACCGGCAATGGCCCGGCCACCGCAAAACCTTCTCTCGCCAGGATTGCACGCGCACGCCGGCAGTAGCGGACCGAAAGTTCGGAGAACCGGGTTTCACCGTGCCCGGCGCGATACTTCATGACGGTGGTGCAGAGATCGCCTGCGGCAAGGCTGTTTGCCTGCGCCAGATATCTGACGCCGAGCGCGATGTTGGTCGCCGGCGCGCCAAGCTCGTCGAGCGAGCCACGAAAGCCCAGCATTCGGGCCGTCGCGGGCATTACCTGCATCAACCCGACCTCACCATCGGCGCCGTGCACATCGGGATCGAATCCGCTTTCGATCTCCATCACCGCGTGCGCCAGCACCGGCTCCAGGCCGTAGAGCGATGCCTGGCACGTCGCGAACGCCTTGAATGTCTCGCGCGTCCATTCCGGAGCGACATCGCAGCGAACCGGCCGCGTCGACCCGGACGGAGCTTGCTGCTCGAGGGCAGGTCGTTCCAGCCAGTTGGCACGGGCTTCAGGGGCAAAAACGGCCAGTGCGATCGCTCCGGCAATCGCTCTCGACAATCTTCCACGGGCGATCATCGTCAGCCTGTCGGCGCGACTTGATCCCTTTCGGTCAGTTCATGTACTCGACCATGCGGTCGTGGAAGCACTCGCACTTGTTGAGCGTGTCCTCGTCCTTGTAGTTCGTCTTGAGGTAGCCATAAGCCATGCCGCAGGCGACCTTGGCTTCCGACGCCCAGACGAAGGCGGGGCGGGACGAATTGATCCATTCCGAGCTGTTGGCGACGGCCACCGACTCGTCCATCAGCTTGACCACCTGGACCTTGAGATCGACGATGTTGTCGTTCAACACCAGGTTCGATGTGCCGACGGTCCGGCAATAGTCGGCCACCGGCCCGTCGATGATGTCGGCGGCATAGCCCGTCGATCCGACTGCCAGAAACAGCGTCGCAGCGGAAACCAACAGTCTTACGGAACGTTTCATGATGAGATCCCCCTCTGTATTCCTAATCTCTAATACATAGCATAGTCGCGTGGCCCCGCACCATGCTCCTAGACCACGTTTGCCGTTGTCGTATGCTGCGTCACTCCGTCATCGTAGAGCAGGGTGATCGTGTTGGCGACGGGTGCGTTCGTCAAGGTGGCCACGTCCACGAAATTGGCGCCGTTGGCCAAACCGTCGGCGTCGACGCTGAGAGTGTTCGTTCCCGCATTGTAGTTCACGAAGTCGCCGACATTGGCCCCTCCGGCGGCTGTATCGAACAGTGAGGTAAGGTCGATGATGTCGCCATGGCCGCCGACACCGCTGTAGTCAGCGATAAGATCTTTGATGTCGAGGTGCTCGAGCTTGAACGTATCGACGCCTATACCACCGGTGAGCGTGTCCTGACCGGAACCGCCGATCAGCAGGTCGTTGCCGTCGCCGCCGAACAGTATGTCCGCTCCCGAGCCGCCGTAGAGCGTGTCGTTACCGGAGTTGCCCGACAAGGTATCATCGCCGCGTCCGCCGGAGAGGATATCAGCCTGGAGATTGAGTCCATTGAGGGTGTCGTTGCCGTCCTCGCCGAGCAGCGTGGTTTCTGTCGCGGTCGTGGTGTGAGTGTCCACGCCCGAAGTTCCTTGCCAGGTGCTGAGATCGGGCGAAAGGTGTGCCGTCACTGACCCGGCAATTGGGTCGCCGTCACCGTCGGTTGCCGTGACCGGGATCGAGATGTCGAACGGTGTGACGGCGTTGGCGGTCGTGTAGGTGACCGGGCCCAGTTTGAAGTCATTCGAGCCAACATTGGCCGAAATTTCGATTGCGCTGAACGGGTCTGAATTTGCAACCACGGTAAAGGTGTCGCCTTGCGCAAGACCGGTGATCGTCCACGTTCCGTCCCCATTGTTCGTTGCGGTCGGAGTAGCTCCGCCGGAGCCGTTGACGACAGTGACCAAGGCGCCGAGGGCCGTGCTTTCGCCGGTAACATCACCTATGTAGGTGTTATCATAGTCGGCGTTGACAGGGCGGATCGTTATCGAAACCAGGCCCGGTCCCGAGACATTGCCAATCCCCTGTGTATAGCTAGCCACCTCGTAGTGATCCGTATAGTGGGTTCCCGCCCCGATGCCCGCCGGGGTTCCGGCGATGGTGCCGTCGGTGGTTGCATTGCTGACGAAATCGAAGCGGATCTTCTCACCAGGGCTGATGCTGTTTCCGCCATCGACGCCCCAACTGCCCGTGCTGGTGTTCACGGAATTGGGGCTGTTGGCGGTTGCAAGCAGGTCGCTGGTTGAGCCGATGGAGTCCAGGACAATTGCTTGGTTGTTGCCACCGCTTGGCGAGAAGTTCGCCGTATTGAACTGGTTGCCGGCAAACATCGTCGCGGCCTGGGTGTATGTCCAAGTATCTGTCGCCGGGTTCAGGGTCGCCGTGAAAGCGAGGTCGCTGCCGTTCGCGGCCGAGGTCCGTCCCTCCACAGTATGCGTATCGACGACGTGGAAGAAGACCTGCTCGCCATTCAGGAATATGTTTGTGCTGCCTGATGTGACGGCCGCGCCTTCGGTCACGTTGAACACGACATTGCCAACGCCGTCAGCACCGGCGCTCGCGGCAAAATTGATGCTCTCCGTCAGCACTGTATGCGTGGTGTTTTCCACGAAGATGCCATCCGGCTTGAATGGCAGCGGAACGTCGTCCAGGACCGTCAGATTGACCGATCCGGAAACATGATCACCGCTGGTGTCGGTTGCCACCACCTGAAGCCCGTTGATGGTGACGTTGCCCGAGCCGGCAAGATGCTGGAGCTGGTCGGTCAGTGTCGCGGTAACGACGGGTGTCAACGAACTGTTGGCGCCGGCGCTTGTGTTTGACAGCGCCAGATAGACGAATGCGCCGAGGTTCACGCTGCCGGCCGTTTGTATCAGACTGCCGACGAGTTGGTTGCCGACGAGCGCCCAGCTGATTGTGTATCCAGAGGCTAGGCCAGAAACAGTCGGCGCCACCCAGTTTGGATCGCCGGTCGGGTTGGCGAATGCAACATTAATGGCTTCGCCGGTCGTGGTGAAGGTGATGCCGCTGATTGCTTGCGCCGTCTCGCCGCGGCTGCCTGGGTTGGTGCCGGTCACGGCCCCGACTTGGAGATCCGCAGGCGCCGAAGCATCGAGCGTGGTGTCGAGCGCGGCTTCGTTCAATGTCAACGATGCAGTCCCGCCACCAGATGGAACGGTGTTGGTCTGCACATTCAGGGTCACCGTGGCCGTCGAAGTGTCGCCGTCGCCGTCCTTGATCGTGTAGGTGAAAGAGTCCGACCCGATATAGATGCCCGTCGGCGTATAGGTGAACGTTCCATCGTTGTTGTAGGTGACGGTGCCGTGAGCACCGTTGGTGGCGGTCACCTGGCCGCTGACCGGATTGTTGTCGGTGTCGACGCCGTCGGCTCCGAATTTGTCGTTGGTCAGGAGGCCGGTGAGGACCGTCGCACCTGTAATGGTCGGAGCCCAGGTGTCGTTCGTGGCCGTCGGCACGTCGTCGACGATGGTGATGACGAGATTGCCGGCTGGAGCGCTGTCGCCGTCGGCGTCGGNCGGTCTCGGCGGTGAACTGGTTGGACGCAACACTGTCGGTATCGGCGTGTGCGGTCGGCACGTCGTCGACGATGGTGATGACGAGATTGCCGGCTGGAGCGCTGTCGCCGTCGGCGTCGGTGACGACGACCGCGAAGCTGGTGCTCGACGGATCGGTCAGCGTGTTGTCGATCAGCGTATAGGCGTAGCTGATGGTGCCGATGCCGGTGGTTGCATTGTAGACATAGCTGGCCGTCAGCGATCCTGTGGTGCCGTCGGCAAAAGTCTGGGCCGAGCCGGTCAGCACATGGCCACCCAGCGAGACGGTGGTCAGGCCGTCGGGCGAGGTGAAGCCGATGGTGCCCGAAGTGGTCTCGGTGGTTGCAGGCTCGTTGGAGCCGGCCGGTTCGCCGGCGCGTGCCGGCAGGCTGGCCTCATAGACGGTGGTGGTGGCGCCGCCGGCAGCCGGAATGGCGTCGGTCGGGGTTGAATCGCCGATGGCGATGGTCAGCGTGGTGTGCGAGGGGTCGCCGTCNAAGCCGATGGTGCCCGAAGTGGTCTCGGTGGTTGCAGGCTCGTTGGAGCCGGCCGGTTCGCCGGCGCGTGCCGGCAGGCTGGCTTCATAGACGGTGGTGGTGGCGCCGCCGGCAGCCGGAATGGCGTCGGTCGGGGTTGAATCGCCGATGGCGATGGTCAGCGTGGTGTGCGAGGTGTCGCCGTCGCCGTCCTTGATGGTGTAGGTGAAGACATCGCTGACGCCGCCCTGCGTGCCGGCATCGCGAACATAGGAGTAGGAGCCGTCGGCGTTGAGCGTCAGCTTGCCGTAGCTGCCCTGGACCTGGGTGCCGAGCGTTGCGGCATTGTCGACATCGAGATTGGTGTTGCCGGCGGCAACGCCGACCACGGCAGCGCCATCGGCGCCCTTGACGTCGATGCCGGTGACCGGCGAGGTGGTGCCAACCGCGCTCAGCACATTGCCGGTCTCGGCGGTGAACTGGTTGGACGCAACACTGTCGGTATCGGCGTGTGCGGTCGGCACGTCGTCGACGATGGTGATGACGAGATTGCCGGCTGGGGCNCCGGTCTCGGCGGTGAACTGGTTGGACGCAACACTGTCGGTATCGGCGTGTGCGGTCGGCACGTCGTCGACGATGTCGATGACGATTGCCGCCGGGGCTGACGAGGAGGTGCCGTCCGACACGGTGAGCGAGAAGGTCTCGGTCTCGGTGACGGCGGGAACGTCCGTGGTCGGACTGGTCAGCGTGTACTGGTAGGTCGCTACGCCGGTTACCGCGTTGTAGCCGGTGATCAGCAGCGTGCCGTGGTCGCCCGGGAAGGTCGAACCGTTGAGGCTGCCGATGGCAACCGTGGTGCTGCCGATGGTGACGCTCTGGACGTCGTCGAGGCCGTCGGGGTCCGATACCGTGAAGGTGCCTGTCGCCACCGTGCTGCCGTTGCCGGCCGCCGAGCCCGCCGGAAGGCCCGCTTCATAGACCAGGTCGTGGGCGCCGGCCGGGTTGCCCTGGTTGACGAAGATCTGCGGCACGTCGTTGGTGCCGTTGATGGTGATGGTCAGGGACGCCAGAGCGGTATCGCCGTCGCCATCCGCCACAGCATAGTCGAAGCTCTCGGCCACGGTCTGGCCGACATCCAGCGCCTGTACCGCGGCATACCCGGCCGGGTTCTGGGCCTGGGTGTAGAGCACATATGTGTAGCTGCCGTCGGCACCCACCGTAAGCTGGCCGTAGGTTCCAGCAACGTGGTTGGCAACGGCGCCGTCCCAGGTGATCGAGCCCAAGCCGTCGGTGCCGAGGTGATCCGCGTGGCCGTCGGTTGCGTTGGCGTCGCCGCCACCCACGCCCGTGATCACATTGCCGTCCGCCGTGAGCGGCCCATCTTCGGTGACCGAGTCCTGATCGTTGACCGCAACCGGGCCATCATCCTGGAATTCGATGCTCAACGCGACATGGGATACGGCGGTGCTCGTGTCGCCGTCGAAATCGGTGATGGTGGCCTTGACGTGCAGGTCGGCGGCGACGGTCGCTATGTCGTCAAAGGCTGCGGTGCTTGAACCGTCGACATTGTGAGCGATCGGCTGATATTGCCCGATCCAGACCGCTCCGGTCGGATCGACATAAACCTTGAAGACGTCGACGCCGTTGGCAGAACCAACGAGAACGCCGTCCGCATTTGTCGAGAGCATGATCGCCGAGCCGTCGAGTGTCTTCAGACCGGAATCGACGTTTGACAGCGGATTGCCAATCGCGTCGGTGACGGCAAACGAGAATGTCGCGTCGTCATCAGCGCCGACCGAGGCGTTGAAAAGGCCGAGCGCGCTGGCTGACGATTTTGCGTAGCCCAACGCCCCCGGCTCGTCCACCAGAGCTGGCGGGGAGAGAGCGGTGTCATCCGCCGGATTGGGATCTGCGGCGTTGTTGACGCCGGCGGACTCGTCGTGGCTGACCCGGAAGACCTCGGTCTGCGTTGTGACTGTCGTGACCTTGGCTTCGATGCCGAAGATCTTGAACGGGTTGCCGCCAGTCAGGGTCGCATCGGTTCCGCCAGCGTTGGAATCGAAGGTAAAATCGTTGTAGTTGCCCACCTTGAGCTGGTCGAACGGGGTGCTGCCGATGACCTCGACAGTCGCACCATCGGGCACGCCGGCGAAGGCATAGCCCACCTGCACGCCGCCCTCGAAGACAGCCGTGCCGGCCGTCAGCACACCATTGATGCTCACGGTGAACGGCTCGAATGTGCCACCGTCCTTGGCGCCGATGAACATCACGGCGGCTTCGACACCCTGGGCTTCCGCAACATCGATCGTGAACTTGACCGAGTCGACGTCGTATGAACCACCGTCGGTGATGCTGGGCGGATTCGGATTGTTGGGGGCGATGACAAGATTGTTGACGAAGTCCATCGTCACGATTTCGGGGCCGGTCAAATGCGGATGGGTTTCGTATCCGTCGATGATCTGGCCGTCGCCAACGCCGATCTTGGTGCCGGTGGTGTTGACGGAATTGTCGCCTTCGTTGATGTCGACGGCGCTGAGCTTGATGTCGTGGTTGCCTGCGCCATCCATGCCGCGAACATCGGTGTTGCCGGCCTGCAGCGTGTAGACGATCGTTTCGGTCGTGGTTGTGGTCGTCGTGCCGGCATCCCGCGCGACGATCTGCGGAACGTCGTCGAGCACCTGGACCTTGAATGTACCAGCCGCCAGTCCGATGGTATCGCCGTCACCGTCCATGGCAACGACAAAGGCCGAAAGATCGATACCGCCATTGGCAAGCGTATTTTCGGTGTTGTCGCCCGGGAGCGTATCCAGAGTCGGATGATCGATCTGATCGATCAGGGTGAAGACATAGGAGCCGTCCGCACCGACGGTCAGGGTGAAAACAGGACGATCCGTGCCCGCCTGATAGCCGGCGCCGGCGCCTACATCGACATAGCCGGTCAGGGTCGTGCCGTCGGAGACGATGAGGACGTTGCCGCCTTTCGAATCAAATCCCGAATCCGATGGGGTGGTTTGGGTGACAAGGCCGAAGGCCGAGGTCGCATTCGGGCCGTCAGAGCCGAAGTCGACGATTGCATTCAATGCGCCGGCAGCACCGATGGCAACCGCGGAGTTTGTTCCGGTCACTTCGCCAGGCTGAAGATTGTCGGCATTTCCGGTGGACTGGCTGTTGTGCAGGCCATCCTCGTCGACATTCGCGGTGATCTGGGCGGTGCCAATGGCCTTCGGCCCGTCATCGTCGAAGGAGAATGCCGAGCCCTTGCCGTCGATCAGGTCGACGGTCGCCTTCTCGGTGACGGTGTCGCCGTCGCCGTCCTGGCGCGTCACCTCATATTGCAGCTGAACCTGGCCGCCATTGGTCAGCGACAGATTGAGTTCGGAATCGAACTTGTTGCCGTCTNACCTCATATTGCAGCTGAACCTGGCCGCCATTGGTCAGCGACAGATTGAGTTCGGAATCGAACTTGTTGCCGTCTGCGCCATGGTTGAGCGCTTCGTAGAGCGTGGTCTGCAGCTGCTCGGCGCCCGGCGCGCCAGTGATCGCGATGGTCAGAACCTGATTGAGCTGCGTGTCGCGGCCGACGATAACGCCGCCCTCGAGGAACAGTGTGATGGCGCCGCCATCGGTGGCAGTGAGATTCGTGGCAAGGCCACCGGCCGGAATGCCGGTGAAGCTCAAAGTTCCGGTGACGGTTCCAGGACCGTCCGAACCATAGCTGCCGCCGATCGTGAACAGATTGGTCAGTCCGCCCGATACTGCCGTGTTGACCTGTGCCAGGCCCGGACCGGCATCATCCGTGTTGGCGTTGCCGCCGGCGTCTTCGGTCTCGCCGATAGCGCCATTGTAGCGGTCCGCGCCAACCGTCTCGTCGAGCTCGACCGAAAGCAGGCCAGCGGCTCCATCGTGGGCGCCGACCGTAAGGCTTGGCCCGTCATCGTCGAAGGAGAATGCCGAGCCGTTGCCGTCGATCAGATCGACGGTAGCCTTCTCGATGACGGTGTCGCCGTCGCCGTCCTGGCGCGTCACCTCATATTGCAGCTGAACCTGGCCGCCATTGGTCAGCGNATGACGGTGTCGCCGTCGCCGTCCTGGCGCGTCACCTCATATTGCAGCTGAACCTGGCCGCCATTGGTCAGCGACAGATTGAGTTCGGAATCGAACTTGTTGCCGTCGGCGCCATGGTTGAGCGCTTCGTAGAGCGTGGTCTGCAACTGCTCTGCGCCGGGCGCGCCGGTGATCGCAATGGTCAGGACCTGATCACCCTGCGTGTCGCGGCCGACAATCACTCCTCCTTCGAGGAAGAGCGTAATGGCCCCGCCGTCCGTGGCAATGAGATTCGTGGCAAGGCCACCGGCCGGAATGCCGGTGAATGCCAACTGCGCGGTCGTGCTGCCTGGCCCGTCGGCACCGTAGACGCCGCCAACGGCGAACAGCGAAGAAAGGCCACCCGCCAGGCCGGTCGTCACCTGGGCCAGGCCAACGCCGTCATCGGTGTTGGCGTTGCCGCCGGCATCTTCGGTCTCGCCGGCATTATAGCGGTCGCCGCCGACCGTCTCGTCGAGCTCGACCGAAAGCAACTGTGCCGCTTGCGCGGTTGCCTGGACCGAAAGCGTAGGGCCGTCGTCCAGCACACCAATATTGAGGGTCGCGGTGGCCGGATCATTGTCTGTGTCTGTAACCACGACGGCAAAGCTGTCGGAAACCCCCTCGGTCGTTCCGGTCGATGAGTTGTCGTGATGATCAAGAGTGTTGTCGGCAAGGGTATAAATCCAGCTATAGCCGTTCGTAGGATTGCCGGTGACCACGAGCGTGCCGTATTGCCCGGCAACGCTGCCGCCGTTGGTCACGTCCACACCGTCAATGACAAGCGTCCCGATGCCATCACCCGAGACGATGTTGAAGGTCCCTGAAACCTGCTCGGCGGTGCTGGCCGGGTCCGTCCCGTCGGAAAGCGCGGCCTCGTTGACGACAAATCCGGAGCCAATGTCGATTGTCGGCGTCGTATCTTCTTCCCTGACCCCGATCGTCAGCTCACGCGGCTCCAGCCGTCCAAATTGCAGGTCCGTCGGCGGCAACAATGCGGAAAGATCGAAGCCGTCGCCGATACCACCTGGGGGAATGGTGAAGTCGCCGCCGGCACTGCCTGGGGCGCCGCCCGGGCCGGCCGAGATCGAACCATCGGCACCGAAGGCGACATCGACGTGGCTCGCTTCAAGAGCGGCCAGCAAGGCCACGCGCGGAACTTCGACATCACCGATGATGAAGGTCGGCACGTTGAGCGCGCCATCCTTGATGAGGATGACTGAACCGTCCGCCTGTTCCAGCAACAGATTGTGGCCGTCGACCTTGATGTTGTCGATGGAGACGTCCGCCGGAAGTTTCACGATGTTGCTGGCGTCGGCCACGTATTCATGCGGCGCGGCTGCCGCCGGCGCTTTCGCCTCCGCGGGTGCTGCCGGCTGAACGGGTGCGCCACTGCCGACATCGACCGGCACCGGCTCGGCAGGCGCCGCCTGAGCGGCCTGCGCTACCTGGATGCCTGCCTGCGATGGCGAGCCGCCATGTTCATGTGAAGAGTGCTCGTCCCAAGAATTCGAGACGGTATCCAAATCGTTACTCGTCGTCATCGCCAAACCCCTCCGGCATTTCCCGGATAGAGACAGTGACGACTTCTGCTTTGCAACTGTCCCGCAATCAATTTCATATATCCTGGTATGCAAGTCTCGGCATTTTTTACGCGTGGTAAACCCGGAAGATATAATCTGATATGCATTGGCCGCGCCGCGCCTCGTTTGATATCCGCCGGCTGAGCTGGATTGGTAAACAGAAGTATAAATTTGAATAAAATTTTACACAAAATGGGTATTCCCGATTGAAGGAAACTTATCCACCTTCCTTTCCAGTAATTTGAGACAAGATTGGTACCGTCCACAGTCAAGAGGTGGGCGTTATGAAAAAAGAAAAAACTGCCCTGGGAATAACCGGGCTCAGGCTCATCCTGCTGGCAATGGCGATCACAAGCCTGCCGCAGCCATCATCCGCGAAAGCAATTGCCGTGAATGCCGGCGCTGCCGCTGGAGTTCTGGCGGCGGTCGAAACCCCTTCCAGTCTCGGCGGCGTTTCGCTGGCTCGGCCGCAGCCATGGCAGCCGGTTCCAGCCTACCGGATCGGCATGATTTTCAGCAGCTATGGTCCTGTTGCCGTTGATGAAAAGCGTGGTTCTTCGATCGCGCCGCCCGCCGCCGGGATCGACCCGATCCAGACGGCGGCGATCATTCCCGGCGTGTTCGGTTCTGTTGCCCTGTCGATGCGCAATTTCCCGGTTTCGGCGCGCTGGGCGCCGGTCTACAAGGCAATTGTCGACTGTACCGCGAGCAGCGCGTGCGAACGCAAGAACAGCGCCTTTGCCGAGATCGTCAAGGCAGCCGGGAACAAGCGCTTCTTCGACAAGTTGTCCTTCGTCAACTCAAGTATAAATCGCGCCATCGCCTACAAGAAGGACAGCGCGGTTTACGGCAGGCTCGACTACTGGGCCAAGCCCGCGGAAATCCTTGAGCGGCGGGCAGGGGACTGCGAGGATTTCGCCATCCTCAAGATGGCCGCGCTGCTGCATGCAGGCATCCCGGCGCAGAGCATGTCGCTGGTCGTCTTGCAGGATCGCAAGCGCGGTTTCTTTCATGCCGTGCTGTCGGTCAGCACCGGCAGCGGCGTCTTCATTCTCGACAGTTTGAGCAATGTAGTTTCCCGCGACACAGACCTGCCGACCTACGTGCCGCTGTATTCGTTCAGCACCGATCGCGCGTGGATCCATGGCGCGAAGACCGGTTCTGCTCAAACAGCCGATATCAAGGGCGGCCTTTCGACGGTCGCGCCTGGTGAAGGTGTGCAGCCGTAAGCTCCCATCAGAGAGTCTTGAGCGCTCTATCTCTTGTTTGACGCAATTTTCCACGGAAACCGCTCACACTTTTCCCGGAATTGCTCTAGCCGCCGAAGACGAACGCCATCAGCAGTTCCGGCTCGACCACCGGCGCCCGCACCGCGCTCAGTTGACCGCGGTAGCGGCGGTCGCCGGCGCCTATGACGAAACCGGTCGCGACCGGCGTCTCGCCATTGGCGTCGAGCCTGGCGAATATGTCGGCGACATTGAGGTCCAGCGCCAGCTTGAGATCCTGGCGCGCGTCCTCGTTCGGCGCGACCGGCAATTGCCGCCGCACCAGTTGCTGGAACGGCGCATTGAAGGTCAGGATCTTCTTCGACGATGCCAGGGCAAAGGCCGGCGAGGGACAGGCGACGAGAATGGCGCTGATGGTCTTGATCGACGCGAGCCTCTGCAAGGTGAGGTTTTGGTCGGCCAATCCACGCATGCAGGCTACGCGAATTGCCGATGTCAGGTTTCCGGCGTTGGCGTGGCTCTCTGCAATTTCCTCGATCAGTGTGCCGATCGTGCATTTGCGGCTTTCCGCCATCTGCTTCAGCGATGTCCAGAACGCCCGTTCCAGACGAATGCCGCGGCGCGTGCCGCCACGCGCCACAACCCGGAACTCGAGACCGAAATCCTCACTCGCCAGCGGTGGCAGCAGCCGGTCGCGATCGACCGGGCGGGAGATCGCACTATCGCTCACTCATTGCCTCCTCCCGCGCCTTGTTGATTGGTTTCAGAAGGTAGGTGAGAATCGTTTTGCGTCCGGTCTTGATGTCGACCGAACAGATCATGCCGGGGATGATGGAATAGGTCTTGCCGTCGCGTGTCAGGGTCGATTTGTCGGTGGCGACACGCACCTGATAGTACGGTTCGCCGGTCTTCTGGTCGACAAGGCTGTCGGCAGTGATGTTCGACACCTTGCCTTCGATGCCGCCGAAGATCGAGAAGTCATAGGCGGTCACCTTGATCAGGGCATCCTGGCCCGGCCGGATGAAGGCGACGTCCCGCGGTGAGACCCGGGCTTCGACCAGCAGGGTCTCGGACGTCGGCACGATACCCGCGACGACCGCGCCGGGCTGGACGAAGGCGCCGACCGTGTTGATGTCAAGCGTGTTGACGATACCATCGACAGGCGAACGGATATCGGTACGCGCCACCTTGTCGGTGGCACCGCGTATCGTCTCGTCCACCACCGAGAGATCGGCCAGCGCCTGCGTCAGATCGCTGAGCGCTTCCTGTTGCAGCTGCAGGCCAAGTTCGTCGACCTGAAGCTTGGCTTCCGTGATGGCAGACCTGGCTTTCTTGATGGTCTCTCCGGCAAGCGTCAGCTGACCATTGAGCTCGGTCTGCTCGCGCTCGACGCGGAGCTGCTCGGTTCGCGCCATCAGGCCTTTCTTGACCATCGCTTCGACCAGCTTCGCCTCCTGGTCGCTGACGGCCAGGTTCTTGGTGAGGCGATCGGCATTGGCGTTGGCTTCGTCGAGTTCCTTCTCACGCTGATCGAGCCGCGACTTTAGAACCGACAGTTTGACTTCGAAGTTGTCGCGCCGCGCGATTAGCAGCTTCTGCTCGTTGTCACAGATTTCCGGCGCCACCTTCTGGATCTCTGACGGACAGGGAAACGCGCCCTCGAGGCTGCCGGTCTGTTCGAATTGGAGCCGTGCAATGCGCGTCTGCAGCGCCCGCGCCTTGGCCTGCTGCTCGCCAAGGCTGGAAGTGTTGAAGGTGTTGTCGAGACGAATGATGAGGTCATTCTTCTTGACGACCTGACCGATCGTCACGGCGATTTCCTGAACCACGCCCGGCTCGCTGGCCTGGATGATCTGGGTCTTCGACGCCGGTATGATCTTGCCGTCGCCGCGTGCGATTTCATCGACCTCGGCGAAGGATGCCCAGGCTACCGAACTCGCAAAAAGCGCCCCGATAATGAATATCGAAGCCGACGCAAAAAGCGGCGGACGGTCTTCCCTGGCTAGCATTTACCACGTCCCAACGTGCTGTGTTCACGCATAATTCTGTTCGTCAGGCGCTTGTTTTCTGCAGCGCTTGTATCACTTGGTCTTTCGGTCCATCGGCAACGATCTTGCCCTGCTCGATGACGATCAGGCGGTCGGCCAGCTCGAGCATGCTGAAGCGGTGCGTCGATACGATCAGGGTCGTGTTGCGATCGAAAGCCACTTTGAGCTGCTTGATCAGCTGGCGCTCGGAAGCCAGATCCATCGAGCCGGACGGCTCGTCCAGGAACACGATTTTCGGTTTGGTCAGCAACAGGCGGGCAATTGCCATTGTCTGCCTCTGACCGCCCGAGAGATTGGTGCCGCGCTCGCCGACATTCATGTCGTAGCCTCGCGGATGGCGGGAGACGAAGTCGTCGACGCCTGCAGCCTTGGCCGCCTCGACGATCTGCTCATCGGTCGCCTCCGGGCACGCCATCAGGAGATTTTCCTTGATGGTGCCGGAAAATAGATCGTTGGCTTGCGCGACGATCCCGACCGCGGCGCGAACCTCAGATGGGTGGTATTGGCGGATGTCGATCCCGTCCAGCAGCAGCTCGCCGGAGGTCGGCAGGAAAAGCCTGCCGATCAGCCGCCCCATGGTCGTCTTTCCCGAGCCTATGCGGCCGATGATGCCGATCCGCTCACCGGGCTTCACCGAGAAATTCAGGCCGGTCAGCACTTCGTTTTCGGAACCCGGGTAGACAAAGCCGACATTCCTGAATGCCATTGCACCGTTGCGAATGGGGCGGTTGACGAAACCAACCGTGTCCGGCCGATCCTCAGGCTGCGCCATGATCGAATTCACCATTCGCAGGGACAGCATCGCCTGGCGAAGTCTGGACAAGGTGATCGCAATCTGCCCAAGCGGGGCCACCGCCCGGCCCGCCAGCATGACGGTGCCGATGATGGCGCCGGTCGAGACATGCCCTTCCGAAAAGGCATAGGCGCCGGCCACGATCAAAGCGACGGTGACCATCTGCTGGATGGCTTGGGTTATGTTGCCGGCGGCAGCCGAAAGCTGTTTGATCTTCTCGGACGTGTTGGATGCGTTCTTGGAATGCTCCGCCCATTTTCGCAGAAGGTAAGCCTCTGCGCGCAGCGATTTGATCGTTTCCAGCGTGGAGATGGATTCCACCAGCAGGGCCTGGCGCTGCGAAGCCTCGTTCATGGAAGCGGCAACGCGTTTGCCGATGCGCCGTTGCGTGATCAGCCCGACGATCACCGAGGCGACAAAGGCAATGGCCGGTATGACGACCAGCCAACCGCCTATCGCATAGATGACAAGAAGAAAGACGAAGACGAAGGCTGTGTCGATGAAGACGCTGATGGTGTTCGACGTGAAAAACTCGCGCACGAACTCGTACTGGGTCACCCGATTTGCATATTCGCCGGTTGAGCCGGGCCTTGCGGACAAGGACGAATTCAGCACCTTCTCGAAAAGCATATAGGAGATGCGAAGATCGGCCTTGCGCCCGGCATAGTCGATCAGTGACGCTCTGGCGGTCTTCAAGAGCAGGTCGAACAGAATGACCGCGCCGATCCCGATCGACAGCACCCAGAGCGTCGATATCGCCTTGTTCGGCAAGATCCTGTCGTAGACGTTCATGGTGAAGATCGGTGAGGCAAGAGCCAGCAGATTGATGAATACCGCCGACAGGATGACCTTCGAATAGGTGCGCCAGAACGGCCCCATCGTGCCGGTCAGCCAATGTCGCCGCTCGATCTTGGCCGCCGAACCGACGCTCATCGCCTCTACTGCGTTGGCATAGGTTATCGAGAAGGAAACGCCGCCACTAATATAACTTCCGGAAAACTCGGATTTGCTAATTGTGGTGCGCCCGTCTTCCTGGGGAGCGGTCGTAAATCCACCGTCCTCGGTCTGGGCAAGCAGCGCAACCGGCAACTGGCTGACGCGAAACAGAATGGCGGGAAGGTCGATGCGTCCGCGAAGAAAGTCGCGATGGCTGAATTCCGTGATTTCAAGACCGATGCGTTCGGCAAGATGCCGGATGGCGTCGATATCGATGCGGGTGTCTGACAGCGGCACGCCGGCAAACAGCACGGTCTCGGAACTCGGCCTGCCGAGGTACCCGGCAACAGCGGAGAAGCAGGCCTTGAACGCCTCTTTTGGGGAGAGGATTTTGGGTTGTGGGTTCACGATCAGCCCGCAGGACTATCGTTCGTCCTTGACCTTCCTACTTCTTTCTTACCGGTGCGAGGATGTCGAAAGGCAGATCGTTCGTCTGCTCCGACGGCGTGCGCGCATACGTTTCGGTGTCGGCCGTTTCAGGCGCATTGAACTCGGCCTTGGCATAGGCGGTGGCCTGTTTTGCCGGCTGAAGATTCATGGTCTTCAGCAACTGCCCGGTTGCCGCCAGCAGCCGGTACTGCGCGAAAAGCGACGCGTAGGATGCGGTGTCGGCAAGCGTAGCTGTGTTGAACCGCGTGTTCTGCGCGTCGAGCACGTCGAGCAGCGAGCGCTGTCCGACCTTGAACTGCTCGCGATAGGACGCCACCAGCCTTTCGTTGGCGGCAGCCTGAAGCTTCAATGTCTTTGCCAGATCGGCCTGCCGGAAGCGGCGATCCCATGACGTACGGACGGCTTCCTCGATCTCGCGCAGAACCTGGTGCAGCACAAGGCGCTGCTCGCTGGTGCGGCGGACCTGCTCTTGCTCGTTGGCTTTGTCGATGCCGCCGCGATAGAGGTTCCAGCGCAGCACCAGCCGCGCCTGCAGGTCGCTAGCGTCGCCATCGTCGCCGTCGATGTCATAGCCGCCGCGGGCGCGGCCTTCGGCGATGACGGAGGGCCCGAATTTCGCCCGCGCCGCATCCACCAGGGAGGCGGCGGCGTCGATATCGCTGTTGGCCATGTGGACGCGCGGATTGTTCTGTCGCGCCAGCCCTAGCGCGTCGTCGAGCGACGTTGGCAGCGCGCTCGAGACATCGCCTGGCCTTGACGCGTTGGTCAGCGGCTTACCGACCGTCTTGAAGAACCGTATCTTGGAAGCCTCCAGTTCTTCGGTCGCCTCCTGCATACGTGCCTTGGCAGCGAACAGCCGCTCCTCGGCCTGCTGGCGATCAGCCTCGTTCAACGCGCCGCCTGCAATACCTTGCCGGATGTCGCCGAGGATTGCCTGGTGAAAGCCCAGATTCTTCTTCGCTTCCGAAACGATCGAAGCCTGCAGCATGTATTCGAGATAGTCCTGGACGACAGACAGTCCAATGAATTCAGACCGTTCCAGCACCCGGAACGATGCGCCGTCGACCCGCGACGCCTGGCGGTTCAGTTCCGCCCGCCTTGCGCCGCTGTCATAAAGCGTCTGCGTGACAACGACGTCGGCTTCCGCCGGATAGAGCGCGTCATCCTCTATGGACAGCGAACGCCGGGAGGAATTGTCGAGACGACGAACCCCCGCCGACGCCTCGACATCGACGCTGGGAAGATAAAGTCCCTTCGCTTGGCGTAGCTCGAATTCGATTGCTTCGCGGTTTTCGATCGCCTGGCCAATTTCGGGGTTGGACTCCACCGCAACCGCCATCGCCTCCTGGAGAGTGAGCGCGTGAGCATTCCCACAACTCAATATGGCGACCGTCGTCAGCAGGCCGAGGCGCTTGCCTATCGCCGACATAGATGTCGTATTCATTTCACCCCACCCCAACGTTCCCCTGCGCCATTATTGCCAGGCGTTACAACTCAACCGTGATTGTTCACAAATTTGCAAAATATGGGAGCACTTATTGATTTAGTGACCGCTAAAACGCTAAATTCAAGCAAAATTCTATAGAATGTCGCAAAAATGGCACATAAAATACCCACTGCGGTTTTTGGGTAACAGCCTTCCGAGTTTGAACAGGCAAGCGAAACCGCTCCGGGAAGGAGGACCGCAAGGCCCCCTTATGACCTATTTTCTCCTGATGGCTTGACTATTTCTGGGTGTATTTTTTCAGCGAGGTGACCGACAACATCTTGGTTGGCGGCTACAATCGGCAGGATAATCTTAGCCCGCTTGCCAGAGCCTGGAACCGACACCCCGGTCTTTCTTGGACCTGAAGCGTGGGCATAAATCCCTGAGCCGGCGAATAAAGGCCGACAACTGCTTCACTGGCCAGCGTGCCAGCATAGGGCTCATATGACGGCCGATCAACGACTCGGTCAACCGAAGAGGTGACGGTACTTTTTGAGGCGGTTCTGTAGGCCATCGAATGCCGCAAGGTCCAAAAATCGCTCCATTGAACCCGATAGCTGGTGAAACCTCAAAATAGTTCTTGCGGCGATTTTCCGTTAAAATCAAAAGCGCAATTTTTTTGACGGTTAGTGTCCGCCTTTTCGCAGCTCAGAAAAAAATCTGACTGGAATTGAGTCATACGCTGTTTAAACAATGCGGAACGAAGTGGTCGGTTGCGCCACCACTTTGCGGGACGACATACGAGACTTGCAGGACGAGCGCGGTCAAACATCGAGGGCCGCCGGCTCGTTAGATACCACTACTCGTTCCTCCGCGCCATTCCAACAGGCTGAACTTCGAGGCAAGTGAGCCGGTCCTGGTCCGGCGCCTCGACTCGTAAATCCATTCCACCGATCACAACTGCTGCAAGCTGCCGCTTGTTTGTTACTTCCCAAGTCTCATCGGCCATATCGAGGCGCTAGACCGTCAGCTGGTCGCGCGCTGTTGCCACAGCTGCCGATCTGCAACCGTCCCCATTTCCGCCGTTCTGGACCCTGTCTCCCAACGTTTGCAAAACGAGGTCAGCTATGGTCGGCAGTTTGGGGTCGCGGGAGCATACGGGATGATACGGGACCTTTCAGATTTTGGCCCACCAAAATCCAGCAAAATCAACAATTTCCGTTTGCCCTCCGGGCCCACCAATAACTCACGGCTTACGCCGAACTCTTTGTTTTGTGATCGCATCCGCGAAAAAGCACTCTACCGTCAAAGCTTTTCCCCACCTCTCGATAATTTCGCAAGCTGCCGCTGGCTATCGGCGGATCGTTGATGCGCAACTGTGACGGCGGTCGTTACCGTGGCTCGAGTGTCAGCAGATGTGGTAAGGCTGATTGTCGACGAGTAGCAGAGGGGTCCAGCAACAATGACTTTGAGACGAACCAGAGCTTACGGCGGATCCGGCTTGGTTCTGGCGGTTTGCACTGTATTGGCTTGGCAAAACGCCACCGCCGCTCAAGATTGCTACGCAGCCGCGACGCCTGGCGTCAATTGGCAGGAGTGTGACAAAAAGCTTCTCATCCTGGAAGGACAGGACCTGAGCGGGGCAAACCTGTTCGGTGTTGATTTCACTTCGACCGACCTCAGGAACAGCAATCTCCTTGCGGCAAATTTTGAGAAGGCAACGCTTGTGCGCGCTTCCCTGGCCGGCTCGACCGCCAAAGGCGCCCGGTTCGACAAAATCGAGGCGTACAGGACCGACTTCAGCCAGATGGACGCGCAGGGCGCTGTGTTTACGGGCGCGGAAGTGCAGCGCTCGAATTTCCAGAACGCCAATCTGGTCAATGTTGATTTCACAAAGGCGGAATTGGGGCGTGCACAGTTCCATGACGCCGATATCAGCGGCAGCCACTTTTCGTTTGCCAATCTCGCGCGGGCGGATTTCCGAGGAGCGAAGTTCACCGCACCGATAGACTTTGACGGCGCTTTTTTCTTTCTGACCCGTATCGAGGGCCTCGATCTATCCAATTCGGCGGGTCTGTCCCAGTGGCAGCTCAACATGGCTTGTGGAGACGCCCGGACCGAGTTGCCTTCTGGCATGACGAGGCCAGAAGATTGGCCCTGTCAATTCCAGCAGGAATAGCCCGCCCGTCCGCTTCCCGCCCAAAGGCTGCCGGGCGGCAAAGCGCCTCAATTCAGTCCTCGACCGCGGGTCAAAGCACGACACTGCGGGACATTTCCGGCAATCTCATTTACCGGCGAACGACAACGACCAAATGGAGGACGGATGCCCAAGGTCAAAGGTGATACCGCTCTGGACAAGGAGCGCGCCAAAACAGAGAAGCTCCTCAAAAAGGTTGGATACACAGCCTTGAAGGAGGCCGGTGTGGTATCCAAGCGACCCGACCTCCCAAATCTAAAGATTGAAAAGCGAGGGAAGTAGCGCGGACACTCCCATGCTGACCTGACCGAAGGCACGCCCAAAATGTAGACGTCTGCTTTGCCTTCTCAAGCTAGGAGTGTGCAGGCGGCGCTTGCGACAACCACAAAGCGGACTGCTGGGGCCGGAAGAAGCTGTCGTATTTCCGCCCCGGTGCGATCCGATACTTCACAACTTTTTCACTTTCCAATTGGGGGGCCATAGCAAATGAACGAAGAGACCGGCGTTCAGAAGTTGGTGCGCACGCTGCGTGCTCGAGCACCTGATGACGCAGCTGAATTGCTCGCTAGAGAGTCTCCCGAGTTCATCCGCGACACACTAAAGCTGTTGCCGGACGGGCACGCCCGTAAGGTGGCCGAGCATTTGCCACTGCATATGCGGCCCATCAGCTCTCATGACGGTGAGATGGGTTTCGCGATCCCCGAGTCGCTCGTCGACGTGATGGACCCGATCCCCGCCAGCGTTCCTGTCGGGACGACGGTTGCTGCCGCGGTGGAAGCTGTCAGAGGCGCCCAGGTGCCGACCGAGCTCACTTATCTCTACGTCACGGACGAGGGCAATAGACTGGTTGGCCTAGCGGTCCTGCGCGATCTGATCCTGAGCGAACCCGACGCGATTGTCGATCACATCATGCTGCCCAGGCCGTTCGCTCTTGATGTCGGTCTCTCTTTGAGTAACGCATGCAAGGCGGCGGTACGGCGTCACTATCCTGTCTATCCGGTGGTGGATGCGGAGAACCGGCTGCTCGGGCAGGTTCGCGGCTGGCGATTGTTCGAGCAGCAAATCATCGAGATTTCCGCCCAGTCTGGCCAGATGGTAGGCCTCCAGAAGGAGGAGCGCTCTTTTACGCCGCTGTTTTCAGCCTTCCTGAAGCGTCATCCGTGGCTGCAGTTGAATCTCCTGACGGCCTTCATGGCCGCATTCGTGGTCAGTTCGTTCACAGGCACGATCGAGAAGATCGTTGCTCTGGCGGCGTTTCTCCCGGTCTTGGCCGGGCAGAGCGGAAACACCGGCTGCCAGGCACTGGCTATGACGCTGCGTGGCCTTGCCCTGGGGGATGTGGACAAACGACCGAAGCTGCACTTGGTGATGAGAGAGGGCGCGCTCGCGGCCGCCAACGGCGTGCTCGTCGGCGTTGTTGCGGCTGCGGCGATGTGGTTCTATGCCTCGAGGCAACCGGCGTCGGCGGCGCAAGCGCCGATGCTGGCACTTGTGATCCTGCTTGCCATGTCCGGATCGTGCCTCATGTCCGGCATCTCCGGCGTGCTGATCCCGTTGGGCCTGCGCCGGGTAGGCGCCGATCCGGCGGTCGCCTCGGCGATCTTCCTCACCACCGTGACCGATATTGTAGGCATGGGCCTGATGCTGGGGCTGGCCACCATGCTCGTGCTGTAGCAAGCTGCGTGCGGTGACGCGTCCCTGGGCGTTGAGGCAATGAGCTGACCTCGCGTTCAAAGAAATTGCAAGACCCGGGCCGAATCGCACACGCCTCGTGAGAAGCACCTCCGGCAGCTCTCCGTCCCTTGCGAAACGCGACGGAAGGCCTTTGGAGAAGCCGTGGGTGACCTTGAAGCCTGGTGACCAGATACGCAGGATCGCCCACCCAATATTAATCTTGTCGGCTGTGCGATCCACTACTGATGAGATTTGATTTTGTTAAGACTTGGGCCAAATACTTCAATCACGTGCAGCAATGTTGAGAAGAGTTTTTGACAATCAGCGCAGCCGAAATAGGAATAAACCCGATATCTTGTTGCGCAGCTGCAACAGCTGCTGAGGACTCGCATAAGTCCGGCGACCGTTCAGTCGCCTTTTTCTTGCAGTCGTGCTAAATCCCTCGCACTAGTCGGGTTTGGGGTGGGTTCTCGGCATGCAATCTTCGTTTCGAACGATCTTCGGCTTCGCCGCAGCGCTGCTTTGTGCCGGCGTGTTGCCGGCCGGCGCACAAGGTCTTTTTGGGGCCTATGACGATGCGTTTGCGGCCCGCATCGCCAGTCCGGCCGACAATGGAACGCTCGCCCAATTCGTCACGGTTGCGGTCAACGCTGGGCAATACGATCAGGCGATCTCCTCGATCGAGCAGTATCTGATCCAGTACCCCCGCGATGCGCGCGCCCGGCTTGCGGCCAGCCGGTTGTATTACCATGTCGGGTCCTATGAATTGGCCCGGCGGCAGGTGCAGTACGGCATCGAAGTCGGGGGTCTGACCGCAAGTGAGCAACAGGAAGCTGTTCGCCTGCTCGCCCGCATCGAGCGCGCGTTGCGTGGCGTCACCTGGGAACTCGCCCTGACCGGCGGCGTATTCAGCGCATTCACCGATTTTGAGCCAGGCGGGGCGCAGGACGACGACAGCTTCGTCTCGCCTTACGGGCAGGCGGAAGGTTTTGTGCGGTGGGACCTCGGCACGCCAAGTGCCGACGCGCTCGTTCTTTCGGGGTCGTTGACCGCGACTGAGCGTCTTTTCACGGAAGACCTGTCGGTTCCGGGTGGCGAGAAGACTTTTATCCACGGCAACGCAGCGATAACCTGGGACAAGGGACTGCCCAACAGCGGGATCGATTCGCTGCGCCTGCTGCTTTCCGCGTTCACCGTTACGGATCGTTTCGACAGCGACATTTACGAAACCGGTATCGGCCTCAGTGGACGTTTCGTCGTTCGCCCGACGGTCGAGACGACGCTCTTCGCCGGTGGCGGCTACATCGATCTAAGCGCCTCGCAAGGCATTTTCGCGGATAGCAGGGTCTTCTATGAGGCAGGCGGCAGCTACCGCTTCCGCAATGGCCAGGCGCTCGGCTTGCGCTTTGTCGGCTCGAATGACTTCGCTTCCGGATCGGGCGAAATCAGCCGCAGCTATACGGGCGAGGTCCGCTATGGCGGCCTGTTGATGAACGTACCGGATTTTTTCGCATGGTCGCACCAGATCGCCTTATCGGCCGGCCACAGCGACACTCCCGATCTGTCCGTCGGCATCGGCACAAATATCAAGAGCGACTTCTGGCGCATTGCCTCGGAAAGCGATTTTCAGCTGACGGAAGCGCAGAAGATCAGCGTCGATCTCGCCTACCGCAAAACCAACTTCGCCCTCGCCAACCGCGACCGAAAATCGTTCGAAATGCTCATGAGCTATACGTTGACGCTCAATTGAAAGAGGCCGCGATGAGGTATCATCAGATCGTCATTTTTATCGCCTGCCTCGCCTTCGCGGCACCATCCGCTGCTGAGACGGTCGGGTCGATGACGGCCTACCAGACCATCATCGTCCGCAATAACGGCGGGACGATGAACGTTGGCGCCGGCGTCGAACTCGGCGACCAGTTGCGCAGCAATCCCACCGGTCTCGGAATGCTGGTGTTCCGGGATGAATCGAGCGCCAAAATTGGTCCAAACACCAGCCTGACGATCGATGAGTTCGTCTACAATCCGGGCTCCGGGTCGGGAAAGATCGACATCGGGATGAACAGCGGCCTGGCCCGTTTTTATGGCGGCCAGGTTTCGAAAGGGGGCGTCATGCAGGTTGCGACGCCGCACATGGTGCTCGGAGCGAGAGGCGGCATCATCGAAGTGCTGGTGGCAGCCGGCCAGACCGTCGGCATATTGCGCGCCGGCCGCATGACCTGCACGATCAATGGCAAACGGCTGGTCATCACGAACCCGGGCTACGCCTGCACGTCGGACGATGGCAAGCTTCTGGCCGGCTACGGCGGCATCGACGCCTTCCCGATCTTGGACAGTATCGACCGGATAGCGGGAACCGGCCTGCCGGGCGCACCGGGTCCTGGGTTGGACGTAAGCGCAATTTGTGCGTCGGCTCTAGGCTCCTCGCTCAAAGTCTGCGGGTCCAGGGACGGCGCACTGCCAGGAGTGGTCATGGAATTCCCTGACAGCCCAACGCCACCTGCGGGCAGCGGGGGGCGGCGGGGCGAGTGTGAGGGTGAGGGTTGCTGCTACTACTACAACTGCGATTAGGCCTGGCTGCACGAGATGAGCCACTCGGTCGGTAGGCGCTGGGCTGATTGGCGGCAAGCCGGCAGACGCAAAATATCCGGCCTTGTGGTCGTGCTCCTGCTGCTCGCTTGCCATTTGGCTTTTGACGGGCCGTTGTCGCGCCTGCGTGAGCGGACGTACGACTTCTATCAGTTTCTCGCCCCACGTCAGGCGACGAGCAATCCTGTCGTGATCGTCTCGATAGACGACGCCAGCCTCAAGGCACATGGGCGATGGCCCTGGAACCGTGGCCTCTTGGCCGATCTGGTCAATGGCATCACGCAGTCCGGTGCGGCGGTGGTCGGGCTTGCGCTGGTACTCCCCGAGGCTGACACCTCGCCTGAGGGCATGGCCGGAGACAAGCGCCTGGCAGCGGCGCTGTCCAAAAATCGAACGGCGCTTGCCGTCAGCCTGGGCAATGAAGCGACGGTTTCAGAAGCAGAACCCAAAGCCGGCTGGTCGATCGTCGGGCAAGTACCCGATACACTTCCCGGCTTCACCGGTCTTACCGGGTCGCTTGCCGAATTCTCGAACGCCGCCGCAGGCCTCGGCGTGATTCGCACCTTGCCCGATCCCGACGGCGTACTGCGCCATGTGCCGCTGCTCTGGCTTCGCAACACCCCTCAACGCGCGCAGCTGTGGCCGTCTTTCGCACTCGAGCTCCTGCGCCTTTACGCTGGACAGGACGGTTACACAGCCCGGATGAATGCAGCCGGGTTCGACGCACTCAGGATGGCAGGCGCCATTGTGCCGCTCGAGCCGGAGGGGAGCATCCGCCTCTGGGAAACCGCCACCGACACGCCTCGCCTGTCTGCCAGCACTATCCTTTCGGGCCATGGCGATCCGCGGCTGCGGGACGCCATCGCCATTGTCGACCTGTCGGCTGTGGGCCTGACGCAGTACCTGCCCACGCCGACGAGTCCAGCGCGACCAGGAGCGGAGATCCACGCCGATGCGATCGGCCAGATGCTTGCCGGGCGCTTCCTGGCAGAGCCAGCGCACGCGCGTATGCTCGAGCGGCTCTGGTTTCTCCTCAGTGCCGTCGTTTTCATCGGGGTTTCCGGAGTGCTCGCCGGGCGTGTCGTGCTTGGCGCCCTCTCCCTGGCGCTGCTGGCCGTCACGCCGTTCGTGTTCGGCGCTCTCGAGTACAGCCTGCAGGGTGCACTCTATGACCCGCTGCAGCCGGCGCTTGCAACCATCATGGTTGCGGGCTTCGAAGGCTATGTCCTCTACAGGCGCAGCGAGCAGCGCCGGTCCACCCTCACGCGACAGTTCTCCCAATATCTGTCGCCCTCCGTGGTGCAGCGCCTCGCAAGCTCGGACACCGAGGCAATCCTGTCCGGCGAGAAGCGCGAGATCACCATTTTGATCAGCGACATACGTGGCTTCACGACCATGAGCGAACAGCTCGACACCCAAGAGATCGCCAAGGTGGTCAACCATTTCCTCGGCATTGCGACCGATGAGATCCTCAAGCGCGACGGCACCATCGACAAGTTCATGGGCGATGCGGTACTGGCCTTCTGGAACGCACCGCTAGATCAACCCGATCATCGTGAGCGTGCGCTGGACGCGGGCCTTGCCCTTATCGAGCGGGTGAGGCGCGAAGACGCCGCCTTCACCGCGGATGGCCATCGATCCATCGAAATCGGCGTCGCCATCGAGACCGGCATCTGCTCGGTAGGCAATTTCGGCTCCGAACGGCGCTTCGATTACACCGCGATCGGCTCCCCCGTGAACCGCGCGGCACGGCTCGAATCGACGACCAAGAAGCTGGGCATCCCCCTGGTGCTTGGACCCGGCTTTGCGGCAGGAGCATCGATGCCGGTCGTTCAGGCGGGCGCCTTTGAGCTCCAGGGTTTCAAGGGCGAGGTCCCGGTTTTCACCGTTCCGGAGATGCAAGCTGCTCAACAAGGTATGAGCCGCGAAGTAGAGAGCCAACGTGGTGAGCAATCTGGCGCCCCCGCCATGGTGGTTGGTTCGCCGCCATCCGTGCAAATGGCGCCGCTTGACCTGACACCCCGAACCCGGAGCATCCGCTGATCGGATCCAGCGGATCGCAAGATGCAATTGTCACGGGCACAGACGGACATCTTGTTTCGGCGACCATCGAGGGATGCGACGGCTTGCGTTCACTCGTCCTTGAAAGTCACCTTCATATGTTTGTGCACCATTGAGGCGAGGTCCTCGGCATCCCAGTTCGTGAGCCTGATGCAGCCGTGAGAGAAGGTCTTCCCGATCTTGCCGGGTTCGGGCGTGCCGTGAATGCCGTAGCTTTCGATGGAGAGGTCGATCCAGATTGATCCCACGGGATTGTTAGGGCCGGCAGCAATGGTGAAGGGCCGCTTGGTTTTGACTCCCTTGAATGCAAAATCGGGATCGTAGTGATAGGTCGGGTTGTGCACCACCCTTTGGATCTCTGCCTGCCCACTTGGTGCCGGCTTCTCGTCGCTCCCGATCGAGGCAGGGTAGACGGCAAGCGCTTTATTGGAGGGGTCGAGCACGCGCACCTGATGAGCGCCTTTGTCGACTTCGACGCCGGCAATGGTGGCGGGAGGTTCACCCCGGCCAACATCTGGTACCAGCAGCGTGGTTCCAGCTTTCCTGAATCCGGTGCCTGGGTTTAGCCTCCTGAGCAATGGTTCGCTCACATGGAAGCGCTCCGCCAGCTTCTCGATCGAGTCGTGATAGCCAAGCCTTCTCAGGCGAGCCATCCTCTCCATGCGCCGCGGAATGCGTTTGGTGAAGGGGCCGCGTACATCTTTGCGGGTCAGTTCAAAGGTGACCAGAGCTGGGCTGGTGGAGGTTGCCATCAGCTTGTCCCAAGTCGCCTGGGTGAGCTTGCCATCTGGCGCCAGTCCGTTCGACGCCTGGAAGGCCTTGACCGCCTTGGCGAAGTTCTCTCCAAGGCGGCCGTCGATGAGCCCCGGTGAGAAGCGCGCACGATCCAAAAAAATTTGCGCCTTCAGCACGGCAGGATCGAGCCCTTTCGGATCGCCGGCGGAGAATTGCGCCTGATTTACCGCGGCTAGGTCCAGCTTGGCCGCCTCCGTCCCGCCGCATGCGAAGGCGAGTGCAATGGCGAGGAGGAGAAGGAGCCTGATCATCGATTTCACTCCTTACGTTAAATCGCACCTGATCTGCTTCTATGACGCGCTGTGGCAGATCTGGTTCCATTCGCCGGTAGGAGGATCATAGGCAACCAGCCTTATGCCGCCGACCGGTCCGAGACGTTCGATGCCCATGCCTTGCCCCTCACGAGAGGCGTTGCTGGCCGCGCAGATCGGCAGTGTAAAAATGGCCTGGCCATGTTGACGTGAGCTTCTACCTTCAAACTGCCCACTACCTGGACCGGCAGTCAAATGGTCTCAGGGCAGCAAGTGAGGAGATGCGCTGGGAACCGGCTTGTCGGGCGGGTATTCTATTGATCTTCGGGATCGATAGATCCATGTTCCGTCGTCACTGTGATCGCGTTGTCGCCCGCGATTGCCCTAGCGTATTCGAAGCGCTCCAACTTCTGCCGATAGGCCTTTGAACATCGCGGTGGCCGAGTTCGTGATTTGAAGTCGCCGCAACTCGGACAGCGAAACTCCCGGATGTCACCAACTGTCTCCGAATTAACGAGCGCCTGCTCATCTGTAATCGGGCAAATTGCGGCCATCCAAGCCATCGTGGTCCTCCGTCCTAAGGCCGTCCTCGATTACCCAAAAGGCATCGTCGAGTGCAAAATCCATTTCTGCCGACGCTCACCCCACCTGGAGTACTCCACCGAGTAGATTGCGCTCTCCACTCTCCAACCCGGAATGTGGATTAAAGCCAGTTCCTCGGCGAGCGATTTGCTGGTGGGCGGTAGGCGCTCTCGCTCTGGAGCCTCTCCCAAACGATCGGAGATGTTCATGTAGCGTCGGGCAGGACCGAAGGGCCGGAACGTGGCGTTTTCATCTCTTCGGCAATCACCAGCAGCGCCTCCAGAGCGACGGCGATCCCCGACATCACCGTACTTATGTCTGCGCTGCCGCCGAGCGTCGAAAGTTCGGCCGCTCGCGTTTGCATGCTTTGGCTCAGCTCTTGTAACTTCAGGCGCAGTTCGTCATCCATGTATGTTCTCCAAGCTTGACGCTGGAGGAACGCGCCTGCTTACAACCCGTTCCGCCGGTGGCCGCAGAGAACCAGAGACACCGCAGATGCTACAACTCGCGCTGTGGCGGCGCTTAGGATGGGCGGTGGATTGAGCCTCAGCGACTGACCGTCGGCAAATAGCGGATGCTTCAGTCTCGAAAAGGTGCTGGACGGCTCGATATGCACCGGCCCTTGGCCCTGGGTGCTGGTCCCATGCACAGTAAGGCCGTGCAAGTGCGCGCGGCCTCTGGGCTCAACATTCCAGTCGTCATGTTCCAAAGTTGTCCCAAGGTGGGTTCTCACCAAAGTGGGCGGCGAGAAGCGTCACGAAGCTTTGAACTTTGGCGGAAAGATGCCTTCTTGACGGGTACATCGCGTAGATCGACCGGCTTACCGGCTTGAACTGGGGCATCACTGTCTCCAGCTGGCCCGAACGAATGGCTTCTCCAACAAGGAAAGTGGGGCAAAGTACTATGCCTGCTCCACCCAGCGCCGCATCGCGCAGGAGCTGCCCGTTCGTTGCCGTCATCCGTGCAGTGATTTTTACCGCCACTTGCCCCTTTGGTCCGTCGAACCGCCATTTTCCGCGGCTGGCGCGCAACGCGTAGTCCAGACAATCATGGTCGTGGAGATCCGACGGCTTTGTGGGACGCCCGCGTCTGTCCAGATAATCGCGCGAAGCGCAGACCACCTCGCGTGACGGCGCGATTCGGCGAGCAACCAGATTGGAAACCGTGAGTGGAGCGATGCGTACCGCGACATCCAGGCCCTCTTCCACGATGTCAACCACACGGTCGTCCAACACCAACTCAACCGACACCTCCGGGTAGACCGCGAGATATTCTGCAACGACTCTCCCAAGGTGCATCGCGCCGAAGGAGATCGGCGCGCTGACACGCAGTGAGCCGGTCGGACGTGTCTTGCTCTCGGCCGCGCTCGTACGAACTTCCTCGACATCCTCGATTATGCGCAGACTGCGCTCGTAGACGGAGGCGCCGAGCTCTGTCAGGCTGATGCGCCGGGTCGTCCGGTTGAGAAGGCGTGCGCCAAGCCACTCTTCCAGCATTTGGACATGCTTGCTCACAGCCGCTGGCGATAGTCGCATCCGCTTGGCCGCTCCAGCGAAGCTGCCTTCACCGACGACGTTGGCAAACACGGTCATGCTGGTCAGCCGGTCCAACTGCAATCACCTCTTTCATTCACGTTTCGTGAATTCACCATCCATATCTCCCTCGATTATCAATCCGCAGTGGACAGATTATCTGAAACCAGGCCGGGATCAATTGCCCGATCCGTCTCTCTAACGTTTGCCCGAAACGTTGGCGTCGAGTGCCTTCTCGCGGGCTGGAGGTGATCATGTCTCTGACCAAAGCAGCCCTTCGGGAGAAACAGGGAGCCACTTTTCGCATGTGGCTCTCCGTGCTCACTGTATCGCTGGGTATTTTTTCGATGATCACTGCGGAGCAACTCCCTGTGGGGCTGATTCCGGCAATTTCTTCCGAGTTGAATGTCTCTATTGGGAGTGGCGGTCTCACGGTGACGATACCCGGCGTAATTGCGGCGTTCGCTTCTATCGGTTTGCCGTTGGCAGTGGGGAGGCTCGACCGGCGTATTCTGATGGCGGGCCTGCTCGCGGTAATGGCTGCGGCGAGCGTGATTTCAGCGCTCGCAACGAACTTTCCCGTTCTGCTCGCGTCCAGGCTGCTCGTCGGGATCACCATCGGTGGCTTTTGGGCGATAGCCGGGAGCATCGCAGTACGCCTTGTTCCTGGACCGTCCGTGCCGCGCGCCATGACTATTGTCTTCGGCGGTGTAAGTGCCGCTGCGGTGCTGGGCGTGCCGGCCGGCACGATCATCGGTGATCTAGTCGGCTGGCGCGGCGCGTTCTGGTCTCTCGCCGGCCTGAGCCTTGCCATACTGCTCGCCGCCCTGCTTGTGCTTCCGAAGCTGGAGGCCGCGGAGCCTGTGGAGGTAAAAGCCCTGCGTGCACAATTGCGCAATCCCGCCCTTCTGGCGGGCGTGGTTGCGACCGCACTGCTGGTGGCTGCCCACTACGGTGCCTACACTTTCGTGAGCCCAGTGTTGCTGGAGGTCTCGGGCGTCACTTCAGGGAGCATAGGTTGGCTACTGTTGGGGTATGGCATTCTCGGAATGATTGGCAACGCCGTCGCAGGCGTCTGGGCCGCCAAATCCGTCGGTCGCACATTGACCTGTGTCGTCATTGGGGTCGGCGCCACGCTGGCTCTCTTCCCGTTGCTCGGGGTCACGCCGCTCACTGGAACCATCCTGCTGCTGGTGTGGGGCTTCGCGTATGGCGCGGCGCCCATCACGCTGCAGACGTGGGTGCTGAGTGCAGCATCAGAAAGCGCGGAGACCGCGACGGCCATCTACTGCTTCACTTTCAATCTCGCCATCTCCGTGGGTACCCTAGCGACCAGTCAGATCGTCGACACGATGGGCGTGAACAGGGTCCTCTGGGTCGATTCCGCCATCATCCTGCTGGTGCTGCTGCCGGTGTGCCGCGCACCCATGCTTAACCGGAACATCGGAAACTCGTAGACAGCAAGCCATCCTGTGCCGCCCATCTGCCAATGATGTGATAGGTTGAAGTAGATCTTCGTTTCCTCTGTCTTGAAAGTCACGCGCGTCACATCAAACGCGGGTTCCGCCGCACCGTGCGGGTGCCGATGCTTTGCGCCCCCGGAGGACAACTGGCTACTTGAAAAAGGACTTGATCCCCTCGTCGATATGTGTGCTGATATGAGATCGATCTCATGCCGCGCTCTCAATTACTGTTTCTCTACGGGAGCGCGCTCTGGGAAGCATATGTCTGAATGACGATGAAGAGGGAGGTTCAAGTGAGGAAATTGATCGCGTGGCTGGCCTTGGCCACTACCACGCTCGCGTTCGCGTCTGCGGCGTCGGCGGGTGAAACCATCGACCGGGTTACCTCGAAGAAGGCAATGGTGGTCGCCACAAACAGCGGTTGGCCGCCGCAGAGTTTCCTCGACGACAGTAATCAGTTGGTCGGCTTCGATATCGACGTCTCGAAGGAGATCGCAAGGCGCCTCGGTGTGGAGGTCAGTTTCGACACGCCGGACTGGGCGACGATGACGGGCGGCCATTGGCAGGGACGCTACGATCTGGGTGTCGGCTCGGTGACGCCGACCAAAGCGCGGGCCAAGGTGATCGATTTCGAAGGCATCTATTATTATAGCCCCTACGTTTACGTGGTTCACAAGGACAGCCCGGCCAAATCGGTCGCCGACCTGAACGGTAAGATCATCGGCGTCGAGACCGCCACCACGTCGGAGGATTTCATCCGCAGACAACTCGAGATCGATGCTCCCGGCCTGCCGCCCATCGAATACAAGCTGGAGCCAGGTGAGATCAGGACTTTCGCCGACTCAATGCTGCCGTTCGACGATTTGAGGCTTGGCGACGGCGTGCGCCTCAACGCGGTCATCGCACCAGAACAGACGGCTCAGAACGCGATAAAGAACGGCTACCCGTTGCGTGTCCTGGAAGGCGGCTATGCCTTCCGTGAGCCGCTGGTGGTGATCGCGGAAAAAGGTGATGCCGAGTGGAATGCCAAGATCGGCGGCATTCTCGACGAGATGAAGAAGGACGGTACCCTCGCGAAACTGACCACCAAGTGGTACGGCAAGGATTACAGCGCCGACTGAGGAGCGTCGTGGATAAAGCTTGAGCGGGATGCATTCAATTGAACATCCCGCTCCATCTGTTTTGTTTCAGCCGCATTTCCACGACACCGGGCGGCTCCGCCTGCCTGCAAAATGCTCTAGTGCCGCCACCTCATCATATTGATCATGACATGTCCTGACACCTATTACCGACGCACGCTTGCCGACAACACCATCAGACCGCCGCTGAGCGGCGTTTCCGAGTGCGAGACAGTCGTTGTCGGCGGCGGACTGGCCGGCCTGACGACGGCGTTGCAGCTGGCTCGCGCCGGCCAGCAGGTCGTCGTGCTTGAGGCGCAGCGGATAGGATTCGGCGCTTCCGGTCGCAATGGCGGCTTCGTCAATCCGGGTTTCGCCACCGGCACCGACAACATCGCCGCGATGGCCGGCGTCGACGCGGCACAAAAACTGCACCGCCTGTCCATCGAAGGCGTCGACTTCGTGCGGCAGACGATCCGCGATCTCGACATCAAGGCGGCAGAGCCGCGCTCCGGTATATTGAGCGTGCTTCGCCACGATGGTGGCGCCGCGCTCAAGGCATATGCCGAGCAACTGGCGCGGGATTTCGACTATCGGCTCGACTATCTCGATCGCGACCAGGTGCGAGCGGTGCTGCATTCGGATCGCTACCACCAAGGCCTGCGCGATCCCAGCGCCTTCCACATGCATCCGCTTAACTATCTGCGCGCCGTTGCTGGCGAGATCGAGCGGCTGGGCGGCAGGATATACGAGAGAACGGCTGCCGTTGAAGCCAACCTTGACGGCGCCGAAAAGATCTTGCGTACCGACAGCGGCGAAGTGCGCGCCCGCCAGGCCGTAGTTGCCACCGGCGGATATACGGGGCCACTGGTCGGTCGGCTGCAGCGGGCATTCCTGCCGATCGCCACTTACGTTATGGTGAGCGAGGAGGCGCCTGACCTCATCGCCAAGTCGATTACGACGACCGACGCCGTCGGCGATAACCGTCGCGCAGGCGATTATTACCGTGTTGTCGAAGACGGCAGGCGGCTGCTCTGGGGAGGGCGCATCACCACCCGGGCAGCCTCATCGGGCGTGTTGGCGAGGCAATTGCGCCGTGAGATGGTCACCACTTATCCGCAGCTCGAACACCTCAAGACCGAACTCGCCTGGTCCGGGCTCATGTCTTATGCCCGGCACATGATGCCCCAGATAGGCCCGTTGCAGCCGGGCGTCTGGTACCTCACGGCTTTTGGTGGCCATGGCATCAACACCACGGCGATCGCCGGCAAGTTGATCGCCGAAGCCATACTGGGACAATCGGACCGCTACCGGCTGTTCACACCCTTCGGCCTTGCCTGGGCGGGCGGCCCGGCTGGACTTGCGGTTGCGCAACTCACCTACTGGAAGCTGCAGGCGCAGGATTGGTGGCGCGAGCGGGCCCGCTGACCGCAGGGAGATCGAAGACGTGATCGGCCGACTATTGCTCAACCACCCGGACGCGGCGCGCCGCGTTGGCGTGTTCTTCGTGCTCGCCGCCATCGCCGCCGGCCTGTATGGGCTCGGCATCAAAGCCAGTTGGCTCGGCAAGCTCGTTCCGGGGTCGGTCGAGTGGCTCGCCGCCAACCCGGACGTCGGGCGGGCGGTCTCGGCGGTGCTGATCGCATTGATCTTGGTGGCGAACTGGAACGCGCTGCGGTATCTCAGCCGCAAACAGCAGATTGTGGCAGTTTGGATAGAGCTGTTCGTGTTGCTAATGTTGTTTTTCTATTCCTTCGACCTGTCCTTCGCGTTCATCGCCAAGAAGATCGGCTTCCTCGTCTCGAAGGGTGTGGTGACGACCCTCTACATTTCGGCCATTTCGATCGCCATCGCCACCCTCATCGCCTTCGTTGGCGCCATCGCCAAACTTTCCCGCAACGGCGTGGTCTATGGCTTGGCGACCTTCTATACCTCTCTGTTTCGTGGCTTGCCGTTGCTGATGCAGATCTACATCATCTATCTCGGCCTGCCGCAGATTGGCTACGTGATCGGCGCCGTGCCGGCTGGCATCATGGCGCTGTCGCTCTGCTACGGCGCGTACATGACCGAGATCTTCCGGGCCGGCATCGAAAGCATCTCGCGCGGCCAGACCGAGGGTGCTACGGCACTCGGCCTTAGCGCTAACCAGACGATGTTCCTGGTCATCCTGCCGCAGGCGATGCGCGTCATCGTGCCGCCGACCGGCAACCAGTTCATTGCGATGCTGAAGGATTCTTCGCTGGTCTCGGTGGTCGGGGTCTGGGAGATCATGTATCTCGCACGCACGCAGGGCCAGACCGAGTTCCGCCACATCGAGATGCTCATCACCGCCTCGATGATCTATTGGCTGCTCTCGATGGGGCTCGAGTTCCTTCAGTCGCGGATCGAGGACCGGTTCGGGCGCTCACTCAAGCGCTGATCGTCATCCGTGATCTTCGCCAAAGCGAGTTGCACAGCACCGCAACAGCCAGCTTCGGAGAGCAGCTGCAGATTGTACGCGACAGCATGCCGTTCGGCGACGTCGTGAGGGGTGAATCAACCCGGTATTTCATCGGCTTAGCCCGATCGGAGGGCAGAATAGAGCAAGTGCTGGACGAGCATGTTCGTTGGCCGACCGCCCGGCAACTACGACCGATTGCTGGATTTCACCCGCGCCAATAAGTTAACAAAATTAATGACTCTAACATGTCTCCGGCCAACCATTATCGCTATGTATCGATGGTAGCCGAGTTCGCCACGTGGTTCGCCAATAGGTTTGTCAGCAGTGGTTTGCGCGTTACCAGCCGCACGACTCGGTCCATGCCCTGCACAGCCAAACGCACCGGCGAGACTTCCCGGGAATGAAGCTCGGCATGGTGTTTCGTTCCTTTGAAGTGGGCGTGGTTGGGGGAAGACCGTAGTCGGCGTGTTCGCGCCCGGTGGAATTTTCGAAGAGTTGTTTCCAACGGCGGGAACGAACCAAACTTCCATGCATTTAGCTCTGGCTTCGTTCATTCACTCTTTCTTCTGGGAGCTGGACCATTGTCATCCGGAGGCTATCTCTTGGCCGACCAACAAACCAATGACGTTTCCATCGTTGATCTGATACCTGCCCTGCGGGCTTTCGCGCGCACCTTCTGCCGCGTTCCAGACGATGCCGACGATCTGGTGCAGGAAACGTTGACCAAAGGGCTCGCCAACATCGACAAGTTCGAACCTGGTACACGCATGAAGTCGTGGCTCTTCACCATCATGCGCAACACCTACTACACCCGGATCAAGATCGCTGCACGGGAAGCGCCAGGCCTTCTCGACTGCGCGTCTTCGAGACCGATTTCGGAAGCTACCCAGGAATGGACCGTTCAGAGCAAGGAAGTTCACGGCGCCATCCAAAAGCTGCCCGAACATCAGCGCGAGGTGCTGATGCTGATCGGCGTTTTAGGAGTGGGCTACGAGGAAACCGCCGAAATCTGCGGCTGCGCGGTAGGGACGGTCAAGAGCCGGCTGAACCGTGCCCGCGCCAACATCCTTGAGCTACTCGGGGAGAGCTCGTTGCAGACATTGATAGAAAGGCGAAATCAGCTGTCGGATGGTCAGCTCGATATAGAGGTCGACAGCCGCAGATAATCAGCTCTTCACGTCTCGCCGACGCTTCTCGACGAGAGCATTTTGCAATTGGATCGCCAGCTTGGATAGGCGGTCTGGTATCTTTTCCTGCTCTATGGCGGCCAGCAGGGAAGCAATCTCCTGATCCACTGCCATCTCGACAAGCAGATCCGTGGTATCGTCGCTCGAATGAGACATCACGTTCTCTTGATAGCATCCCTAGATCCAAGTCTGATGATGAGCGCTCGGCACTACAAGGCGTTGTCGACCGCCGAGAGGCTCACCGGCGGCCCTTGCACAGTTTTCCTCCGTGCCGCGGCAAGACGCGGCGCGGTGGCGTCAGTCCTTCAGCAACCGGTTTGCGGCGTGATCCTGAAATTGATCGGACTTGATTCGATTGCCGTCCAGCCCGCGCTCTCGGCTATGTTGCTTCCTGTCGCGGTTGGACAAAACCGCGTTTTCTTCGATCTTGTCCTTGTCCAAGGTGGTCATTGCGCCGGCGCCGGCACCTTTGCCTTGGCTGCCTTGGCCGAAATGCTTTTTGCCGCCGGATGCCATGATCTCCTCCTTCGAATCCAGGACACCGATCGGTGCCGACGCCCGAACCGGCATCGCGCTGTAATGTTCCGTCTCACCCAGCAAGCAGGAAGGCGTCGCCATCCCATGACCCAAACGGCTTCTCGCCGTCGATGACGACCCGCAATTGGTGAGCTTGCGCAAGACGGCCGATGTCGGCCCGGTCCAAAGAAAGCGATCCGCGATAAGAATAGTTGAGCAATGCGAGCCGGCCCGGCCGTTTGAGAACGCGCGCAATTTCATCGAAAAGCCGCTCAGCCATGCCGGCCAGGACCAGGTAGGGAAAGCTGTCGACCGCCAACACGCAATCGAAACTGTCGTCGTCGAAGTCGGCCAGATCGAGACCGGAGGTTTGGCGCAGTTCGACATTGCCGAGCGCTGCGCATTGCTCGGAGGCGATAGAGATCATCCGCGATGATATGTCGATGCCGACCATCCGCTTGAAGGAATTGGACAGCGCGCGCTCGAAACGTCCGATGCCGCAACCGATGTCGAGAATGTCTCGTTCAATTCCGGTGAATTCTCGCGCCTCGAGCCATTCAACGATTTCGTCGGTCATGGCTGTCAGCCGCTCGTCATCGCCAAGGGATCCTAACTGGACACTTGCGGCTGTCGAAATTGCTGCCGCGGCATCAAAACTCGAGGCCAGCCGCGTGACGACGGCAATATCCGTCTCGCCGTTACCGCGTTCATGCCGAACGGCGCCGCCTGTCGCTCGCAAAGTGGCAAGGACGCCCGGTCTGTGGCGCAGCAGTCCAGCGACCTTTCGCAGTCTTTCAGCATCGCCGGTATCCGCCGGACGGACTTTCAGCACGAACTCCGCCAATTCCGCCGCTTCAATTGTGGGCGGCAGGTGAAGCGCCAGCCTGACGAGAACAGCTTCGGCGCAGGCACCATCGGCCATGCAATCTTCGACCGCCCGTCTGACCGATGTCCGGCGCTGCGCGTGCACACTCATGACATCAACTCCGCGTCCAGATCCTCCGCATCGTCCACCTGTCGACGGCGCCCCAGCCATATTTGTAGGCCTCCTGGCCGCGCAGGAAGTCGAACTCGCGCGCATCCTCGCGGATCGACTCCGCGATCGCGTGGCCGATCAGGATCGCCCCTGGGCTCTCCTCGGCATATGCAGGATCTAGGCCGCCGAGATAGGCATAGGCGCGGCCGCGGTGGTGAAATCCGTAATAGGCGGCGACAGTCGTGCCATCGATCGCGAGCAACCAGCATCGGACCAGGCCGTGAGCATCGAGCAAGGGAAGTGAAAGCCCATGGAAGTGCTGCACGGCGGGGTCGGCCAATACACCACCTCCATGTCCAACCCAGCGTGCCTGGTGCAGGCGGATCAATTGGTTCAGGAAGTTCTGATCGCCCCGCGCTGACGCCAACGCGAGCCGGCCGCGTCTGGACGCCGCTTGGCGCGCCCGGCGCAACTGGCGCCTGCGCCGAGCGGGAACGCAGCCGGCCAACGTGTCGTCGCCGGCAACAGCAAGCACGGGACAGGCTGCATGAATTACCGGCCTCTCGACCGTTAAACCGGGATGCGCGATCGTAAGACCGGCACTGTTTTGCGGCAGATCAGACAAGATCCATTGTGACCACCCGACCGAGCAGATCGTTTCGGCAATGGTGGCGACAACCGCCGCCTCGATATCCCGGACAGCCAGGATGTCCAGATAATCACTGAGCGAAATACCGACCGGAAGCAGCTTCGAACCGGCCGTTCCATGCTCGAGATAGAGTGGCGCCAGCCCGACCAGATCGCCGCCACGCCAGACCGCAACTGTCGCCAGTTCACCGGGTGCGAATGCGCGCCACCATGGCACCAGCCAGGCGGGGGATTGGAACGGCGTCGCAGAGGAACTCTGCTCCCACAGTTTCCACCAGTGCGGCGTCAAGGCATCGAATTTTACGGGGTCATCGATGATTTCGCTGCGCAACACTGCTTTTCTCACGGTGCCGCAGCGAAGCGCCGGCAATCTGTGCCAAGTTGTGCCAGCGCCTGATAGGCAGCCATATACGACGAGATCATCCGTTCCAGCGAAAACCGCCGTCGCGCCTCCACCCGGCACGCCTCGGCGTCCAGGCTGGGCGCCGCAAGAATGGCTTGGGCCATCTCGTCGACTGTGTTGACGAGAAAGCCCGTCCTGCCGTGCTCGATGACATCCGCAAGCGCACCATTCGGGAATGCGACCACCGGGGTACCGCAGGCGAGGGCCTCCATGGCGACAAGCGAGCTTGTCTCGGCGGCGAGGCTTGGAATGACCAGACAGCGGGCTGCGTTGAGAAAGCGCCTCTTGGCGTTAAAACCGAGCGGGCCCAGGAAGCGGCGGCGAGCATCAAGACGGGATTGGACCTCGTCGCGAAAGTAGCGCGTATGTGTTTCGTAGGGGTAGACCTTGCCGCCGATGACCAGGGGCACGCCCGCCTGTTTGGCCGCGTCCAGGGCCAGGTGAATGCCCTTTTCCGGGCAGACTCGGCTGAGAACCAGGGCAAAGTCTCGCTTCGGCTGCACCAGGCTCAGTGCTTCGATGTCAACGCCGTTGGGAATCGGCGCCACCAGTCTGGCCCCTGGTGGCGCCGTTTGCTGCTGGGTGGGCGAGACCGCATGGAGCCACAGGTCGTCGCGCGTCGGTCGCAGAGCCTCGGCCGGATACCAGTCCAAGGGCAGGTGGAGGCTCACCAGGGTCGGACCATCGTCGGGCAAATAGGCATGAAAATCGATACCGTGCAGATGAGCCACATCGATCGGCCATCGGGCGCGGGCAGCGGCGATCGCTTTGCGATGAGCCTGCTGCGCGCGGCTCTTCGCCGCCTCGTCGAGCACGCCGTTTTCAGCCGGTATTTCCACAAGGGTACCGCTCGCGCTGGAGCCGCGGCAGCCAATGACGATAGAGCGGTGGCCGGCGCGAACCAGCTCCCGATCGAGCATCGACAGAACCTGTTCGGCACCGCCGACAGCATCGGGTCCGACGGGTGCGAGAGGGTAGGCGACATTGAGGACAGTGAGCGCCGCGGCTGGTTGCGCCTCGGTCCCGTATGCCGCACCACCTGTCGATGATGCCGCTAATTCGTCCAATGTGTCAGGCGTCTGATGCATTGGCAGCATGACACTTTCACGCTGCCGAGGCCCGCCGCGTCGGGAGCGAAGCGGACGTCATGCCGGGCGCATAGCGGCGGATCATGGTTGCGCAGAATTCCGCGAACTCCTCCGGCACCAGAGGTGGGCTGGTGTGGTGGGGCATCATTCCGCGATGCTGCGGTGTAAAGCAAAAGGTGACCGTCACGTCGAAATCGGCGAGTGCCTCCATCTGCCGGTCAAACCAGTCCAGCGCGTTCGGCCGGAAGCTGTCTGCCCAGGAAAGCCCCGTGCGCATATTGGTGACGCCCAGCCGCTTCATCCAGGCGACGGCATCGTCCAGCCGGGCGTCCTCGAAATGAAACCACTGCACCAGCCCCATTGCGGGCGTGTAGCGCAGGAACTCCTCCAGCGCAGGTTTTGGCGTACCGTCCTGGCGTAGCAGCCCCATGTGGAAATGTCGATAGTAAGAAGAGCCCTCTGCCTCGCGATGCCGCGTCGTTGCTTCCCATTCGCGCGGAAGATCGTAGAGGCTGTACCACTGGATGCGTGGTGCGTTGCCGATCAGCAACTCGGCGGTGCGCTTGAGCCCCCAGACCTGGATTTCTTCCGCGCCGAAGGTCGATACGCCGACTTCGCTGACCCAGATGGGAAGGTTGGTGACGGTCGCGATCTCGCCGATCTTCTGTGGCCATTCGTGGATCTGCCACAGGTTCCAGTCGAGCGGAAAGCCGTGCAGGGCGACGGCATCGACATGGTCCAGCACGCCGAATTCCTTCATGCGGGTGATAAAGCCCGGATCTATCGGCGAGATGCCACCGAGTACTTTCGTCAAAGACGGGTTCTCCGACGCGATTGCGTCAGCCGACAAGATCGCCATCCTGGCAAAGCGGCTCCAATCGGGATCGAGCTCTGGGTCCCAATGCGATTTGTTGTTGGGCTCGTTCCAGATCATGGCGGCTTCAATCATGGAGCTGTCCTTTCGAGGGGTAGATGGCGCCGCCGCCGGCCGGGTCCCCGGCTGCGCGGCAGAAATAGACCTCCTGCTCGGGGTGCAGAACGATCTCGAAACCGGCGCTGCGCAGCATCGCTTCGGTGCAGGCGCGGTTTGGAATCCACCAGTTGGTGGGATCGTCGGCATAGCGGTGCTCGATAAAATGCAGCTTGGGAAACTGCGGCTGGTCGAACAGGTCATGTGTCCAGAAATGATAGTTTTCTTCCAACTCGGGCAGATCCGCGCTGCCGCGCTGCATGGACTGGAAGATCATCAGGTCACGGGCGACATGTTCGCGGATCAGGTCGAGCGCGAGCAAGGGGTGGCGCAAATGGTAAAGCACCCCCATGAACAGCACGACATCGAACGTCTCGCGCAGCGAGCCGACGTCGTAGACCGAAAGCTTCTGGAATTCGATCTCGCAATCGGCAACCTCGGCGGCAAAGCGAGCCTGCGCCAGGTAGGCGTCATCGAAATCGATGCCGAGGACACGGTCAGCACCTCGCCGTTTCATCTCGATGGAGTAAAATCCTGCATTGCAGCCGATATCGAGTACGGCCTTGCCCCTCAGATCAGCGGGAATGGCATTGGCAAATTTGCGCCATTTGATCAGCGGGTAGTTGCCCAGAAAATGGTTGGGAGCGGTTTGGACGCCGGCAAGTTCCATGTTGTGGAACCATGGGCCGAGCGCATCGATGCGGCGGCGGATTTCGGCATGGGAATGCAGCATGGCTCAGGCTCCTTCGCCAGGAACGACGGGTACATGCGACTGCGCGCCGGGCATGATCATGGTGGGCCGGCGCTGCGCGGATGAGGCGTCGTTTTCAAGCAACCGCAGAGCTGTTCGATAGCCGTTGAAAGTGCCGACATCGACATAGTCCGACCCAGCCCTGACACCAAAAGCTGTACCGCCGGCCGCAATATAGGCGTTGACCAAAGTGCCGATATATTCGTCACTGCGCTCGCGCTCACGCCAGAGTGCCGCAAGCTGATGCAGGATATGGCCCGGCATCTTGAACGCACCCCAGACCCAGTTCGTGGCGGCATCCTGTCGTTTGACCTGGATTTCGATCACGCGCTCGTGGACGTCGGTGACGACGGCGTCGAAGAATTCCGGCTGATCCACCGGGAAAAGCAGAAATGAGAGCTGATCGTCGGGCAAATGGCGGAAACCGTCCTCGGGAAACCAGATCGTATCGGGAAGGCCGACCAGGACGACCTCGTCGGGCGCGACGAGGGGCGCCGCCCGGAAGATCGCATCGCACAGACCGACGGGGTTCGGCTGCACCACGAAGAGAGCCGCCGCGTCACCGTAGCCGGCGGCGTAGTATTCAAGGATGTCGGATTTGCCCGATCCGATGATGAAGCAAATCTTGTCGACGCCGGCCTGCACCATGCGCCGTACCAGATACTCGCTCACGGCGCATGGACGCTCGGTCTGTCCATCGATCCGGCTACCGACCGGCAGCAGCTCTTTCGAGAAGCCGAGCGGCTGAATGCGGCTGCCGCGCCCGGCAGCGGGTACGATGCCCAACATCAGACCGCTTCCCTCATCGGTTCGCCGGGAGATCTTTGAAAGGCCTCGTTCAGGATGCGATCCAGTTCCGCCGCGCGCCGTGCCGAAGTGTGTTCGCCCAAGACCCGGTCGCGGGCACGCCTTCGAATGCCGTCGAGCTCGCGCTCCGGCAATCGCAATGCGGCGACCACATCATCGGTGTCATGCGCCAACAAGATTTCGCGGCCGGGTTCGAAAAATTCGGTCAGGCCCGGCCATGCATCGGTGACGATGGCAGCCCCACACGCGGCCGCTTCGAAGAGCCGTCCCGACGGGCACCAGCCCTTTTGAGCCATCGCCTCCCGGGTGACGTTCAGTGTCAGGCGAGATGATGAGAAGAAAGCCGGATGGTCGGCTGGCGGAAGATGCCTGACAAAGAAGATGTTGTCGCTCCATGGGAATTCCTGCGGATATTGCGCGCCGCCAATGATGAAACGGTGGTCAGGCAGGCGCGCGGCCGGGCGGACCAGCAGCTTTTCGACGCCGGCCTGGCGATCCGCCGCGTAAGTTCCGAGATAGGACAGATCACCGGCGAATTCGGCCCGCTTCTCTGCCGGCCGGTGTTGGTCGGGATCGACATGCCCATAGAGCGGCACCACGTGACGCGCGCCCAAAACCGACTTAAGCGCCTCGATCGCAGAGCCGCCGGTGTAACTCAAAACGAGGTCGAAATCGGCGAGACCCTCAGGTCCGAAATAGGGCGGACGCTCGCCTTGCTCGATGCGGGCAAGCGTGACCGGAGTGTCGAGATCGTAGAAGACACGCAATCCGCGACCTGTCTGCTGCGCCAGCCGCGAGGCCTCCACGGCGTCGGCACAGTAGGAGGTGACGACGACGACATCCGCTTGCTTCATTGCCCGCTCCGCAACGCGACGGATGTCCTCCCAGTCCGGATAAATGACGACGTTGCCGCCATCGAGCCGATCGAGATCACGCGTCCCGGCATAGTAGGGGGTATCGCGTTCGAAGAAGGTGATGGACCATCCCAGCCGACCCAGGGCGCGGATCAGACCGCGCCAGAGCGTGGCATGGCCGTTGCCCCATGATGATGTAACGGTGAGACCGAAAATGACCATCTGCATCCGGAAAGTCCTCGTCAGGCAGCTTCGTTCATTCGCAGGAGCTTGGAGCCCCAGTCACCCGACACGATCGTCGTGATCGAGGCTGGATCGATGTCGAAGCGGAAGCAGTCGCCGACCGGCAAGCCAAGCACCTTGCAGACGGCGGCCTTGATGACGTCGGCGTGGCTGACCAGGGCGACACACTGGTTCGGATGCCGCTCGCGCACTGCGTTCATCAGTGCGACGATCCGCTCCTGCACATCCAGCATGGTCTCGCCGCTCGGTGTCCTGGCCTCCTGCCGCTGGTCGTTCCACGCCCGCCAACCGGCATCGCCATTCAACTCGTCGAAGGTCTTTCCCGACCAATCGCCGAAATCGATCTCGTCGAGTTCGGCGCAGATCGCGATTTCACCGACGCCGCAGGCAAGCGCGATCGGCACGGCCGTCTCTTGCGTACGCTCACGCGGGCTGCACAAGATGGCTTCAATCGGCTCCCGGGCCATGCGGCCACCAAGATGCGCGGCCTGCGCCTTCCCAGCCTCGCCAAGGCAAACGCCATCCATCCGTCCTGCAAGATAGGAGCCGACATTGTCGTGCGCTGCATGACGGATCAAAAAGAACGTTGTCGTCATTCCGCGGCATCCAGCAAAGGCTCGTCCTTGCCGGCGATGAAGGCGAGCGTGCGCTGCCGCGCTTCGGCGTCGGTGAACTGTTCGGGAGGCGACTTCATGAAATAGCTGCAGGGACCGGTCAGTGCTCCCGCTATGCCGCGATCGAGCGCAAGCTTGGCGCAGCGTATCGCATCGATCACCACGCCGGCTGAATTTGGAGAATCCCAGACTTCCAGCTTGAGCTCGGCGTTGAGCGGCACGCCGCCGAAGGTCGTCCCTTCCACTCGGATATAGGCCCATTTGCGATCAGTCAGCCACGGTACGTGGTCGCTGGGTCCTACATGAATATTGCCCGGCTCCAGGGGAACATCGAACTGGCTGGCCACGGACTGGGTCTTGGAAATTTTCTTTGATTCCAGCCGCTCGCGTTCCAGCATGTTGAGGAAGTCGGTGTTGCCGCCGAAATTCAGCTGATAAGTGCGATCGATGCGCACGCCGCGCTCGCGGAAGAGATTGGCCAGCAGGCGGTGAACGATGGTCGCCCCGACCTGGCTCTTGATATCATCGCCGACCAGCGGCAGCCCTCGCTGCTCGAAGCGCCGGCGCCATTCCGGACGTGAGGCGATGAAAACGGGTATGCAGTTGACGAAGGCGCAGCCGGCCTCAAGCGCGCATTCGGCGTAGAAGCGCGTCGCCTCCTCGGAGCCCACCGGCAGGTAAGAGACCAGCACGTCGGCGCCGCTGTTGCGCAGGATTTCGCTGACGTCGGCAACCGGCTCCGGCGCCTCCTCGATTTCGTCGCGCAAGTATTTTCCGATGCCGTCAAGTGTCGGTCCGCGCTCGACGCGAACGCCGTTTGCCGCCGCATCGGCAAAGCGGAACGTGTTGTTCGGGGCGGCGTAGATTGCTTCAGCGACGTCGAGGCCAACCTTGCTCCTGGCGACGTCGAATGCGCAGACAATCTCGATGTCGTCGACATGGTAACCGCCGAGGTCGGCATGCATCAGCCCTGGGATTGGTTCGTTGCTTTTTGCGTGACGATAATAGGAGAGGCCCTGCACCAGGGAGGATGCGCAATTGCCGACCCCGACGATACCGACACGAACCTTTTTCGATCCCACGAAACTGCCGCCCTATGCTGTTCAAAGGTAAGTTCCTGCCGCCGAACCACCAGCGTGCCGGAATGTTCCTTGGCCTGCCGAAAAATTGCGCAAGACAGCATGGATCGAAGCAGCGCTCGCTGCGTTGCCGCAAGGCAAAGCATTGGAAAACCGATCGATGATCGTTTACGGCGACCAGAAGCGGAGGCAGAGCGCAGAACGGCTTCGCGATGCTGCGAGCGAAATTGCTCAAAGTCTGGACCGCATGGCTCATGGCGTCCGACGCCATGCCGCGTTGGTCGGGCTATTCATCAGCGTATCGGAACTGGTTCGCGCGCTTGCCGATGTCGATTTCGAGAACAGGGGCATCGACATCTTTTCGCCGCGGCAACAGCAAGGCGCCAGATTGCTGGTTGGTGTTGCGGCAGAGGTGGCGAAGTCGTGGCGAAGCGGTTTCGCCGTGGGCGGTGGCATCGACCCGGGACTTCTCCAACTGCTGGACGGGTTGGATTGCGAGGCTGAGGTTCTGACCGGTTCGGCCGAGGGTTACGCGCATTACGCGCTTTATCCCGAAAGCTATTTGGGAGCGGCGCAGGAGTCAGGTCTCGATGCGAACACATGCGTGATCGGCATCCGCAGCATCGGCCTGGGGCTTGCCGCCATAGTGGCTGCCGCGATTGGCGCGCCGGCGCCGTTCAGCGTTCGTCCGGTCGGCCATCCTTTCCGCAGGCACATCAATGCCGATCCGCGCTCGATCGCTTCCTGGAAGAACAATCCATCGGCATGCTTCGCCGTTGTAGACGAGGGTCCCGGTCTGTCCGGCAGTTCGATGCACGCCGTCGTCGCGTGGCTGCGGGAACTGGGTATTGGTATGGACCGCATTCACCTGTTTCCCAGCCATCCTGGCGACCCGGGCATCGAAGCGTCACGGGAGGCCAGGGAGACATGGTCGCGCTGTCCGAAACATGTGGCGACGGCGCTCGAATGCACCTTCCCCGAAAGCTCGAACATTCCCACGCTGCGCGACTGGGTGGCCGAGGCGGTCGGCAGCCCCGAATTACGCCTGACCGAACTGTCTGGTGGCGAATGGAGGAGCGTCCACTACGTCGACGAAAAGCATTGGCCGCCGAGCCCGCGCGGCATCGAGCGGCGTAAATTCCTGGCGTCCGCGGGGTGTGGTCGCTGGCTCGTCAAATTCGCCGGCCTCGGCGAAACCGGACGGCGTAAGAGACGAGCCGCGGAAATGTTGGGGAAAGCCGGGTTGGGATCGCAAGTGGTCGGGCTTTGCCACGGCTTTCTGGTCGAACGGTGGATTGACGGCACCACGATGGACCAGGCGCCGCTGCCCAGAGGAAGGCTGGTCGCGGAGTTGACGCGCTATCTAACCTGGCGGGCGCTCAATCTCCGAACCTGCGAACCGGGTGGATCATTGCTCGCACTCGCGGAAATGGCTGCTTCCAATACATCTGAAGCCTTGGGCGAGAACCGAGCGGCGACGTTGCGCGGTTGGCTCTCGAAAAAAACCCCTGCGTATGTTCTGCAGCCGGTGGAAATCGACGGAAAGCTTCACGCGTGGGAGTTTCTCGTTTGTGCCGACGGCACGGTGCTCAAGACAGATGCCGTCGACCATTGCCGGGCACACGATTTGATTGGCTGCCAGCCGATAGAGTGGGACATTGCCGGCGCCCGTGTCGAATATGGACTATCCGACAGCGATGTGACGACATTGGTCGAGGGGATGGGGCTCGATATTGACAATGGCCACATCGATTTTTTCGAACCCTGCTATTTGGCGTTCCAAATCGGGCTCTGGAGCACGGCTGCGCAATCCGAAAATGGCCAGGAAAAAGCAAGGCTGGCCGCGACCGCAGACCGATACAGGGCGGGGCTGATACGATTCCTGGACGAATCTCAGGTGTAGCGTTTCGATCAATCCAGCCTTCGTAGCATGTCTGCTTCCTGCTCGAGAATAGCGGCCACTTCCTCGCGCTGCAGATGCGTCATCATCAGGCTGACGCAGCACTCGAGATAGGTGATCGAGGAGCGCCGCAGATAGGCAGCCGCCTCGCGTTCGGCAATCTTGTCGACATCCTTCGCGGGTCGCTTGGGTTGCATGAGGATGATCCTCCGTATCGGGTCCCTCCCGCCAAACTACAAGGTTGGATGGATGTTCCGCACGATCTCCGGGCAGGTCCGGCCGCGGCCCACGTCATGCAGGAAGGTTCTGCAGCCCGCCTGCGGGTCTCCTTTTGGCAAGGCCTGTCATCTGATCGCCGATGCCGGTGCCTTCGAGCGCCGCGAAATAATCGATCGTCAGCTTGAGCCCTTCGTTGAGCGGCACTCTCGGCGACCAGCCGAGCAGCGTTTTCGCACGCGAAATATCAGGCTGCCTGCGCCGAGGATCGTCTTGCGGCAGGGGCAGAAATTTCAGATCCGACTTGGTGCCGGTCATCGCCTTCACCAATGCCGCCAGTCGCACGATGGTGAATTCTCCGGGATTGCCCAGATTGACCGGCTTGCCCGGATTGGGGTCGATGTTCATCAGGCGCATCAATCCATCAATCAAGTCGGAGACATAGCAGAAGGATCGCGTTTGCTGGCCGTCGCCGAATATCGTCAGCGGACGCTTCTCGAGCGCCTGCATGATCAAATTCGAGACGATGCGACCGTCGGCCGGATCCATTCTCGGACCGTAGGTGTTGAAGATGCGCGCCACGCGGACGTCGGCCTTGCCGGCTCTTAGATAGTCGAAGCAAAGCGTTTCGGCGGTGCGCTTGCCCTCGTCGTAGCAGGCGCGTGGGCCGGTGCAGTTCACATGACCGACATAATCCTCCCTTTGCGGGTGTTGTTCCGGATCGCCATACACTTCGCTCGTCGAGGCCTGCAGCAGTCGCGCGTCATTGCGGACAGCGAGTTCGAGCAGGTTGAGGGTTCCGATCACGCAGGTACGCGTGGTGTGTATCGGGTCGGCCTGATAACGCGGCGGTGAGGCGGCGCAGGCCAGGTTGAAGATGTGATCCACGGGCTCGCCGAGATCCAGTGGCCGGCAGATGTCCTGCTCGATCAACCGGAAACCCGGCCGGTCCATGATCGAGATGATGTTTTCCATGCGCCCGGTCAGAAAATTGTCGACGCAGATCACGCGCCAGCCGTTGCGGAGCAATACTTCGCAAAGATGCGAACCGAGGAAACCCGCGCCGCCGGCAACAAGCACCGTCTTTGCCCTGTGCGCCTTTCTTGTCTGTCGCATCGCTGTTTTCTCCTGTCTGCCGTTCATGCTGCACTTCCAATGTCGAGATCGAGGGCCGTCGCCCTTGGTTGGGTCAGCGCCGCCACGAATTCGCGAGCCCTGGCCCCACCGGTGTGGGAAGCGAGGACGAGTTTGCGAGCCCGGCCGGCCATGGCCAGGCGTGCGCGCTCGGACTCGCCAACGAGGATATCGATGACTTCGTCCGTCTCCGCGGCGGTGTGGATCGCCGATGCGGGAAAGAAGCTGTCGAGCCCTGGCCAGCGGTCGCTGACGATGGGCGTGCCGCAAGCCGCCGCTTCGAACAGGCGCACGCTGGGCGACCATCCTGCGGTGATCATGGAACTGCGTGTGACATTCAGCGTGTAGCGCTGACGGCTATAGAACGCGGCGTGATCGGCTGGCGGCAAATGTTCGATGCGTTCGACATTGTCCGGCCAGATGATGTCGGATGGATATTGGGAGCCGGCCACGACGAAACGGAGGTTCGGCATATGCCGTGCGGGCTCGAGCAGCAGAGCGTTCAGCGTTGTCTGCCGGTCCATGCTGTAGGTGCCGAGATAGCCGAGATCCCAGCGGATCGGATCTCCTGTCGGGTGATGCCGTTCCGGATCGACCGAACAATAGAGAGGTTCGGCATGGCGCGCGCCGAAGTCTTGCGCCAGATGGCTGAGCGTTGGTCCGCCGGTGAAGGAGAAATAGACATCGAAATACGGAATTTGCCGCGAACTCAGATAATCGCAATCGTCGGCTGAAAGCTTGGCCAGGGTCACCGGGGTGTCGATGTCGTAAAAGCAGAGCTGCCCCTTGCAAAGCGAGGCGACGATGTCGATGACCTGGCGTCCTTCTGGAACAAAGGATCCGATGACGATGATGTCGGCCTGCTCCAGGCACTGTGCGTAGTCGCGTTGCAGCTCCGCAGTGGTTTCGTAGTAGCGCAAGGCGCAGAACTCCGGTTCGCGCAGATCGCGGTGATTGGCGTACCATGGCACGTTGCGCTCCAGAAAAGTCACGTGGTGACCGAGTCCGTGCAAGCCTTTCAAAAGACCTCGAAAAGTGGTGGCGTGACCGTTTCCCCACGATGAGGACAGCGACAGGCCGAGAAAGACGATGTCCAGTTTCTTGGTCATTCCGCTGCCTCCACGGCCCCGTGCTCGAAATGACGTTTGAAGACGGCATCCGCCACATCCGCCCGAAGCGCGTAGGTATGGTCCGCCAGCACGCGGTGAAGTGCGGCTTGGCCGATTGCCTTGGCCCGACCGGGGGTCAGCGAGCGCATTATTTCGGCGACATCGCCGCCGTCACGCGCGACCAGGATCTCCTCGCCTGGTTTCAGGAACAGTTCCACGCCCAGCCATGCATCCGTGATGAGACAGGCGCCGGCGCCAGCCGCCTCGAACACTCGCGTGGCCGGTGAAAAACCGTTGGCGGCCATGCTGTCGCGGCTGATGTTCAACACGGCTTTTGGGGTGACATTGAAGGCGTTGTGATCGCGGGTGCCGACATGGCCGAGCCAGCCTACATTGGTGGGGAGCGGCTTGTCGCCCCAACCCGAGCCTCCGAGCAGGAAACGCTGTTTCGGCAGCTGGCTGGCGGGATCGAGGAAAAACGACTCGACACGCGCTTCACGGTCCGGCAGCCGGTTTCCGAGGAACGCCAGGTCGCAGGCAAAACGCGCTTTGCTGGCGACCGGATGGTGCGTTTCGGGATCGAGCGCATTGTAGATGGGCACGCACTCCTTGGCGCCCATGGCACGATAGGCCCAGACAACGGGATCGCCGCCACCATAGGTCAGCACGAGGTCGATCTCCTGCAGTGCACGATGGAGCGGGTGGTCCGGCTCGTCGCGCAACTGGGCAAGCGTGGCTGGCGCATCCACGTCCCAGAATACGACAAGCGCGTCGCTGCGGGCGTGGTCGAGAACGGCGCGAAGCAGCGCCTCGTCTTCGAAACCGACGCCGCTCGCCTTGACGACGATGTCGGCGCCGGCGGCACGTGCCGCGACCTGCATCAGCGCATGCTGGGTCGCCTCATAAACGACGACAGTGCACCAGTCGGGAGCTTCGATGTCGCGGTTCTTCTGCCGGTCGTAGACATCGGGTTCGTAGAACGTGATCTCGTAACCCAATTGCGAAAGTGCCTTGAGCAAACCGCGATAGTACGTCGCGGCACCGTTCCAGTAGGACGACAAAAGGCTCGATCCATAGAATGCGATCTTCATGCGACGGCTTCCTTTGCGGCTGTCGGGACGGCGGTGTGTCGGTTCGCGCATTGCGTGAGCACGCCGAGCAACTCGTCGACGCGGTGGCGGCAGGTGTGCCGCGAGCGGATGGTCTCGAGACCCGAGGTCACCAGGGAGGCCGCAAAGTCCTCGTCGGACAACACCGTCCGAAGCTGTTGCCGCATTTGCGAGCCATTCTCGGCAAACAGGAAGTCGACACCGGGCCTGAAAAGCTGCTCGACATCGGACCATGGCGCTGAAATCAGCGGAATGCCGCAGGCGAGTGCCTCGAACATGCGGATCGTCGGGATTCCGGGCAACCTCTCGCGATAGGGGCGCCGTGGGATGTGAACGGTGACACGATGCGCGGCGAAAGCCTTCGGCACGTCGGCATTGGCAATCCACCCCTCATAGCGCAGTCCTGCGGTGGCCAGATCCGCAAGTGCGGTCTTGGGGTAGCGTACGCCGTGAACAGCGGCATCAAGGCCAAGATCGTGCACCGGCTCGATCAGAAACTCCTTGAGTTCGGCGGTCCGCTCATCATCGCCCCAGTTGCCGATCCAGACCAGATCGGAGGTGGGGTGGATCTCCGGGTGCGGCTTGAACAGGCGATCGTCGGCGGCTTCATGCCAGGTGAAGACGCGCTTGCCCCAGCCGGCGCGCAGATAGCTCTCGCGCAAGGTTTCGCCAAAGGCGAGAACGCCGTCATAGTGCTCCAGCCGGAGCGCCGAGAGTGCCTCGGTCGCCGACACGGCCCGGTGGTGAGTGTCGTGAAAAAGAAGGATGAAGTTGCCGCCGGCGGCCCGGGCACGGCCAATACGTGCGACAAGCTCCGGATCCGTCCACTCATGAACGATCACAACGTCGGCCTCAGCGATCCAGGCTTCATGATCAAATCCGGCATCGTAGGTCACCGGCATCAGTTCGGGAAAATCCTTGCGGAAGCGTTCGATGGCGAACGACCCCTTCTCAGCCACCAGATTCGACCGGCTCCAGCCATCCGCCGGCTCCAGCGCAATCGCCTGATGCCGGCGCTGGACCAGCTCTCGCATGACGCCGCGCAGGAAATGGGCATTGCCATGGTTCCAGTCGGAAACGACCGAGTGGGTGTAAAACACAAAGCGCATGATCAGCGCTCCGCCATCGCTAAGGCCGCTTTGTCGTAGACGCCGCGCATAGCCGCTGTCTGCTTTGTCAGCCTAAACCTGCGGCTGCGTCGGATGGCTGCCTGGCCAAGCTCTCGCCGGAGCTCGGCATCGCTGGAGAGACGGTTGAGGCAGGCAGCGAGATCGTGCGGATCGCGCGCGTCAAAGAATATCGCGGCCCCGTCCCATAGTTCGCGATAGGTGGCGATATCGGAAAGCACCAGGGGCGTAGCCGACATGGCGGCTTCCAGCGCGGCCAGGCCGAATGGCTCGTAGAGCGATGGCGATACGAAAATACCCGCGCGAGCCATCAACGAACGCGCCTCGTCGGATGGCACTGCTCCCAGAGGAACAGCATGGCTGAAGCTGACATGCTCGCCGTTTGGGCCGTTCGTCGACCCGGCGGCAAACAGAGGCCATCGCGTCAGGGACGCCGCCTGGTCGACCACCGCGGCATTTTTGCCCTCGTCCCACCAGCGGGCAGCAGCGAACACGAGCGGTTGGTGCTTTTCGGCATTCGGCAGAGGACGGGCACCATTTCTGACCACACTCAAGCGCGCGATCGGGCCGTAGCAGGTCTCTAGCATGTCGGCGTGGCTGCGGCTCGGCGCGATGACCGCGTCGGCCCGATCCATGCCGCGTCTGTTGCGCTCCTTCTGCCAGGCCCATGCCCCATCCGCCGCCTGTCCTCTGACCGCATGGAACCAAGTCGTCACGCAGGAATGGGAGACCACCACGACCGGGCATGGCGCGTCGAATCCCGCTGCCTGCGAAGGCGCGTTGAAATGGACAAGGTCGATGGCGTGGTCGCGCATGGGCGCATGCAACTCCCGCGGCAGCGCGTCGAGATCACCGCCGTTGCGGGTCATCCAATCCGGCGGCGTGTTCAGCCAGATCAGCTTCGCGAAAGCCTCCGCCTCGTCGGCCTGCTGCCTGGACGGTGGCGGACCGAGGCCGGCAAGCACCACGCTATCGCCGCCGTTGACAAGTTCCCTGGCCAGGTCGAGCGCATAGCGCCACACGCCGCCCACGGCGTCGACCGTCATCAGGATGCGCCGCGAGCGCGGCGTCAGTGTCCGCAACATGTCGCCTCCAGTTCCGCCAGCGGACGCGGGCGCCTTTCCTGGATGTCGCTGAACTTCTGGAATGATGCGAGATAGTGATCATGGGCGCGCTCCCAGGCGAGGTCGTCGGGTTCGCCCCAAAGCTCGCGATAGCTTGGCGAACTCGGATATGGATAAAGCGGTACGGGTTCATTGGCCCACACGCCGTTGTCGATCAGGTGCGTTCGCCAGTAATCGACGAGGGCAGGATCATCCTCGACGACGCCGATCAGATTGGCCTGTACGAACGGAACGTGACGCCTGGCGTTGACGAGCAGCGCGGCGAGTTCCTCGGTGCCCAGCCGGCAGCGCTTCGCCAGCATCGCACGACCTTCCACGGTCAGGCTTTCGAGGCCGGCCTCGATGGAGACGCAGCCGGCCGCACCAAGCAATTCCAGCAGCTCGGGCTTCCAAAGGTCGATGCGGGTCTGCACACCGAACTTCACGGCGCGATGGATCAACGCTTCCAACAGCGCTTTTTGCGGCAGGAAGATTTCATCGATGAAATAAATGTAGCCGACCCCCTGGGCAATCAGCCCATCGATTTCCGCTATGACAGCCTCGTGGTTTCGGCGGCGATAGGCATCGCGGAAATCGATCTTGGCGCAGAAGCTGCAATTGTAGGGGCAGCCGCGCGATGCTTCGACCTCCGCGCCGAACCCAACCTGCTTGTCATCGAACCTGTGATGGTGGTGCGAATGGGCTGCGATCCAGTCTGATGGCCATTGGAGTGGCGGATGATCGACAAACGAGCTGGCGTGGACGCCGCCGGTCAAAACCACCTTGGCATCGCGCAGGTAAGCGGTCGAGGGCACAGCGCTCCAGTCGTCGCGCCGGGCAAGTTCCGCGACGATTTCCTCGCATTCGCCGCGCACAACAATGTCGACGCCAAGCTTGCGCAAGGTTGGCGCGGGCGTAGCCGAGCCATGCGGCCCGACCGCGACTGTGCGTCCACCGCGCCCGGCGAGACGGTTGAGGAAATCGGCCGGCACGCGCAACTCGGGTGGTGCGCAGCGCCAGAACAGATAAGTCGGGGCGGTACTGACGACCGTCATTGCAGGCGCGAAATCAGCCACACGCTCGGAGAGGTCCGAGTTGTCGAGCTTCTGCAATTGCCCATCCAGCATCAACACCTCATGGCCGGCTGTTTCGAGCAGGGATTTCGAATAGCCGAGTTCCAGCGGGAGATGTGGTTGGCGGCAGCCGAAATAAATGCTGTCGTCATAGGTCCAGAACGGGTTTACCAGGGCAATTTTCATGCGACGTACCTCACGACTTCGGGGCGAGGCTGGAGCCGGTGTTGTTGCAGCCAGTCTGCGAGATCGCGAATGCCTTCGCGCCATGAAACACGAGCTTTCCAGCCAAGCATCGCTTTGATCTTGCGGGTGTCGGCGACGAAGAAGGGCTGATCGCCGGTGCGTTCGCCATCATGGCGGATCGAAAGCTCACGGCCGGTCAAGCTACGGATCTCGCCCAACAGCATGCGCAGGCTGATCGCATTATCGGGGCCGCCGCCAAGATTGAATGCCTGTCCTTTGGTCGTCTCGATACGATCGAGCGTGGCCCTGTAGGCGGCGACCGCATCGGAGACATGCAGTATGTCGCGCACTTGTCTGCCGTCGCCGTAAATGGTGATTGGACGTCCCGTCAGCGCACTCAGCAGGAAGTGCGCGACCCAGCCTTGATCCTCGGTTCCGAACTGGCGCGGCCCGTAAATGCAGCTCATCCGCAGCACCGCCGTCGGCATGCCGTAGGATTTGGCATAGTCGAGCACATATTGGTCCGCCGCGCCTTTGGAGCAGCCATAGGGCGTGCAGAAATCCAGGCCGTGGGTCTCGTCGATGCCATTCGCTTGGATGATGCCGTCGCAAGGCAGGTAACGATCGCCGTCCTCGCGCACCGCGACGTCGGGCAGGCTGCCATAGACCTTGTTGGTGCTGGCGAAGACCACCGGAACAAACTCACTGCTCAGCCGCGCCGCCTCGAGGACATTGAACGTTCCTCGAAGGTTGATGTCGAAATCCTCGTCCGGTTGGACCAGGCTCGTTGTGACGGCGGTTTGCGCGGCCAGGTGGAAGATCGCCTTGGAACTCCTCAGAACGGGCGCAAGCGCGTTGGCGTCGCGCACGTCAATCGTTTCGACCATGAGGCGGCTTCCGTGTTTCTGCGCCAGCCATTCAAGGTTCTGTTCGACGCCGGGGCGGCTGAGATTGTCGATCACCAGCACCGGCTCGCCATCCGACAACAGGCTGTCGGCCAGGTTCGATCCTATGAAGCCGCTGCCGCCGACAATGGCGACGGGCGCGTCGCGTCGATTGCGCGTATTCATGACACCAGCCCACGTTCTTCAAGCTCGCGTTTCATGTCGGCGCCGCGGTCGATGGCGGACGAGTTGCGCACCCAGGAAACGAAATCGGCGAGCGAATTCTCCAGTTGTTGCCTCGGCTCGAAACCGAGCAGCTCACGGGCCTTGGAAATATCGGCGAAGCAGTTGCGGATATCCCCGGAGCGCGCCTTGCCGAGCAACTCTGGCGAGCGGTCCGGCGTTCCCATGGCCTCGGCAAGTACCCGCGCGACGTCGCTGATAGCATAGGCTCGGCCGCTGCCGATGTTGATGACGTGACCCCTTGCCTGGCGTTGCTGCAGCGCAAGACGAAAGGCGCGGGCGACGTCATCCACATGGACGAAATCGCGTTTCTGTTCGCCATCCTCGAAGATCATTGGACGTTGGCCGTTGGCGAGACGCGAAGCAAAATTGGCCAACACGCCGGTATAGGGGTTCGATAACGCCTGGCCGGCGCCGAAGACGTTGAACAGGCGCAGCGCGACCGTATCGATGCCATAGGCTTCGCCGAAGATCAGCACGGCGCGTTCCTGGGCGTATTTCGTCAGTGCATAGATAGAGGCGAGATCGACCGGCTTTTCCTCGTCCGTCGGCAGGGGGGAGAGGGGTTCGCCTTCCGGCGACAGCGGATTCCACTGTCCGTTTTTGGTGTCGCTCGCCTTGCGCCGGGCATTGTCGATGCGCCGGCCGTCCGATGTAGCATAGAGGCCCTCGCCATAGACACTCATCGATGAGGCGACGACAATGCGCTCGACCGGGTGTTTGATCAGCGCCTCAAGCAGCGTCGCGGTGCCGAGATCGTTGGTGCCGACATAGCGCGCGATCTCGTACATCGACTGTCCGACGCCGACTTCCGCGGCTAGATGAATGACCGCGTCAACGCCTTCCAGCGCCTTGGCGACCGCCTCCCGGTCCCGAATGTCGCCCTTGATCAGCTCGGCCCCGGCGGGAAGGGCGACTGTTTCGCCTGCGTGCACCTGCTCCAGCAGCACATCCAAAATGCGAACCGAATAATCCTGCTCGATGAGTTCCTGGGCGACATGCCGGCCAATGAAGCCGCAGCCCCCTGTAACCAATATCCGTTTCACGACCACTCCTCAGACAGGTAATCTTGGCGACCCGAACTTTTCGGCAAAAGGTTTGTTCCCTTGGCTTCAACAAAGTTCCTTTGGCCGGCTTCGTTCGGAAGCAGCCACATCGCGCTCGCCGCGCCGTGCCGGAACATTGCCGCCCTTGTGCTGTTAGGACGCCGGCAGCCCCGACGATGCCCGATGTTGGCAACGCCGATGATCAAAGGAGATTTCAATGTCCCAGTCGCAAACGACCACCAATCACGACGAAATCCGCAAATGGGCCGAGGAGCGGGATGGACGGCCGGCAGTGGTTCGCACCAAAGGCGCGGGCGGCATCCTGCGGATCGACTTCGGCAAACCCGAGGAAGCATTCGAGCCGGTCGAATGGGACGAGTTCTTCCGCATATTCGACGAGAACGATCTGGCCTTTCTTTACCAGTCCAAGACTGGTGACGGACAAACCAGCCGTTTCAACAAGTTCGTCGAGCGCAACCAGAAAGGCGAATGACGCACTTCGAGCCGGCCGATTTGCCTGACCTGGTTCTCGGGCAAATTTTTCTGGATGCAGTGGAACAATAGAGGGCTCCGATCCTTCGGTCGCTGAACCACAGCCGCAGCAAGGATCGAAGGCCTGGGCCTGAGCGCAGGAGGCGGCGGGGCTGGATAGGCGTCAAAAGCTGGAAACCCGCTACTCGTCCTGCCGTGAAACCAAAACGCCGCTCATCAGTCGTCCTGCTGCCTGCGGTGGCGGTGTTTTTCGATTTCCTCGGGCTCTTCATCGTCGATCCGCGTGATGTTCGAGGCATTGTGGTCTGATCGCAGGATCTCATCCAGTTTGGCGTGAATGGCCTGAGTGTCGCGGTGCTCGGCACGCTGGATGAACAGCGTCATGGCCCACGTAAACAAGGTAGCCGCTCCATGCCAGTCCAGGGTCTGTCGCTCGAAGATCATCCAAAGGATTGCGTAGACCAACAGGATCAGGAATGCCGCGGGGCGGGAGGTTAATGTGCCGATTGAGGTAAGCACGCCGGTGACGGGATGACTGGCCATGCGAAAGAACTCGCGGCAGTGACCGTGGTTCCCGACCGCAGTGCATCGCGCCGGCAGGAGCCAGCTAGGCGCGACGGATGAATTCACGGCGCAGTGCTTGCCGATCGCAGCTACAACGATGACCACTCGATTGCCGGGCGCGCAATCATCAGCCAGAAAATGGCGAGCACGGCGCCGAAAGCTGGGAAGCCGAAGACAAACCAGCGTCTGAACAGCTGATGGTAGCGCTCGGGAGGAGGTTGGTTGGAGAGTGCGGCCTGTGTGGCTAGATTTCGCATCTCGATCTGCATCCACACGACAGGCAGCCAGAACAGGCCCGTTAAGATGTAGAGCAGGATCGAGAGAACGATCCATCCTTCGGACAGCGAATACCCCGCAACCCTAGCGAGGCCCAGTCCGGTCAGAGGTTGTGCGACAACGGCCATAGCCGTGAACAGGAAATCAGCCAGCACGACAATGCGGGCGACGGCTGCGATCGTCGCGGCATTCCCGGTCCGGTGTGCCAAAAGCATGAAAAAAGCAATGCCGGCACCAGTTCCGAGCAGCACAGCAGCGCCGATCACGTGCAGGTATTTAAGCACGAAGTACGTCATCAGCGTTCCTCCAGAATGGCCAGCGCTGCAAAATGCAGAACGAGGATCGGGAGGATTTTGATCAGCGGCCCGAGTGGCTCAAGCCAAAGATCCGGCCGCAGAATGCTCCCAGCGATCGCATAGCAAAGCGATACCGCGATTGCGCCGAAAAGACCAAGCCGGCTGGTTGGGCGCCAGGCGATAAGCGCCCCGACGGCGATGTCAGCCAGCGCGCCGGCGACTACCGCCGGTTCGGCCAAGGGGCCGGCAGCAGTGCCAATCAGCAAGTCAACTCCGCTGCGCCAGCCGGCAGTGAGGGAAATGATGCCGGTCATGATCCAGAAGAGCGGCAAGATGACAAAGAGCGCCGGCTTGACGAAGTAAAGACCGGCGAACCATCGCTCCTGCACCGTCGCAGGATTTAAACGCAGTGCAGATGTAAGACTTGATGGTTGAATGCCGGTCGCCGTCATCCAGGGTTGGGGATCGCCGACAGCGCCACGGGCAATCTCTTTTGCTGCATTGCTGCGCATCGGCGGGCGCCAGCCCAGCTGAGCCGCGGCATCCCCGAACCTGTACAAGATAGCTGCGGCCCAATTCGGCAAGATGAACTCCCGAGCACTGCTCCATCCGAACCAGCGGCGATAGCGACCCACGACCTCGCTCATCGAAAGTGCCTCGGGCCCAGCCAGGTCCAGCGTGAGGTGCGATGGGCTGCCGGGTTTGAGGAAGAACAGGACGGTGGAGATGACGTCATCGAGTTGGACGACTTGGAGACGGCCCGTGCCGGGCATCAACGGCAAGAGCGGCAAAGCCGCGAGGCCGCGAACCAGTGCACTTGCGCCGAAGGCCGGCCTTCCCAGTACTACGGAGGGGCGCAGGATGACCCAGTCAAGGCTACGTGCCATCAGTGCCTCATCGCCGGCGAGCTTGCTGGCGGAAAAGGCGGACGGCTGCTGGCGATCGACCCCGATGGCAGAAAAGTGGATCACCTTGTTCACACCTTCTTGCTCACACGCGGTGAAGAGAGCCGAGGCGCCGGTAGAATGGACATGCCGGGTGTTTTCCCGGGCACTATCCTGCAGGACGCCGGCACAGTTTACGACGGCGTCCACACCGGCGAGGTAGGGGGTCCAGTCCTGAGGTCGCAAGCCCCGCGCCATATCCAGGGAAACGGTTTGGATCTCCGGGTGGACGCCAGTGTCTGCGTGGTGAAGCACGCGAACCACTTCATGACTCTCGCCGGCCAGGCGCGCGCAAAGCGCGGCTCCAATCAGACCTGACGCGCCGGTGACGAGAATTTTCATTCCTTCCTCCAGCCGTTCGCCAGCGCGTGCCCGTCCATCAACCCAGCGGCTGCGCCTGGGACAACTCTAGCAAAGCCGAAGCCGGTAGTCTCACGCCGGGTGGAACAGGTTCCGGGCATCAACGCAGCCAAAGGTGAGCCGGTACGGTGCGTTCGCATCTGCAGGTCAACTTCGCCGGAAGTTCGTCGCCGGCTCGGCGCAATCGCGGAGGTCGTTATGAATGTGAGTTGCAGCCTTGGCGGCGTCTCCGAACGCAACAGCAATTTGATTGAGCCCCTCGGCCACGTCGCCAATGGCATAGAGTCCTGGCGTTGAAGTCTCAAGGTGTCGGTTGACCAGGACATAGCCTTCTGCGTCACAGTTAGCCCCCAGAGCAACCGCTAGTTCGGAGCGTACGTCGCTGCCCATCGAAGGGTACACCACATCGATGTTGCGCATCGGGGCGCCCTCGGCCATGACGACATCGAACCCGGTTCGTCGAGGGATCAGGTCATCGACAGCGTCCCAGATTTCAACTCCGCCTGCCAAGGCGGCGCCGCGGGCAGCTTCGGAAACATCATCCTGGTTATTGGCGAGCAAGGCGACCTGACTGCCATATCCCTTCAGGAACAGAGCCTCCCTGACGGCGAGATGCTCCGGACCAACAACGCCGATGCGGCTACCCCGGGCCTCATATGCATCGCAAACCGGGCACAGTCTGACAATGCCGGTTGCGATCGCCTCCTCCAGTCTTTCAATGGGAGGTGCCTTGTCCACAATGCCCGTTGCCAGAATCACGCGCCTTGCTTGGACAATCCCGCAGGTGGTCGTCAGAACAAAAAACCCCTCGCGTTTTTCGGCGTGGCCTACGCAACCATGGACAAGGCTCGCGCCGTATAGCTGTGCCTGGGCTCGTAGGCGGCCGAGCAGTTCTTCCCCGCTGATGCCGTCGGGGAAGCCGGGACAGTTACGGGATTTTGGGATGAGCTTGGCACGCGCATGCCCCGCGTCGAGCGAGATCACCGAACGCAGAAACCTGGCTAAATACATGGCTGCAGCGAGCCCCGCGGGGCCGCCGCCGACGATGGCAACGTCAAAAACTTGTTCGCCCGAAAAACTTGGTTCGCCCGAAAAGCTTGGCATAGGGCCTAACTTCAACTCAACAAGCTTGTTCCACAGGGTCGAAATGGACGCAATCAGGATGCACACTGCGCGATAAGAGTGAACTCCAATCGAGTCGTGAAGAGAAAGGCCACTGCCTCATCAAGCCTGCAAAAACCTCGTGGCTCCCAACGCTGTGAGTACAGCGCCACTGGGAAAGTGAACGCATCATGGAACTTCGGCTCATCGTCGCGCTTAGTTTGGCGAAAGGGTGGTCTGAGATGAGCGCGACCAGAGAGTTTTTTCAAAACTGGCTACAGGAGAATGTCGGCACACTTCCTGGTCGAGAGGAAGTCAGCGTCGCGGTGCTCGCTCAGCAATTCGAGCAAGATGCCGAGGTGGCTGGTTATGGGCGTGAAGTAAGGGAGGACGAACTCGGAAACATCGAAGATGCTATCGTGCAAGCGATCGAGAACGCCGGGTCCGGGGTGCAGAGCCCGAGCTCCGAAAAGAGCGATCCGGCACCTGTAATGGACGCGTTGGAGGTCGATGATGCCAAGAGCGGACCGTAGCCCCTGACACCTTCTTCTGTTCGCCTGAACAAGCCCCCCCGGGCTGCTTACGAGCTGAAAAACGGACCTTAGGTGCTTTCCCGTTAGTTCCATGCACCATTGAGGAACATTCCTGCCGCCACGGCGTTAGGAAAGTTCCTTCACACCCGGTGCGCCCGTGCTGACTGCTACCCTTCCAGGCGAATGGCTGACCCGGCATGATCAGGGTCACATCTCGCGGCGGGCCGCTCTTGCGGGTATTTGTTGCTGGCTATTGGGTGCTTCCGCAGAAGCCGCGCCACAGCCATCGCCGCTCGTGCGATTTGGCGTGCTGGGATTTGGCACCGCCGCCTGGGAAGTTGACGTCATGCGGCGACATGCGTTGGACACTGTGCACGGCGTATCAATCGAGGCTCAGCGGCTTGCCGGTACCGAAGCCGGTAAGACCGCATTGCTGGCGGGCAGCGTCGACGTCATCGTTTCGGACTGGGTGTGGGTCATGCGCCAGCGCAGCGAAGGCGCTGATCTGGTCTTCTATCCCTATTCTCGTGCCGTCGGCGCGCTGGAACTGCCGCAAGGCTCGCCCATTCGAACTCTTGCGGACCTCAAGGGCAAAAGGCTGGGGATCGCAGGTGGTCCGCTGGACAAAAGCTGGATCCTGTTGCGCGCGCTCGGCCTCCGTCAGGTGAAGCGCGATCTTGCTGAAGAGGTGGAGCCAGTGTTCGGCGCGCCGCCTTTGTTGGAGCAGGAATTTCTGGCGGGGCGACTGGATGCACTGCTGACGTTCTGGAATTTCGCCGCCCGTCTCGAGTCAGAGGGGGCAAGGCCTCTGCTCAGTGTCGCGCAAATCCTGCAGGGGCTTGGCGTATCCGTGGACTTGCCGATGCTCGGCTACGTCTTCCATGAAAGCTGGGCGCGGGCCAACCCGATAGCCCTCGCGCGATTCACGAGCGCGACCGCGGCAGCGAAGTCGCTGCTCGAGTCTTCGGACGACGAATGGCGGGTGCTCGCGCCCCAATTGGGCACGGACGATCCTCACCTACAGGCGGCGTTACGCGCCGCCTATCGAGCCGGAATCCCTCGTCGGTTCGGCAAAGCCGAACGTGATGGCGCGGCCCGGTTGTTTGCAATCCTGGCCGAATTGGGCGGCGAAGATCTGGTCGGCAAGGCGACGAGCCTCGATCCTGGTGTCTTCCGGGCCATACCGGCTTGAGCTCGCGCCAATGACCGATGTCCCAGCGTTCCCCATCACAATGCAGCGTTCGCAATCCACTGCGGCATTGCTGACCATGGTGCTCGTCTGGCAGATTGCATCATCGATCGCCGCCGATCGCCTGTTTCCTGGTCCGGTCCAGGTTGTTTCGGTTCTCCTGCACGAAGCGGTTCGGGGCGAGCTGCCATACCATTTGGGCATCTCGCTTGCGCGCGTCGTGGCAAGCCTCGGGTCGGCAATCGTCATTGGCGCGGCCCTTGGCTACGCGGCAGGCCGCTCGCACAGAGCCGACATATGGATGAGGCCTTGGATCGTGTTACTCCTCAACATGCCGGCGCTGATCACGGTCATTCTAATTTATATCTGGCTTGGTCTTGCCGAGACCGCGCTTGTCCTTGCGGTCGCGCTCAACAAGATCCCCAACGTCGTGGTGACTATTCGTGAAGGCGCCAGCCGGCTGGACAAGGACTTTGCCGAAATGGCTGAGCTCTATCGCTTCGGGCGTGCTGCAAAGCTGCAGCATGTCGTGCTGCCGCAATTGGCGCCGTTCTTTCTCGTCACCCTGCGCAGCGGGCTGGCACTAACGTGGAAGATCGTGTTGCTCGCCGAACTACTCGGCCGCTCCAACGGCGTCGGGTTCCAGCTACAGGTCTATTTTCAGAACTTCGACGTCACCCACATCCTTGCCTATGCGATCAGCTTCGGCGTTGTGATGCTTGCCATAGAGTATGGACTGCTTGTGCCGTTGGAACGTCGTCTGTTCGCCTGGCGACGCTGATGCTGAGGATCAGGATCGAGGACAAGACTTTCCCCGGTGACGACGGACAGCGCCGGACGATCTTTCGCGCGCTGTCGCTTGATATAGCCGACGGACAGGTCTGCGTCCTGACCGGCCCTTCCGGTGTCGGCAAGTCGACGCTGCTGTCGATCGTTTCGGGCGTCGACCGCGAATTTCGCGGCAGCGTGAGCGGACGACCGCTTCCGATAGGCATGCTGTTCCAGACACCGAGGCTGCTGCCCTGGCTCACCGCCTTGCGCAATGTAGAGATGGCCATCCCGGATCGCGCGCCCGATGCGGCCCGGTGGCTTGCCGCTGTCGGCCTGAAAGGCAATGAGAAGAGCTATCCGCAGCGACTCTCGGGCGGCATGGCGCGGCGCGTAGCGCTTGCCCGGGCGCTCGCCGTGGAGCCTGCGCTCCTGCTCCTCGACGAGCCATTCGCTTCACTCGACGAGGCGACCGCGCAAGCCATGCGCCGCCTGCTGCAGGATTGTTTCGCCAGTCGGCGGACTACCACGCTGCTGGTTACGCATGATCTCGCCTATGCCTCGTCGCTGGGTGATCGGGTTATTGTTCTGGAGGGATCGCCGGCGCGCATCGTGCGCGATGTCGCAATCTCTGGTGGCCATGAAGCGGGATCGTCGCGCTTTGGGCTGGGGGCGACACAATGAGACTGTTGCTGGGCCTTCTCTTTCTTTTGCTGATCACCGGCCCTGGCGCCACCGAGCAACAGACGATGGTGATCGGGTATATCGGCCAGGAGCGCAAACCGGCTCTGCCCCTTGGACCCCTTGATGAAACCGTCACCGACGACGGCCTGCAAGGCGCACGGCTCGGCATTGCCGACGACGAAAGCACCGGCCGGTTTCTTGGGCAGAAATTTCGGCTGGAGGAAAGGATATTGAAACCAACCGAAACGCCGGACGACGCGGTAAGACAATTCGCCGATGCCGGCATCGCCTTTGTCATCGCCGATCTCGACGCCCGTCAGCTTCTACAGGCCAGTGCCGCGCCCGGTGCCGAGCAGATGACGTTGTTCAACAGCCGGGCGCCGGACGACGAGCTTCGCCAGCAGGACTGCCGTCGGAACGTGCTGCACACGATCCCGAGCCGCGCCATGCTCGCCGACGGGCTGGCGCAATATCTCGCCTGGAAGCGCTGGCAGCGTTGGTTCCTGCTTGTGGGGCCGCATTCGCAGGATCAGGCGATGGCTGCGGCCTTTCGACGGGCGGCGGCTCGCTTCGGAGCCGAGATCACGATCGACCAGCCGTGGACATTCAGGCCCGCCAACGGACGTGCCGATACAGGGCATGTCACGCTGCAGACCGAAATACCGGCGGTCACGCAGGTCAGCGACTATGATGTGCTCGTGGTCGCCGACGAGGCGGATGAATTCGGCGCCTATCTGGAGGGCCGCACTGCGCTGCCGAGAATCGTCGCCGGCACGCAAGGGCTTGTCGCCATAGGCTGGAGCGCTGTCAGCGAGGAATGGGGCGCCACGCAACTGCAGGACCGTTTCCACAGGCAGGCAGGGCGCTGGATGTTGCCCAGCGACTACGCGGCCTGGCTCGCTGTGCGCAGTATCGGCGAAGCGGCGACGCGCCTGCACAGTCTCGATCCCGCGGCAATCGGCAGATATATACGCGGCGACGCGTTTCTTCTCGCTGGCTTCAAGGGGCAGGGGCTTAGTTTCCGTCCTTGGGACGGACAGATGCGCCAGCCCATTTTGATCGCCGGGCCTCGCCTCTTGATTTCCAGCTCACCGCAACCGGGTTTCCTGCATCAGCGCACGCCGCTCGACACGCTGGGCATCGACCTGGAGGAGAGCACATGCAAGTTCTGATGACGCTGTTGTTGGCGGCGTTCGCTCTTGCTGCTCCCGCCGCCGCCGAGACCATCTACGTTTCCAATGAGCAGGATAATACCGTCGCGGTCGTCGACGGCGTGACAATGACTTTGCTGGCGACGATCGATGTCGGCCGCCGTCCGCGCGGGCTGGCACTGTCGATCGACAACAAGATGCTGTTCGTCGCGGAAGGCGACGACAACCGCATCGACGTGGTCGACGTCGCGAAGCGGCGGGTCGTCGGGGAATTGCCTTCGGGAGCCGATCCGGAATTCTTCGCAGTCCATCCCGATGGCAAGCGGCTGTTCGTCGCCAACGAGAATGACAATCTGGTGTCGGTGGTGGACATCGCCGCGGCCAAGGTCATCGGCACCGTGGATGTCGGCGTCGAACCGGAAGGAATGGCGGCCAGCGCCGACGGCCGCTATGTCGCCTGCACTTCGGAGACCACCAGCATGGTGCATCTGATCGACGCAGGCACGCTTGAACTCGTCGACAATCTGCTGGTCGATACCCGGCCGCGCGCGGCTTTATTCTCGCCGGACGGTAAGCAATTCTGGGTGTCCTCGGAGATCCGGGGCACCGTCACCGTCTTCGACACGGCAACGCGCGCGCAGACCGGCAAAGTCGAGTTCGAGGTGCCGGGTATACGACGCGAGGGCGTGCAGGCGGTCGGCATGGCGACGTCCCGCGATGGCACGACCGTCTATGTGGCGCTCGGCCCCGCCAACAGGATTGCGGAAGTCGATGTGAAAACGCTGGCGGTCCGTCGGCTCTACCTTGTTGGTCAACGACCCTGGCACGTTGCGCTCTCCGGCGACCAGAAGCGCCTGGTCACCGCAAACGGGAATTCCGGCGATATCTCGTTTATCGATCTGGAAAACCAGGAGGTGGTGAAATCGCTGCCGGTGGGGCGGGGGCCGTGGGGCGTCGTGATCGGGCCATGAACGCCTTGTCGGTCGAGAATCTGGGCCATAGTTTCGGGAACCGGCGGGTTCTCGACGGCGTCTCTTTCTCTGTGGCCCAAGGCAGGATGTGCATCTTGCTAGGCCGCAACGGCGCCGGCAAGACGACGTTGTTCTCGCTCATCACCGGTCTTTATCACGCCCGCTCCGGCTCGGTGCATGTCTTCGACCAGGCGATGGATGTCAACCCGTCCGCCGCGTTGGCGCAGATGGGCGTCGTCTTCCAGTTGCCGACCCTCGATCTCGATCTGACGGCCGGCGAGAACCTGCGTTACCACGCGGCCTTGCATGGCCTTAGCCAGGCCTTGAGCAAGGAGCGCTCCATCCACGAACTCGGCCGGCTGGACGTGCTGGACAGGATCGACGATCCTGCCCGAGCGCTTTCCGGGGGACAGCGTCGCCGTGTCGAGATAGCACGCGCTCTGATGCATAGCCCACGCCTTTTGCTGCTGGATGAGCCGACCACCGGGCTCGACGTGCCGGGCCGCCGCGCGCTCGAGCGGCACGTGCGGGAGCTTTGCCGCGAGCGCGGCATTGCCGTCCTGTGGGCAACACATTTTCTGGAAGAACTGAAGGCGGATGACGATGTGGTGGTGCTGCATCGAGGCACAATCCGGTGGGCCGGCCGCGCCGATCGGCTGGCTGCCGATCTCGCTGTAGCGAGCACGGGCGAGGCCTTCGCGTCGCTGACGGAGTCCGAATGAAAACGTCTCACGCGGTGCGCGCGCTCAATGGCATCCTGCGCAGGGAGATGCTGCGCACGTTGCGGCAACGCGGCCGGCTGCTCTCGGCGTTGGTACGGCCGCTGGTCTGGCTGGCAATCTTTGCCGCTGGCTTCCGCTCCGTTCTCGGTCTGTCGATCACGCCACCCTACCAGACCTATGTTCTCTATGACGTATATGTGGTGCCTGGGCTAGCGGCCATGATGCTGCTCTTCCATGCCATGGCGAGTTCGCTGGCCATGGTTTACGATCGCGAGATGGGCAGCATGCGCCTGTTGTTGACCGCACCATTGCCGCGCTGGTACCTGCTTGCGGCGCGCCTGCTGGCCAGCGTGATCGTCGGCGTGCCGCTGGTCTATTTGTTTCTGTTGATCGCGCGTTTCTGGGATGTGCGGCCGCCCGTTCTCGGCTACGTCGCGGTATTTCCGGCGCTCGTGCTGGCGGGCCTCATGCTTGGCGCGTTCGGACTGCTTGTCTCCTCGGTTTCGACACAGATGGAGAACTTTGCCGGTGTCATGAATTTCGTCATCTTTCCGGTGTTCTTTGCCTCGACGGCGCTCTATCCGCTGTGGCGGCTTGCCGAGGCGGGACCGGTGCTGGCAACAATCGCCGCCTGGAACCCGTTCAGCTCGGCGGTCGAGCTGATACGCTTCGCGCTCTATCTGCGGTTCGATCCTGTCGCGGCGGTTGTGGTCCTTGGCTGCCTCATCGCCTTCTTCCTCGCGGCGGTCATCGGCTATGACCCCGGCCGCGGCTTGTGGTCCCGGCGCGGCGGCGAGGGATGAATTACTTCAACGCGTAGAGATAAGCGGCGATGTCCCGCGCCTGTTGCTCGGTGATCCTCGTCGACGGCATGGCCGTGTGCCGATTGACTTCCCTCGCCGAGCGTATCCAGCGGACCATGTTCTCCGGATTGTTTGCCAGCAGGCCACCGATAAAGACCCTGTCGGCAAGGCCACCGTCCAGGCGGGGTCCGACCTGGCCTTGCGCACCCGGCACGCCGGGTATCGTATGGCAGCCGGAGCAGCCATTCGCCGTCATGATTGGAATGGCGCGAGCGCCTACGCCCCCGGTCGCTGCATCCGACTCGTGCCGGACGCGCTCGCGCCGGTCGGACCACAAAGTCGCGGCTGCGACAGCCGCGGTCAGCAGCAGGATTGCGGCAAGGGCGCCCCCGATCAGCCTAACCAGGTCGGAACGCATGTGTTGCCTCCCTGGTTGCGCTGCTGCTTATCCAGAGGCCGGCGAGCAGCAAGGCGGCGCCGCCATAGATCAAGCCGGCCGGAACCCACATTACCAATCCGGCGAGCTGCTGGTCCTCGATCGCGGTCAGTCCCCACAATGCCGCGCCGGCGCCATTCTCCGGATACCAGAGTTTGGGCGACATCAGCAGCAGGACACCGAGCAGGCCGGTATGAAGCGAGGTGAAGAAAAGATGCATGACGGAGTTGCCATAGGTCTGCTGCCGACCGGGGCGCGGTAGGAGCGCCCACCAGAACAGCAAGGCTGTGCCGAGGAAGCTCGCATGCTGGGCATAATGAAGAAAGCCCTGCTGGAGCGCTGCCTGGAACAACGCCGGAATGTGCCAGATCCAGATGGCGACGCCGTGAATGATCGTCGCGTTGAGGGGGCGGATCACCAGGGCCCAAACCGATTGCAGCGTCTTTGCGCGCGTGAGCTTGCCCGTTCCGCGGCGAAGTGCGGCCGGCAAGGACCAGAGCAGGACTGCGCCTGGGCAAGCGGCGACAAGGAGGGGCGCCGCCACCGCCATCAGCAGTTCATGCTCGATCATATGGGCGGCAAACACCCGCTCGCCGAGCGCATGGATGGGGCTGACCAGTGCTGCCGTCAGCACGCCCCAACCGGCGGCGAAAAACAACGCCTGCCGCATCCGCTCGGGACGGCCTCGGCTGCTGCGGCGCCACAACCGAGTCGCTCCGATGGTATAAAGGAAGGCAATCGCGGCCAGCGGAAACGTGATGGGAAATGCGAGCGTCCATCCGGCCTCGGGCGCGCCGGCGCCGTAGCAGATCGAGGTCGAGAAGAACGCGTCGAAGCTCATCGCAGGCACTCGTCGAGAATGAGAGCCGCGCTGCCTTGCATGATGATGACGAGGGCAAACAGCAATGCCGCAAGCATGCCGAGATCGGCGACGAACTGCTCGGTGCTGCGCGTGCGCTCAGGCTTGAAGGCGGCGCCGCCCTGCCGCTTCGCCCGCCATGACAAGGCACCGCCGAGCAGCGAAAGCACGGCGAGCACCAGTGCCACGGGAAGCACCACCGGCACCTGGCGGTTGCACTGCCATGGTACGAGTGCGTAGTTCAGCTGCGTCGAGATTGCCCAAGCCATCGGCCCCGACAGAAGACCACCCCAGGACGTTCCCATTTTCAACGCACGCATCAGCCTAGCCTCGGCATCCAGTAGATGAGCAGATAGATCGGGATCCAGGTCAGCACCACGAAATCCCAATAGAAGACATTATCGCCGACATCGCCGAAGCGCCGGCCGCTGTAGCCATGGCGTGTGAACATCAGCACCGTCAAAACGATGGTGTCGCCGACATCGGTGATCAGGTGTGTGGTGTGCAGCCCGAGCAGCACCCAGAGCATCGAGCCATAGGCGTTCGTGTCCCAGTAGATGTTCAGCGCAGGGAATTCGAACCAGCGCACGACAAGCGGGGCCAGACCGAGCAGCGACATCACCACCAGCCCGATCCGGACCGGTACGATCGCGCATTGCTTGGCATGGCCGTGGAGGATGTGATTCGGCACCACGCTGATAATGAACAGGATGGTGACGATCGTTCCGGGCCAATGGTTGGGGTGCGGGGCGCTTAGACGCCAGTTGGGCCACAAAGTGGCGAGATAGAGATAAGCGCCGGCGGCCAACGCAAAGCCCATGCCTTCCAGCGCCATGAAGCCGAGCGTTCCCCACCAAGTCGGGCTGCGCGGACCATGTCCAAAGGTTGGGAGGTCCGAAAGATCCAAGCTGGGACGCTCACTCATCCCTCATCCTCCGGGTCGTCCTTGGGCCAGAACCAGCCGATCAAGGTGATGGCGATCGGCGCGGCGCCCCAGACGATCGCCCAGGGCGTGAAGATCGAATAGACAAACGTACCGCCGACGGCGATTGCCGCCAGCAGCGGCCAGATCGACGGTGTCGCCGATTTCTCGCGAATGTCGGGGTGGGCTTCCGCCACGGTTGAGATCAATAGCTCACGGACATCGACGCGGAGTCCGGTCGCCACAGGCATCGCCTCCCGTTCGGCCCAGAGCGGCTCGACATGTGTGACAATCGGTATCCGCGCGAAATTATAGCTTGGCGGCGGCGAAGACGTCGCCCATTCGAGCGTACCGGCATCCCAGGGATTGTTTCCGGCCAGCGCGCCCTTCAACGCGCCGTGTACAAGATTGAAAGTGAACAGTACGAAGCTGAGGAAAAAGAGCACCGCGCCAGCGCTGATGAACAGGTTGATGTTGCCCCAGCCAAGCTCGGCCGGATAGGTGTAGACCCTTCGTGGCATGCCCCAGAGCCCGACGAGATGCATTGGAAAAAAAGCCGCGTTGAAGCCGATGAAAGCCAGCCAGAAATGCCAGCGCCCGAGACGCTCGCTCATCATGCGGCCGCTGATCTTGGGGAACCAGAAATAGGCCGCGCCCAGCAGCGGGAAGACCGAACCGCCGATCAGCACGTAATGGAAATGGGCGACGACGAAATAAGTGTCGTGCACCTGGAGGTCCAGCGGCACCGAAGCGAGCATGACGCCGGTGAGGCCGCCGATGACGAAGATGAAAAAGAAGCCGAACACGAACAGCAGCGGCGTGCGGATCACCGGCCTGCCGTCCCACAAGGTCGCCAGCCAGCAGAAGATCTGAACGCCATTGGGGATGGCGATCAGCATGCTCGACGCGGTGAAGAAGCTGGCGCCGAGCTTGGGTAGCCCCGTCGCGAACATGTGATGGACCCAGAGGCCGAACGAAAGGAAACCGACGGCGATCAGCGACAAGACCAGCCCGAGATGCCCGAACACGGGACGCCGGGCGAAGACCGGGATGATCGCGGAGACCATGCCCGTCGCCGGCAGGAAGATGATGTAGACCTCGGGATGGCCAAAGAACCAGAACAGATGCTGGAAGAGCAGTGCGTCGCCGCCCTCGGCGGGGTTGAAGATATGTGTGCCGACCAGCCGGTCGAGGATCAGGAAGGTCGAGGTGATCATCACCGCGGGCATGGCGAAGACGACGACGAAGGAGGTAACCAGCATTGCCCAGACGTAGAGCGGAATCCTGTCCAGCGACATGCCGGGGGCTCGCTGCTTGAACACGGTGACGATGGTTGCCACCGCGACCGCCAGCGAGGATACTTCTGTATAAGTGATCATCTGGGCCCAGACGTCGGCCCGCTTGCCCGGCGCGAATTCGGGGCCTGACAGCGGCACATAAGCAAACCAGCCGACGTCGGGCGCCATGTTGAGCGCGAAAGACACCCAGGCAAATATACCGCCCGAAACATAGATCCAGTAGCTGAACGCGTTCAGGCGGGGAAAGGCGATGTTGCGGCTGCCGACCATCAGCGGGACGAGATAGATGCCTGTCGCCTGCACGATGGGCACGGCGAACAGGAACATCATGGTCACACCATGCATCGTGAACAGCTGGTTGTAGAGGTCCGGGCCGATCAGACCGCGCTGCGGCCCTGAGAGCTGGATGCGCATGGCGACAGCGTTGAGCCCGCCCAGGCACAGAAACACGAAGGCGGTGATCAGATAGCGCCGTGCGACGACCTTGTGGTCGACGCTCGACAGCGCGCCGATGATGCCGGGGGGCGTGCGCCATGTCCGCGCCAGCCAGCGATCCAGGCTGGCATCGTCCATGCCGGTGTCGCGCGGTCCGTCATGCTCGGGTGCGACGTCGCCCTCGGTAGAGGTTTCACGCGCCGGCGGCAGGTCGCGTTCGCTTGTGAGGTCCGCGCTGCTCATTTAAGCGCCTCGAGATAGGCGACCATGGCGTTGAGTTCGTCGCCGCTGAGCTCCACCACCGGCATGTGGGATCCGGGCTTGATGCCCTGCGGGTCGGCTATCCAGGCGGCGAGATTGCCGCGGCTCATCGTCAATGTCCCGGCGGCAAGCGTCTGCCGGCTGGCTATATGGGTGAGGTCGGGGGCGACCGTACCTCCGGCAGGCGTGCCGCCTATTCTGTGACACATCACGCAAGGGCGCTTCAGAAACAGATCCTGGCCGGCCTTGGCCTCGTCCCCCGTCGGAGTAGCGGCCGGCTGCAACTGGTCGTTCCACCAGGCGTCGAACTTCGCACGCGGCTCGGCGATGATGAAGGTGCCCATGTTTGCGTGCTGCGCCCCGCAGAACTCGGCGCATTGACCTCGGTAAACACCAGGCTTGTCTGCCTTGAGGTCGAGCACGTTCATGTGGCCGGGAATGAGGTCGAGCTTGCCCGAAAGGCTCGGGATCCAGAAGGAATGGATCACATCGGTCGAGGTCAGAAGAAGCCGCACCGGCTCCCCGGCGGGGATATGGATCTCGTTCGCCGTGGTCAGGATGCGGCTTGGCGTGGCATCCTCATAGCGCACCTCCCACCACCATTGATGGCCGGTGACCCGAATGGTCAGTGCGGCATCCGAGCCGATCGCGGCGAGCGTCCTGTTGGCGAAGAAGCTCAGCAAGGTCAGTCCGATCAGGACAATGGCGGTCAACCCGACGGCGGTCATCACCGCGCGCAGCTTCCGGTCGTCGGCGCCGGCCTTGATCGCGAGCGGCTCCGCCTGCGCGCGCGACCGCATCATCAAGGGCACGACGAGGGCGATCATCACCAGCACCCACACCACGGCGCAGAGCGCGGTGAAGAACCAGATCAGCCATGCCAGTTCGCTCGCCGCGGGACCTTTCGGGTCGAGGGCGGATTGCCAGCCCGCGCATCCCTGGAGCAACAGAGCCCCGGCGGTGGCGAACGCCATCGAGACGAGACGTTTCACGGCGACTTCCCCAGCGTGGCCGCGTCGGGCATGCGGTTTTCCGAAGGATGCGCCATCATGTCGTCATTGCGTTGCGGCGCGGCGGAAGACGGCGCGTTGCCGCTCAGCGAGCGCACGAAAGCCGCAAGCTCCCAGATCTGGTCGTCGGGAATTTTGTCGCGGAAGCTCGGCATGCCGTTTGGCCGACCGTCGCGGATCGTGGCATGGATGCTTTCGATCGAGCTGCCATAGAGCCACTTCTGGTCCATCAGGGCCGGCCCCATGCCGCCGCCGCCATTGGCGTGGCATCCCGAACAGTTGAACCAGCCGAAAAGCCGTTTCCCTTCGCTCATGTGGAAGGCGTTGGCCTCGAAGCTCGCCGCCTTGTTGTCGCTGGCGGGGGGCCGCTGTCCGCCGGGCTCCAGCGTGGTCACAGGCGTCGGCTGCTCGCCCGATCCGAGCGCCGATTGCGGGCGCGTGTCACGTTCCTCGCGCTGGCAGGCAGCGAGCGCCAGGACTGGAAACAGGAGCATGGCCACAACGGCTCTCATCGCACCGGGCTCCCCGGGGCATCGAGGCGCGGCACGCCATACTGTGACAGCAAGGCATCTATCTCGACCTTGTGCCTGGACAGGGCGCCATTGACATCGCCGCGCAGCGCATCGTCTTCGCGGCGGACGCCCATCGAGATGTCGTAGATCATCGGCAGTTGCGGTCCGTCGATGCGGGGCGCAACCGGCGTGATGCGGAGCGGCACCTTCTGCCTGGCGGCGAAGTAGCCGGCGAGGGGGCCCCAGACCACGGCAAGGTCGATCTCGCCACTCGCCACCGCTTCGACGATGCGCGCCGGCGGGTTGGGGGCGGAATAATCGCCATAGACCGGATAGCCAACGAGGTGCCCGACGATACCGCGGCGGCCAAGCGCCTGGACCGGAGGCGAATTGGCGCCATCGTCGCCGATGAGCTGAACACCGATCCGCATGTCGCGCAGCCGCGGATCATTGAACGATGCTACGTCGGGGCCGTCCCTGCGGGTGACGAAGACATAAGACGATCGGTAGTAGGGCGTGGTGGTGCGCAGCATTTCGAGGTTGCTCGGCGTGCCCGGCACGAGATCGCATAGACCGGCCTTCAGCGTGTTTCGGATGAAGCCGCGGCGCTGCGCCCACCAGGTATAGGTCAGCTTCGCGCCGAGATCGGACGCAACGATTTCGGCGATCCTGTTCTCGAAGCCCTGACCGGCCGCGTTGGAGAACGGCATGTTGTTCGGATCGGCGCAGACCCTCAGCTCACGTGCGTCGGCTGTGGCCGTCAAGAACACGAAGGCGATGGCGGCCATGCCGATCACCAGCCGTTGACACGCCTTTCGCGCCGGACCTACGGTCAAGTACAATCCATCAAGGCAGCCGGAACACATAAAGCGTGCCTCCCGAGGTTGTCGCGTTCTTCAGATCCTTCATGGCATTGACGAAACCGAGCGCGGCGGTGGCGTCACGCGGATCAAGATCGCCCGATACAATGGCGCCGGCCCAGCCGCCGACGCCTGAGAGGATGGCGACATACTGGTGCCCGTCGGGACCGCGATAGGTGATGGGCTGGCCGATGATCCCGGACGAGGTCTTGAACTGCCAAAGCAGGTCTCCGGTCTTGGCGCTGACCGCCTTGAACCAGCCTTCCATCGTGCCATAGAAGACAACGTCGCCGGCGGTCACTACCGCGCCGCTCCACACCGGGAAATTCTCCTTGAGGCTCCAGGCCGGTTTCTCCGCGGCGATGTCCCAGGCGGTGAAGGCGCCGCGATTGCCGCCAGGCCCTGGTATCATGCGGACGTTCATGCCCACATAGGGCGTGCCGGCGATGTAGTTCACCTCGACGCCTTCTTCATCCATGCACAGATTGTTGTGCGGGATGTAGAGCAGGCCGGTCTTCGGCGAGAACGCGGAAGGCTGCCAGTCCTTGAGGCCAGACGCCGTCGGACAGATATCGCGAACGACCTTGCCGGTGCCGGTCTTCTTGTCCGGATTTACGATCAGTCGACCGGTTTTCAGGTCCACACCTTTGCTGGAGTTTACGGGACCAAAGGGTTTTGCCGACAGCACCTCGCCGGTTGTCCGGTCGAGGATGTAGAGATAGCCGTTGCGCTCCGGCCGGATCAGCACCTTGCGCGGCTTGCCCTGCCAGGTCATGTCGAGCAGGATCTGCTCGTTGATTCCGTCATAGTCGTGGAGGTCGTGCGGGCTCCACTGATAGAACCATTTCGCCGCGCCGGTGTCGGGATCGCGCGCGAAAATGCCAGACGTCCACTTGTTGTCGCCCGGCCGCAAATCCGGATTCCATGGTCCGGGATTGCCGGTGCCGTGGAAGATCAGGTTCAGATCGGGATCATAGGAAATCCAGCCCCACATGTTGCCGCCGCCGATCTTCCAGGCTTCCGGCGGCCACGTCGTGACGCCAAGATCCTTGCCTTTGTCCATGTCGTAGTGCGGCTTGAAGTCCGGTCCGATCAGCACGTCCTTGTCCGGCCCGGTGCTATAGGCGATCCAGACGACATGACCGTCGCCGGCGTCGAGCGCCTTTACCCAGCCGCGAACGCCCATCTCGCCGCCGGAATTGCCGACCAGCACTTTGCCCTTCACCACAAGCGGCGCCATGGTGATGGTCTCGCCGATGTTGATGTTGCCGATATGAGTGTTCCAGATCGGCTTGCCCGTGTTCGCATCAAGGGCAATCGTGTGGCCGTCCAGCGTATTGAAAAAGATGCGCCCGTCGGCGAATGCCACCCCGCGGTTGACGACGTCGCAGCAGGCCACTCCCTGTGCCGCCGGCTCGGGATTGGGTTCGTACTTCCACTTCATCGGGGCGCCGGGCTTGGAGAGATCGAGCGCATAGACGAAATTGGGAAAGGGCGTCACGATATACATGGTGTTGCCGACGACCAGCGGCGCTGCTTCCTGGCCCTTGTTCACGCCTGTCGAGAACGTGAACGCGACCTGCAGGTTCTTGACGTTGCCTTCATTGATCTCGGAGAGTTCGCTGAAGCGCGTCGACGCGTAGTTCTTGGCCGGCATCGTCCATTGGCCGTCATCGGGTGGCGAAGCTGCGGCTGGCGGTACGATCGCTGGTGTTTTAGGAGGCTCGGACGCAGCGCCCAGAAGCAGCAGGCAGGCGAGCAGCGTCACCAGAAGGATAGCGCCAAAGGAATTCCCGGCTGCCAATTTGCGGGTACATCGTTCTACGTCAACGCGCGTTAATGCCAACTGCGGCATAGCTTTCATTTATTGATCGAGCCTCCCACGCCGGCGCCGAGTTCGGCCGCGATGTCGGCCTCCGTTCCGGCACAAAGCGGATGGCCCCAGCCCGAAGCGCTTTTGCCGCCGGGGTCCAGATCGTAGACAATGGCATCCTTGCGATTTGGATTGACGCCTGCCGGGACCTTGTCGAAGCCGAGCGCCGCGCGGATACGCCAGGCGACATTGTGATCGGCGCATGAGGAATCGCCTGAAACGCCGAGGCCGCCGACAATGCTCTTGCCGTCGTAGAGGGCAAGCCCGCCGCCAAACACCACGACGCCTCCGATCGGCTTGCCGACGAGCGGGTCGCCGGCGCTTCCGAACGTTTTGGGATCGCCCGTATAGGCCGCGGCCTGGTTGACGGGATTGGTCTCCTGCAGGCCAAATAGCGGCCCGCCCGGCTGCACCCCCGCATAGAGATTGGCCGTAGAGAGGGCCATCTGAGCCAGGCTGAGACCGTTGGCCGTGTTGGCTTTCTCCGCTGCTATGAGCCGACTTCCCGGCCATTGCGAGTCGGGGGTGGGGCCGCTGAACGCAATCGCGCAGACAGTGCCGTCACGGGCAACGATGGCTGCCCATTCGTTGGTTTCAAAGCCGCCATTGGCTGGTCCGCCGCTTGCCTTCACGTTGGCTTTGAGGGCTGCAAGCAGCTTGTCGTGGTCGGCCGGACAGGGTTCCTGCGCCATGGCCTCGTGCCCGTGGAACAGGCCACCCATCAGCAACAGCAGGCCAAAAAGAGGTACGAAAAGCTGATAGCGATACATTGTCCTGGCATTCGTTTACATAACAAGGACCACCCCGGCAGACCGCAGAATGCGAGGATACGTCCAATGCGTCAGTGCCTAACTCGCGTAGTGCTTCTATGTTCCTGCTTTGCATAAAATTCATGCAGTTGGATTTGGGTGCAGGTGTTCAATCAAAGCATGGGACCTGGACACCCGTGGCCACATGCCAAGCAATGAGGCAACGCGGCTGATCCGGGAAAACCGCGATCGGGACAGCGCAGACGTACCCGCCCTGACAAACCCTGTTGCCTTGTCACGGCGTTCGACGATGGATGATCTCTTCAATAAGTTTCGCGTCGGCTTCGTATTCCGCGGCCCGCGCAGCCATTTGACTGGCCAGGCTGTGTCTTTCCCGCGCGGCTTCGCGTTTTGCCGTACGTTTCGCCAACTCAGCCCGCTGCTGGTGCGCTCTTAAAAGGCTCCAAAGAGCCTGCTCCGCATCGTCAGCCTGGGCCTGCATCAAAACGTCTGCTCCGAACGCATGTCCGGTGTGGCAGCGGTAACGGGTAATCGGCCCGTCTTCTATCTCCCATAGGGGGCCATGACATTCGGGGCAGACAAATGTCGAGGGGGTGCCAAGCTGGCCTTCGGTCAATTCCATTGTGCTGTGCTCCTGAGCTGCAATCGCTGCCTCAAGGCGGATGCCGGACGGGATTTCTGGTGTCGGTCCTGCGATTTCGGAAGCAAGCCTGTGCAACAGGCCAGCCATTTCGGACAGAGGGACGCAATGGTCGATTTCCACATTCTGCAAGGCGCTCAGCGGCATGTCGGGTACTGCGGCGTCGCCGGGGTCCTGGACTACGCTGACGCCTCCGCACATCTTGATTGCGTGCAGGCCGGCGGTGCCGTCGGAGAGGCTGCCTGTGAGCACGACGCCGATCACGCTGCCGCCAAAGCTGCAGGCCGCCGATCGAAACAGGGGGTCGATGGCGGGGCGCGCCAGGTTCTCGCGCGGCCCGCGCCGCAGCAGCATATGATCGTCGTGTAACAGAAGGTGAGCTCCGGGCGTTGCAACGAAGATGTGCCCGTTTTTAACCTTCATGCCGTTGGAGGCATTTGCAACGGGCATGTTGGCAGCGCGACCGAGAATGTCGCCGAGGTAACTCGTGGGACCAACGTGCTGTACGACGAGGAGAGCCGCCGGGATGTCCGGCGAAAGATCGCGGACAAGTCTCTTCAGCGCGTCGACGCCGCCGGCCGATGCTCCGATTGTCACGATGCACCGGTTCTCGCAACCGTCGGGACGGACCTTGTCCGGCTGGCCCGCACGCTCCGAATCTGATCGTGGTGCGGCGGTGGCCATGGTTGCTTCACCCACATTCAGCACAGATGTCGATGCGAGCGCTCCGGCCAGTCCGTTGCTGGTCGGATGCCCTGCCCTGGTCGGTGTTAGCTTCCGGCCGCATCGCGGAACCTAGATGCCCGCAATGATGTCGGCTCTGTGCTAACGCCTACGTGCGCGTTTGACGGCAGCCTCTGCCACGGCCGGGGCCTCCTGAATGCTTGCCGCGCCGCCGAAATCGGCGTTCTTGGTACGGCCAGCTCCTGGGCCCGCTCCTAGATCAGCGCCTGTCGTCGGATCGGAAGCCGGATCGGAAAGCGTACGGTCGGCCATCCTGGCCACCACCTTCATGTCTTTGGCCCCCAGCTTGACAGTTGCCAGGCCGTCTCCGCCGTCGACGGGCATCACCTCTTCAAGGTCATCGATCCGATCCCACTCTTCGCCGGAATTCCATGGGCCAGCGACATCGCCGTCGCCTTGAGAGGTGTTGACATACATGCTGGCGTACTTCTCTACGCCTGGGAGCTTGCCGGAAGGGAAATTGTTTTCTATCGCGTAAAGTGCTTTCTCGAACGACTTCTGGTGCGCGATCTCGCGGGTCATCAGGAAGCCGAGCGCGTCCTTGATTCCCGGGTCGTCGGTGATGTTGATGAGGCGTTCGTAAACGATCTTGGCGCGGGCTTCGGCGGCGATATTCGACCGCAAATCCACCGTAGGTTCACCGCGCGAGTCGACATAGGCCGCGGTCCAGGGAACGCCGGCTGAGTCGCACAGCGCGGGAGCGCCGCCGAACAGAATTGATTCCTTGGCTGTTGTGCCGCTGGCGCCGATCATCAGGTAAAGGTCGGCTTCCTTCATTTGGCCCTCGGCCAGCTGTGCCTTGAGCCCCTTGTTGAGCATGGTGACGATTGATCCCACCACTTCGAGATGGCTGAGTTCTTCGGTCGCAATATCGAGCAACATGTCGCGACGGCCAAGATCGTCCTCGCCAAGCCCTTGCGTGAAATAGCGCATGGCCGCTGCAAGCTCGCCATCGGCGCCGCCGAACTGTTCCATGATCATGCAGGCCAGGCGAGGATTCGGCTCCGAGACGCGAACGGTGTATTGCAGGCGCTTGTTGTGCATGAACATGGACATCTCTCCGGTTAGATCATCCGAACATCCCGGCAAGTTGATTGTTCCATCCGGCCATCGGCCAGCGAGCATTTTTACGGCAGCTTCAGTGTTGAGCATCGCAGGGAGCCAGAGGCGGCATTTATTTCTCCGACCGGTGACCGGCGGCAACGAGATTTCGATCGTGCTGCGCCATCACGGCAATGAGCAAGGCCGCGGATGGGCAAGAGGTAGACAAAATCTGGAGGGATACTGGCTCGGAAAAGTGAAGCCGGGCCATATTAATACGATGTCGGTGTCGACACCTTCGGCCCTTTTCGCTGCACACCCACGCGGCAAACGGCGCGTTCGGTCACGGGGCGAGCGTCGCGGGCTGTTGCCCGTTCACTTTCGATCCAGCACCTTCCGGACTTTCTCTGCCAATTCGTCGATCGTGTAGGGCTTGGTCAAAAGTTCGGTTCCGAAATCGAGCGTGCCGTTGTGGACAATCGCATTTCGTGTGTAGCCGGTGGTGTAGAGCACTTTTAGCGACGGGTGCATTGTCTTGACCTGATCCACCAGCTCCCGGCCCGACATCTCCGGCATCACCACGTCGGTGAACAGAAGCGACGGCACTTGCCCGCTTTCGACGGCCACCAGCGCTTCGCGTGGACCTTGCATTTCCAGCACGGAGTAGCCCAGTTCCCGCAGCGCTTCCGCGGCCATCAGCCGGACGCGATCTTCATCCTCGACAACCATGATGATCTCGTCTGCACAGCCGGGGTGCTCGCCTGCCACGACGTCGATTTGGCTGTCGAGCACGCCATGGTGCGAGCGCGGCAAATATATTTTCAAGGTGGTTCCGATGCCCTGCTCGGAATAGATCTTCACACTGCCGCCGGACTGGCGAACAAACCCATAGACTTGGCTGAGTCCCAGCCCGGTGCCTTTGCCGACCCCCTTGGTGGTGAAGAACGGATCGAAGGCTCTTGCGACAACATCAGCAGTCATGCCCGTTCCTGTATCGGTGACCGCTATCATCACATACTGGCCGGAGGGGATCGCGTTCTCCCTGGCATAGCGATCGTCGACGTGGGCGTTTGATGTCTCGATCGTCAGCTTGCCGCCAGCAGGCATGGCATCCCTTGCGTTGACGCAGAGGTTGAGCAGCGCGCTTTCCAATTGCCCTGCGTCGGCCTCGACATGCCATAGCCCCGCGGCGAGCACGGTCTCGATCTGGATGGTCTCGCCAAGCGTCCGGTTCAGCAATTCGCTCATGCCGGAGACGAGGCGATTTGGATTCAGCCGCTTCGGCGCCAGTGGTTGCTGGCGGGAAAAGGCGAGCAGTCGCCTGGTAAGTTCTGCGGCACGTTGTGCTCCATCGATCGCGCCGGTTACGAATTGGTGGACGTTGGTATCGCCGTTTCTGAGCTTGCGCTGCACAAGGTTCAGGCCGCCGATGATGACGGCCAGCATATTGTTGAAGTCGTGCGCGATGCCACCGGTGAGCTGTCCGACAGCTTCCATCTTCTGGGCTTGGCGCAGGTGCTCTTCTGCTCTGGCGCGTTCCGCTACTTCATCTTTGACACGCTGTTCGAGCGTGCCGTTGAGTGTCTGCAGCGCCTTGAACAGTCGGGAGTTGTCGATTGCCGTCGCGGCATGGCCCGCAAGCCCCAGCAAGGCCGCCTCTTGCTGTTCGGCGAAGACGCCGATTTCTGGATGGCCAAGGAAGAGGCCACCCAGCACCTCGCCCGAACGCGAGACGACCGGCACGGCGAGATAGGAACGCACCGGCAGATGGCCCTCCGGCATGCCCTTGCGGGGCCAGTTCTTGCCGTAACGCGGATCGGTGAGGATATCGTCGGAACGCACCACGCTTGTTCCGCGGAAAGTGGGCTCGAACACCGCGGTGTTGCGCGGCATGGGAAAGTTTTCGAAAGCAGAACGAGGTGCCCCCGAAAGGGCGTAGAGCACATAGCTGTCGCCCTTGTCGTCGATCACATTGTAGAAGAAAGCTCCGAATTGTGCGCCCGACAGCACCACGCCGGCATCGGTTACCGTCTGGACAATTCGCTCCACGTCAAGCTCGGCCGCCACGGCTGCCGCAGTGGCGTTCATCAACTGAAGCTGATGCTCCACCCGCTTTCGCGCGGTGACGTCGACCACGGTGCCGATGAAGCGGATCGCACGGCCGGACTGGAAAAGCGCTTCCCCCGTTGCGGCAATCCAGCGCTCCTTGCCATCCCGAAGGCCGATCGTCCGGTATTCGATGTCGTAGCGGGAGGGGGTGCCCGGCGCGAGCGACTGGCGTACGGCCTCGTCGGCCCGTGCGCGATCTTCCGGGTGGAGGCCCGCCAGGAAGGCGCTTTCATATGTCACCTCCGCGTCCGGCGGCAAACCAAAAAGGGCTTTGCACCGGTCGTCCCAACGCAGCACTCCGCTGATGGGATCGTAATCCCAGGTGCCAATAGCGGCCGCGTCGGTGGCAAGCCTCAGCCGCTCCTCGCTCGCCCGTGCCGCCTGTTCCGAGCGAACGCGCTCGATGTGAGCCCAGGACCGCTCCGTCACCTCGGTCAGCAAGGACAGTTCGCGTTGCGACCAGACGCGGCGCTGCTTGTCGTGGATGGCCATCAGGGCAGTCAGTCGGCCTTGTTTGACCAAAGGCATACAGATGGTTGCCGTTATCCCGATATCCTGAAAGGTCTTCGCTTCCTCGGGAGCAATTTCCTCAAGGTTGTTGTTGATGATAAGCGGCTTGTTGGCGCTGAGGTTGGTGACAGCCAGGCGACCGAAATCGGCAAGACTGTAATATCCCCTGATGCTGGGCGAGCCAGGTGCGCTCCAATCGCCGCGGATGGTGAAATGGTCTTGGTCCTGCTCCATGTCGGCATAGGCGCAAATCGAGACGCCAAGATGTTCGCCGAGGAGTCGAGTGGTGATCTGCATGACAGCATCGGCGTCGGCCGCGAGGGCTATCTCCCTGCCGAGGCGGTCGAGAAAAGCAAGGCGTTCGGCGTTCTCACGGAGGGCCAGTTCGGCGCGAAGGCGTTCTATCGCCGTACGCGTCCGGTCCGCCACTGCCGAAATGAGGGCTATTTCCTCCGTCGCCCAGCGTCTGGGCGCGGAGTGGTTCAGGTATAACAGCGCCACCAGCCCGCCATGCTCGGTAACGGGCATGTTGATGACGGATTGGGCGCTGATGGCTTTGAGTGCCTCCGCATGGCCGCTGGTTCGCGGATCTGTCTCGGCGTTTTCAAAGACAACGGTTTCGCCTCGCTTCAAATCCTCGATATACGAGCCGTAGTTCCTGAAATTCAGCGTCCCAGCCAGGCTTTTGATGCCTGGCGCGTTCCAGTCCCTGTCGATGGTGATCGTTTCTTTCTCTAGATCGATCGTGCCGTATCCGGCTCGGCTGATGCCAAAATGGTTCCCCAGCAGTTCCGCGGCTGCGTAGGCCAGTTCTGCGGGATCCGTAATCTCGTGAATACGGTCGCCCAGCGCTGCCAAAAGCTCGAAGCGCTGCAGTTCAGATCGCGGATTGCTTGAAGTGGCCCCCATTTCGCCCCCGTTTTGCCCGGACTTAAATGCAGTCTGCGGCCAAGAGTTCCCCGCAGGACGGCAGTTTCTTTGGCGGGCCGGTCAGCCGAACACGCCGCACCGGTCATAGGTTAATGACAGCTTGGCGCGCTGTGGCGGATAAAGGGAAACCAGCGGGCACTTGACGAGCTCCCGCTGGCTGGGTGCCCGAACCGCACTTCACTCGTTTGGAGACGTTTGATGCTTGACCGACCCATTCTTACGAATACGGACGCTCTCTATCCAGACGACCTGAAAACGCTTCGGTCGGTCTTCGACGCGCTGTGTCAGGAATTTGAGATTTCGTCGGACACTACCGCGGCAGAATCCATCGCGAGAGAGCTGGTCAGACTTTTCCAGACCGGGATGACGGAAGCGGCCATGCTGATGATTGCCGTGCGCGCACGTTGGCAGGGTGATTGGAAAATGGGAGGCAGCAGCGCTGCCCAGGCTTAACGGTCCCAACTCAATGGAGAAGGCCTACTTTAGCCGCTTGAGCCGGTTGTACAGCGTTGTCTTGTCTGGCGGAACAAGCTTTCGCCCCGAGAGTTGGGGTCGGCAGATGGTTTCCAACAGGCACGTGCATGGCGTTCGACAGAGATGGACCGAAACTCGCGACCGGGTTGCTCGCGGCCTCGTTGGCGGCGCTGGCGGCATACAACGCCATCCGCGCCAAACGTGCGATTGCCGGCCGGGCGTGCGGACGTGTGATGGAGATCTATGGTGTGCGCCTGCATTTTATCGAAGCCGGAACCGGCATGCCGCTGCTTCTCCTGCATGGCAATGGATCCATGGCGGAGGATTTCAAGTCGAGCGGCATCTTCGATGAGGCGGCAAAGACCTACCGGGTGCTTGCATTTGATCGTCCCGGTTTTGGGCGAAGCTCACGGCCGCGCGGCCGGCGTTGGTCCGCTCGCGACCAAGCCGACCTTATACATGCCGCGGCCTGCGGGCTGGGTATAGAGAAATACCTCGTGCTTGGACATTCCTGGGGAGCTTGGATCGCCCTCGAATTGGCGCGCAGGCATTCTCAATCGGTCGTCGGCATCGTGCTGGTCTCGGGCTATTACTATCCGCCACCGCGGCTGGATCTTGCACTGGCCGCACTCCCTGCACTGCCTGTGATCGGCACCGCGTTTCGTCACACCTTGCTGCCGCCGCTTGTAAGGCTTGCTTGGCATTGGGCAATGGAGAAGATCTTTAAACCCGCCATCGTCGCCAGCGAGTTCGCCGCACTCGCCAAAGATGTCGCCAGCCGCCCTTCCCAACTGCGGGCGGTTTCTCTGGAGACAGCATCGATGCTGGCCGCGTCCCTGTTGGGAAAGGCCAACTATAGGGACATTGCCGTGCCCACCGGCATCATGGCGGGATCCGGGGATCGGTTGTTCGACGCGCAACGCGATGCACGACGCTTGCACGCGGAAGTCGGTGGGTCTCTCCTTGAGGTGGTTCCGGGCGCCGGCCATATGGTTCATCAGAGCGCCCCCCAAGCAGTGGTCGGCATGGTGCACACTATTGCAGGACGGCACGCCTTGTTCCAAGCGGGCCGTGGGCAGCGACCCAAGTCGTGTGCCGACGAGTTCAAGGCAGATCCGGCCTCGCGGGAGCCACCGGCGATAAGCGACGCCGCTTCCACGGAATGATCTCCAAACGGGGCTTTCAAATGAGCGACCAACGTCCAGCCGACATGCAGTCGGTGCTCCACCAGAACATACAGGCCCTGGTGGAGCACAGGCGGCAGCAAGAGGAGCACCAAGGCGTTCAAGCGTGGGTCGCCGGCGCTGTTTCGCGCTTCGCGGGAAGCATGACTTTCGTCTATCTGCACCTTGCAATTCTTGTCGTCTGGGTCCTCGCGAACCTTGGCGCGATACCAGCCGTCCCAGCCTGGGACCCGACTTTCGTGATCCTGGCCATGGTCGCCTCGGTTGAGGCAATCTTCCTGTCTACTTTCGTGCTGATCAATCAGAACAGAATGGCCGCACACAGCGAGCGGCGAGCCGAACTGGATTTGCAGATCAGCCTTCTGAACGAACATGAAACCACGCGGCTGATCGAGATGGTGGCTGCCTTGACGGCGCGTCTGAATATCTCGACTCCGGCCGACAAAGAGCTGCCGGAACTCGCCGAGAATGTCGATCCCCAAAAGGTGATGACGCAAATCCAGCAAGCTTCTGAAGATCAGGAGAACGCTTGATCAAAGCGACCTCGCCGGCAACGGTTCAGCGTCGGCTGCAGCCTGTAATCAGCCTCATTGTCCAGGGCTGTCGAAGCAGCTAAGCCGGCGTCGGCGTTCTCCAGGGCGGCTTCCCGACGTCACAAGTCCGCCGCGCAATCGAAGCAGCGTAGAACTTCGATAACCAACAGGCTGCTGCGCGTCAGATGGAACCAAGTTGACGCCGAAATCGTATTAGCGGTGGCGGCTTGGGGAGATTCCGGATGAGCGAAGGTGCTGTTCTGATCGTCGAAGATGAGACAATGATCCTGCTCGACCTCGAGTCAGCTTTGGAGGAGGCCGGCTTCCAGGTGGTCGGCACTCGGAGTGCCGCCGAGGCGCTGGCGGCCTTCGACCCCGATCCGACCAAGTTCAAGGCCGTGCTCACGGACATCCGTTTGGGACCAGGACAGTCGGGGTGGGAGGTCGCTCGGCACTTGCGAAGGTCCAACTCGACCATCCCGGTTGTCTATATCAGTGGCGACAGCGCGGTACACTGGGGAGCGGAAGGCGTGCCCAACAGCATAATGATCACCAAGCCCTTTTTTCTGCCGCAGATCATAACTGCCGTTTCTCAACTTTTAAACGCGCAGCAAGGTGCAGAAACTCACCTCTAGGAATCGGACCGCGGCTCCGCAAAAACCACCGAACATTCTTCTTCGGCCAATCGGCGCCGTCCGGCGTAAAGCGTTCGCGTCTGCCTGGGTCAAATGTCGGCGGCCTCAACCAGATGTCGACCTCAGCTCCTTTCCCCTCGCCACCGGCTCGCATCCACTCGGGAGCTCTCCCGAAAGCAGGGGCGCTCATTGGTTGAGCTTTCGGTCGAGTTCGTCAAGCAATGACCGATGCTCGCTAGGCATGTCCGCGTCTGTCGGCAGATCCAGCAACTGGCGAAGCTGGCGACGATTGGCGTCCGATGAAATCCACTCCCGTATGAGGCGGGCTATGACCTTTTGTTGTGCCTTGCCGATTTCTTCCATGTTAGATTCCGAGCTTGTCCGTTGGACGAACTCGGCGGCTCTTTGATGGTTCCCCGTCCTGTACACAAATCGAGGCGAATCGAGGCACAATCTATGGGTTAATGCATGTCGCTCAAAAGTGGCCCTGGTTTTGAGACACGACATGCCAGTGGATGTTTGCAGTCCCAGTCCGCTCGCCTAACGCTGCGCGTAGAGTGCAAATTTATACGTTCGATTTTACCCGAAGCGAGAGGCTCAGCCGCAAAATCTTGGCGCCATTTTCATCGCGCACTTCGATAAACAATTGCTGCCCGTCGACGCTCTTCAGTGACTCTCTCGTGAGGTCGACAAGGCCCTCGAATCCCGCGCGGCGGACCTCCTCGAGGCCAGCGCATTCGACACCTATTTCGTCCTCGAAGATGAGATCGCCATCGCCGCTGTCGAAGAAAAATCGTGCCATCGGAGAGCTTCCGTCACTGCTAATCTGCGGGGTTCCTTTGGTGCAGGTAGGTCGTGTCGAAATCTCCTGCGTGAGTGAGGCCAGCCCAGTCCAGTGCGTGAACTTTTGATCCCGAGGTGGCAATGAGGCCTCTGCGTCGTAGTTCCTGGAGCATCCGGTTGACGTGGACCGTGGACAAACCCAGTGCATCGCCAAGGGCCGCCTGTGTAATGGGAATATCCGCCACGTGATCCTCAATGCGCCCCATGGAGCGCAAGCGAAAAATCAGTTCGCACAGGATGTGAGCCATGCGGGTGTATGCCTCGCGCCTTCCCACATTGATGACCCACTCCCTATAAATCGCGGCATCTATCAACGTCGACCGCCAAAAAGCGGTGGCGATGCGAGGGTGCTGGTCGCAAACGGCACGCAGAGTGTCATGCCGCATGAAACCTATTCGCGCCGGCGTAAGGGTCGAGAAGTTACAATCCATGACGGACAGATGCAGCCCATGCAGATCAGGAATGTCGCCGGCGACGAAGAATGATGTGATTTGTCGCTTTCCTTCGCCCGTATGTTTGGTGGAACCGACCAAGCCATCAAGAACGATAAACGAGTAAACAGGACGGTCGCCCTCACGCACCAGATCGTGGTTGGCCGAATATTCCTTCTCCTGGATCGGAATGCCTTTCAGAACGCCGATGTCGGCCTCTCGAAGATCCGAGATGGTCTGAAGCTTGCGAATGAGTACATCCGAGGATGAGGTGGGGAACAAATTGACTACCTGGCTGATGTTGGTGATCGAACTATTATCCGCGCCAAAAGTTCCGATTGGCATGGGGACATATGCGCGGCGGCAGAAGGCGCCGCCGTGCGGCATGGTCCCATGCCTGGAGCGTTCTGCCAGCGTCGAGGGTGGTTGAGGATCCCGGAATGATCGAAGCACAGTTTTTTAGGACAGCCATAGGTGAGGCAGGCAGCAATGCATTAACCTATGACATAGGCTCGGTTAGAAATTGTCCCGCTGGGCAGCCAGCCCCAGGAGTTCGCCGATCACGGCGCAGCTTTGACCCTTCGCTCCGCCCTTTCGAGGGCTGCACCCGCAGCCCGTCCTGGAACTCTTTGATGCGCCACCAGGAACGGGGTGGCTCCGCTGACGTTGTCTCAGTGGCAAGGTGAGATTTCAGTGAACAGGCATATTTCGCGGACGGATGTCGAACAAATCGATCACACGGATGACAGCGGGTTTGCGATAGAGCACGGCGGACCGCCATCCTCAGCAATCGCGGTAGCGCTGGCCCGTGGCCTGGAGACCAGTCGGGACAAGCACATCATCCATATAGCTCCCTCGGAACGCAGTGCCGAGGAGATCGCCGGCGCCTTGCGTCAGTTCCTGCCTGACGCGGATATAATCTTGCTGCCGTCCTGGGATTGCCTGCCCTACGACAGGGTGTGGCCCACACGCGCCAATATGGGGCGAAGGCTTCGTGCGTTGCGTGAGATCGCAACGAAGCCGGATCGCCCGCGCATCGCTGTAATGTCGCTCGAAGCCATTCTGCAGCGGGTGCCGCCTGCTCCGGTCATCGCTGGCGGTTTCACAATTCTGGAGGTGGGACAAAAGCTCGACCGTGACGATTTTAGAACCTGGTCCGAAGCCATTGGCTATGTCGTCGACGAGAGGGTCGACGAACCGGGTGAGATAGCCTTTCGGGGCGATCTCATCGATATTTTCCCTGCTGGCGCGGATGGCCCCGTTCGCGTCATCGTTGATCCCGATGCCTGCATCCGGCAGCTCAAGACCTACGACCCGCTCAGTCAGCTCAGCGATCAGGTTCGAGACTCGATTACGGTCGGACCGGCATCCGAGCTGATCTTTAAAGCTGGTGAGCATCCTGAGTTGACAGCGATGCGCGCGACGTCGATGGAGGAGCGCCTGGTCGCATCGTATGGCGCTATGCCATCCGTCTTCGATGCGGCATCCAGCGCTTCGATCTCCTTCCTTGAAGGGACCGACGGGCAGCCGCTCGGCAGAATTCTGGATCTGGTCGAGGATGCACGTCGTGCCAGGCAGGAGGCAGCCGGAACGAAAAAACCTTTGCCGGGACGATTTTACCTATCCCGTGAAGAGTGGGACGCTGCTCTGCTTAACCGCTGCTGCGTGAGACTAGCCGTTTCTGCCGTGGGAGTTCCCAAATTCTTCCGCCAGGCCCGACCCGGGTATGATTTCGCGGAATTCATCAGAGGGCAGACGAGTGCCGGAGTCAGAGTAGTGTTCACCGGCGATGCCTCTGAACTGCAGCGAGCAGATCGCCTGCTCGATAGGAGACTAGGCCGGCGGGCAGAGGAAGCGGCCGACTTGCCGCAAATCCTTTCGGCCGCGAGGGGCTCTGTTCTCAAGGCTGAATTCGTCCTCGACGAAGGGTTTGTCGACGCGCAATCCAATATCGCCGTGGTGGCCGCATCCGACCTGTTTGGGCCCGCGTTAAAGGCGAGCGGGAGCGCGACCACGGGCATACTCGAACCCGAGTTGCGCATTGGCGATGTCGTCGTCCATGAAGACCATGGCCTGGGCGTGCTCGCCGCGGTCGAACAGGTCGAGTTGGCTGGCCAGCAACAGGATGTCGTCAGACTGGAATATCATGGCGGGGCTTCCTTGCTGGTTCCGGTCGACGACTTTGGACGAATATGGCGCTACGGCTCGGAACCGGAGGCAGTGTCGCTTGATCGCCTCAAAGGCGAGGGCTGGCCGAAGCGACGCGAAGCTGCGTTGCGCGAGATCGACAGGCTGGCCAAACGCCTCTTGAGTCTTGCCAAAATCAGGTCCAGCCAGCCTGCCGAGATCATAAAGCCCTCCCGCACGGACTTGGCCCGTTTTGCGGCGAGATTTCCCTATACGGAGACGCCCGACCAAGCGGCCGCCATCCGCGCTGTGCTCGATGATCTTTCGTCGGGAAGAACAATGAACCGGCTCGTCTGCGGCGATGTCGGCTTCGGCAAGACAGAGGTCGCCCTGCGTGCTTGCGCCGCCGCGGCTTTCTGCGGGAAACAGGTTGCTATCATAGCGCCGACAACGGTGTTGGCACGACAGCACTATGAGACGTTCAGCCGCCGCTTCGCAGGAACCGGCCTGCAGGTCGCCCACCTTTCAAGAATGGTCGGGGCAGCGGAGGCGAGAGCGGCAAAAGAGGGTCTGCGGAGCGGCCAGGTTGCGGTCGTTGTGGGTACTCAGGCCCTGGCGTCCAAGAGCGTCACCTTCGCCAATCTTGGACTGCTGGTGATCGACGAGGAGCACCGGTTCGGGGTCAAGTTGAAGCGCGCGCTGCGGACCATGGCGCCTCGCCTCCATACGCTGAGCATGACCGCCACACCGATACCCCGGACGTTGCAATCGGCGTTGTCAGGCATCCAGGACGTCAGCGTTCTAAACTCTCCGCCCGCCAAAAGACGTCCCGTTCGCACGATCTTGGCAGCGTTCGATCCAGCATCGGTGCGCGCGGCCCTCCTGCGTGAATTTCACCGGGGTGGACAGAGCTTCTTCGTGGTCCCGCGTATCGAAGATATTGCCCCGGCCTGTGACCAGCTGAACAGACTGGTGCCGGAACTCGGGGTCAAGACGGCGCATGGTGAAATGAAGGGGAGACAGCTGGACGAAGTCATGGTCGGATTCGCCGACGGTGATGGCGACATTTTGTTGAGCACCGACATCATCGAGAGCGGCCTCGATGTGCCGCGGGCCAACACCATCATCGTTTGGCGCCCCGACCGGTTCGGTCTGGCGCAGTTGCACCAGCTGCGGGGCCGGGTCGGAAGGGGGGCGGTGCAGGCCGTTGCGTTTCTTCTGACCCAGCCTGGCGTTGAACTGGCCGACAGCACCAGGGCCCGGCTTTCGACGATGCTTGCGCTCGATCGGCTCGGCTCCGGCCTGGCAATCAGTCAAAGAGACCTCGACCTGCGTGGCGCCGGAGATCTTTTCGGCGAAGACCAGGCCGGGCATATGAAGCTGATCGGAGTGGGCTTGTACGAGCACTTGCTGGAGCGGGCGGTCTCGGCGGCTGGCGGAGGGGCCAACTTCAGCAAGCAACTTGCCGAGATCAATGGCTCGGGAAAGGGGGCTTTTCCCGAGAGCTATGTCGACGAGCCTACGGTGCGCGTTGGCCTCTATGCGCGGCTCTCCCGCATCCGTTCGGAGCCGGACCTCGATACATTCAGCGAAGAGCTCGAGGACCGCTTTGGAGACATGCCTGGCGAAGTAGCCCTTTTGCTGGAATTTACCAGGTTGCGAATAGCAGCGTCGGAATTGGGCGTCGGCAAAGTCGATGTCGGTCCCGAGGCCATCGCGATCACCCCTCGGAACAAGCCGTCGGCGTCCCAATGGCGGAACAGCAAGGCGTTGGGCCTGGACTACCGGAACGGCCGCCTGATTTTCAGGCCTATCCAGCCCAGCGTCTCAGGCATCGATGCGGTTCGCTTAGCGCTTGATGCCCTACGCGCAGCCCAGCCAAAGCACGAGATCTGACGAGCCTTTTGTCTCCTGGGGCCATCCGTGCGAATGGCGCTGCGGGCGGCCGTGCGTTCGCGGGGAGCGTTCAAGGCATGGTTCCGGCTTGATGGGGTGTCATGGCAGCCATGTTTTCATTCAGATGGGCCATGATCCAGATAGAGCCCAGAACCACCAGCGCGACGATCAGCACGCCGAAGGCCAGCGCCAGGATGTTGTTGGTGTTGTCCGGCCCGGTGGTCAGGTGCAGAAAGAAGACAAGATGCACGCCCATCTGCGCAACGGCGAGCACCACCAGGGCCGAGATGACCGCGGGCTGGTAAATCAGGTCGGTTCGCGCCGCCAGGAATGACGCGATCGTGAGCAGGATAGCCAGGCCGAAGCCGAGCACATAGCCCGAGAGGCCCCCAGCCGTTTCGTGCTCGCTTATGTGTTCCTCGCCCGGCGCTGAATCGCGGCGGTCCTGCAACTCGCCGGTCTTGCTCTCGAACTCGGTCATGACGATGCTCCCAGCAGATAGACCAGGGTGAAGATGGCAACCCAGATGATGTCGAGGGCGTGCCAGAAGAGCCCGAAGCAGTGGAGCCGCCGCAAGATGTCGGGCCGAAAGCCCTTGACCCACAGCTGCGCCATCATCGTTCCCAGCCAGAGCAGGCCGAGACCGACGTGGGCACCGTGGCAGCCAACGAGCGCAAAGAAGGCAGAAAGAAATGCGCTGCGCGAGGGGCCTGCCTGCTCGCCGATCATTGCCGCGAACTCCTGTAGTTCCAGGAACAGGAACGCTGCCCCGAGCAACCCCGTGACGAGAAGCCAGAACTGCGTGGCAGCCATTGATCTGCGACGGGTGGCGAGTGTTGCCACGCCGCCGGTGAAGCTCGAAGTGAGCAGAAGGCCCGTCTGGACCGCAACCCGTGTCGGTTCGAACAGATCCTTGCCTGTCGGTCCGCCGGCGGTTGCCTTGGCGAGCACGGCGTAGGTGGCGAAAAATGCCGAGAACATGATGATGTCGGACAGGAGAAAGATCCAGAATCCGTAGGTCACCGTGACGAACTTTGAGGCCGGGCCGCCTTCTCCGTGGCCCGTCGCAGAGCGCACCGCATGCCGACCGGTGTGATTAAGCCGATACGGGTCCCGTGCCTGGGTGCCGGCGCTGATGTCGCCGGAGAATGCGTGATCGCTCATGCCGGGCGCTCCCACCCGCGCAGCCAGGCAAACTGGGCTGCCTTGTGGTCATGATCGATGCGGGCGACCTCGTCGACAGGGATCTCGTAGTCTCCATGATCGCGCCAGGCGAATACGACGAAGGTTGCGTAGGCGCCGATGAAGCCGACGATCGCCAGCCACCATATATGCCAGATCAGCGCGAAGCCGATCAGTGTGCTGAAGAAGGCGGTGACGAAGCCAGTCGGGCTGTTGCGAGGCATCTCGATCGGCTCATATGCCTTTTCCTCGTCCGAGCTCTGTTCGATCCCTCGTTGCTTGATGCTCCAGTAGGGCTCTTCGTCTTCCACGTGAGGCAGCCGTGCATAATTGAAGACAGGAGGAGGAGAAGATGTCGACCACTCCAGCGAACGCCCGTCCCACGGGTCGCCGGTTTCGTCGCGAAACTTGTCGCGATGCCGGACCGAAACGAAAAGCTGTGTGATCTGCAGCGCCGCGCCGGCGATCATCACCACCACGCCGAAAGCGGCCACCACCAGCCACGGTGCCCAAAGGTCCATATCGATATGTTGCAGGCGCCGCGTCATGCCGAGCAGACCGACAATATAGAGCGGTACGAAGACCAGCATGTAGCCGGCCAAGGTGACCCAAAATGCCGCCTTTCCCCAGCCTTCGTGCAAACGGAAACCGAACGCCTTGGGGAACCAGTAGGTGAAGCCGGCGAATGCTCCAAACAACACGCCCGAGATGATGACGTTATGGAAATGCGCGACGAGGAAAAGCGAATTGTGTAGCACGAAGTCGGCCGGCGGGACGGCAAGCAGGACGCCAGTCATGCCGCCGACGGTGAAGGTGGTCACGAAAGCCAATGCCCAAAGCATCGGCGTGTCGAAACGAACGCGCCCGCCATACATGGTGAAGAGCCAGTTGTAGATTTTCACACCGGTTCCCACGGCAATGACCGACGTGGCGATGCCGAAGGCGGCATTAACGTCCGCTCCGGCACCCATGGTGAAGAAGTGATGCAGCCAGACCATGAACGAGACGATGCAGATGAACATCGTGGCCGCGACCATCGAACGGTATCCGAACAGCGGCTTCGATGAAAAAGTCGAGAAAATCTCGGAAAAGATTCCGAAGGCGGGAAGCACCAGGATGTATACTTCGGGATGGCCCCACGCCCAGATCAGGTTGACGAACATCATCTGATTTCCACCAGCTTCGTTGGTGAAGAAGTGGAAGCCGAGATACCGGTCCAGCGTCAGCATTGCGAGCGTGGCGGTAAGGATCGGGAAGGCTGCGACAATGAGCAGGTTGGACGCGAGCGAGGTCCAGCAGAACATCGGCATTCGCAGATAGCCCATTCCCGGCGCCCGCATCTTGAGGATGGTCGTCACCAGGTTGACGCCGGTGAGCAGCGTGCCGACGCCGGAGATCTGGATCGCCCACAGATAATAATCGACACCGACGCCCGGCGAGTAGGCGGTTTCCGACAAAGGGGCATAGGGCAGCCAGCCGGTGCGCGCGAACTCGCCGACCACAAGCGAGATGTTGACCAGCAGGGCTCCGGAAGCCGTCAGCCAGAAGCTGACGGAATTGAGCGTCGGAAAAGCGACATCGCGTACGCCAAGCTGCAGCGGCACGACGAAATTCATCAGGCCGATCATGAACGGCATCGCGGCGAAGAAGATCATGATCGTGCCGTGCGCGGAAAAGATCTGGTCGTAATGCTCCGGCGGGAGGTAGCCCGGCCCGTGAATCGCCAGCACCTGTTGTGTGCGCATCATGATAGCATCGATAAAACCACGAAGAAGCATGAGCATCGCCAGCACAATGTACATCACGCCGATGCGCTTGTGGTCGACCGAGCTTATCCACTCGCTCCACAGATATGGCCAGTAGCCCTTCACCGTTATCCAGCCAAGCACGGCGGCTGCTGCCAGAAAGACGCCAAGGGCTGCGCCGAGGGGGATAGGTTGATCGAAAGGAACGGCCGACCAGTCGAGCTTGCCCAGCATCGTCATTCTGCGCCTTGTGGATGATGGGTCATCGTTGCCGCCGCCGCGGGTAATGCCCTTGGGCTCACCTGTGGCTCGCCGCTGGCTGCGCTCTCAGCAGGCCCCGGACCCGGTGGGAGCGTCTGCTGAACGACCGCTTCGAACAGCCCAGGCTGGACATGACCGAAGGAAGCCGGCGCCACATTTGTGCTTTGCCGGGCGAGTTCGCGATAGGCGTTGGCGTTGAGCACGCCGCCCCCGCCACGCAGCGATGACGCCCAGCGGGTGAAGGCATCGGCTGAAACCGCGCTCACACTGAAATTCATATCCGAGAAGCCGTCGCCGCTGAAGTGCGCCGACTGGCCGAAAAAGCTGCCCTCGCGGTCGGCCTGCAGATGCAATTCGGTCTGCATGCCGTTCATGACGTAGACCATGCTGCCAAGCTGGGGCACGAAGAACGTGTTCATCACGCTGGCCGAGGTCAACTTGAAACGCACTGGAACACCGGCGGGGATAACCAGTTGATTGACAGCGCCCACGCCCTGCTCGGGATAGAGGAACAGCCATTTCCAGTCGAGCGCCACCACCTGAATGTCGAGCGGCGGCTGGCTAGAAGGGATCGGTTTGCGCGGATCGAGCTGATACGATCCGTAGTAGATCAGACCGCCAATGAACAGGATGGTGAGCGTCGGGATCGACCAGACGATCAACTCCACGCGTCCCGAATAGGTGAACTCCGGGTTATAGCGGGCGTTGCTGTTCGAGGCGCGGAACTTCCAGGCGAATGCCAGAAGTGCAACAAGCGTGGGAACAACGATCACCAGCATCACCGCCAGCGAGTTCAAAAGGATCGTGCGATTGCCGACGCCAATTGGTCCTTGGGGATCGAGCACTCCCCCCGCGCAACCGGGCAAGAATGCGCCTCCGAGGATCCAGAGCAGTTGGCGTGTCAACTTAGGGCTGGATGGCAACAACACCGGCTCTGCAATCTCTCTTTGCGGGAACGCGTGCTAGGGGCATGCGTTCATCGGGTTTCCATCTGAGCCTCCCCATGGCGCGGAACCTCGCGGCACTTCGCAGGGTGTCGCCCCCTGAGCGAGTGCCCCAACTGTCGCCGGCCGGGTTTGTTCCGCTGGACCGAGTTACTCTGTCCGATGGTCCCGCGTTGGCCAATCCGACCATAATTTCAGAACGATGGCGGCTCGATTGGCCTAGCTATCGGCGACGCTGGCTCGCGCACGAATTTCAATTTCGGCGGGACGGCGAATACCCTGAATCGCTCAGCCAGGTTATCGAGAGCCTGCCGCATGCCCACTCCCGCAGCAGCCGCACCGTGTCCACTGATGACCATCTGGGGACCCAAGGCAGCCAGATGCTTCACGGACCTTTCCGCTGCATCCCAGTCTGGCGTGAAATAGCGCGGCGGACCGTGCATCTCGAGATCCTGAATGGCGACTTCATAGACCGACTCCTGACCGGTGGTGATGAAAGCGTCTCCTACAATGAGCGAGCGGTCTTGCTCGCGCCAGAGCGAGATATGCCCAGGGGCATGTCCGGGTGTGTGCAGCCATTGCCATCCGGGCATTCCGGGGATCGATCCATCGGCGGGCAAGGGTTGCAAACGGCTGCCAAGATCGATTGGCCCGCGTGGAAAAAGCGGTGAAAGCAGCGCCATCAGTCCACCCCCAACCCAGGGATCCGGTGGCGGATAGGATGTGGTTCCGTCCAAATAGGGGTGCTCGAGTGGATGGGCGAAGACAGGCACGTCCCAGCCATTTGCGAGTTCTAGAACCGTTCCCACATGGTCGAAATGGCCATGGGTCAGGATGATTGCAGCCGGCCGTGCGTTAACGCCGAACCGCTTTTCCGCGACCGCTAGAATGCTGCTGCGAGACGTCGGCAACCCGGTATCGATCAGCACCCAGTTCCGATCTCCGCTGCCCGGTGCGCCGAAGAACACGACATTGACGATTGCTAGCCGCAAGTAACCCAGGTCCGGTGCGATGCTCCAAGCGCCGTCGCCACGATCCTCGCGCCTGGCGTGGTCGATCTCGGAAAGTCGAATCTGAACGGTCATGTGATCCCATGCCTCTGTTGTTGCCGAGCAGCCGCTCGAGTGGATGACGGCGGCTGTACATCGCCCCGAACTTGGGACGGGCCTCCTTGTTCCTCATTTGCACGCGGCGCCCGGACAGTTCACCACCGGAACAAAGGCTCTACCAATGGGTTCGGCACTACCCGGCCACGCAAGGACGAGCTGGACTGAGCAACGAACATGGGGCGCGCCCGACTGAATTCGGTATTTCGCCAACGCGGTTCCCGGTCCGGACAAGGCGGCCGAGTTCGAAGCCGATTGCCCAAAGGAGACTTCGAAAAATGAGCGAAGTGGGACGCCAGACGGAGGCCTCGGTTCCGGAAGCTTCGCGCTTCGCCAGTTTTTTCATGGCAGGCTTTGAATGCTCCTCGCACCGGCGCAAGGACGGCGTTCGCCTCGATCTTATTCGTGCGACCTCGCATAATTTGCATGCCCTGGGCGACTACCGCGGCTGCGCCGAACTCGGCCTTCGCACCATCCGCGACGGCCTGCGTTGGCATTTGATCGAAACCGCTCCCGGAACCTATGACTGGTCAAGTTGGGCGCCAATGGTGGAGGCAGCCCGATCGGCAGGTGTTCAGGTAATCTGGGACATCTTTCACTACGGATCTCCGGACCATGTCGATCAGGGCTCGCTGCATTTCATCGACGCCTATGCCTCGTTCGCGGCAGAAGCCGTCAAGGTACACCGTTCGATCACCGGAACATCGCCTCTGTTGTGTCCCATCAACGAAATCTCCTTTTTCGCATGGGCTGTTGAGGTCGGCTATTTCCCGCGCGTGGGGCCGAACAAACGTGGATGGTTCAAGCGGCACCTCGTGAAGGCCGCCATCGCGGGTGTTCGTGCAATGCGGGAGATCGACCCCGCCTGCAGATTTGTCTGGGCCGAGCCGCTTATCCATATCGCCCCTCGCGACCGAACCCGCAGCGAACGGCGCCGGGCCGAAAACGCCCGACAGGGGCAGTTCGAAGCTTACGACATGTTGCTGGGCCGCGTCGAACCTGAGTTGGGCGGGAGCGAAGATGTTGTCGATGTCGTGGGCTTGAATTTTTATCCGCACAATCAATGGTACGTAAACGGGCCGACGATTCCGATGGGACACCACGAGTACCGCGCCCTGTCGGAAATGTTGCTAGAAGTTGCTCATCGATACGGCAAGCCGATGTTCATTGCGGAGACCGGCTCCGAGGGATCCGGCGGGCCGGCTTGGCTCCATTATGTCTGCGACGAGGTGCGTTCCGCAATCAGTCTCGGAGCGCCGATCGAGGGTATTTGCCTGTACCCGATAACGGCCTACCCGGGCTGGGACAATTCGCGACATGCCGAGGTCGGTTTGTTTTCCGTCATCCAGGCTGACGGCAGGCGACACCTGCGCAAACCCACAGCAGATGAACTGGCCCGTCAGCAAGGTCTTCTCGTGGCGGACACGACACCTTGAAGAGGCCTAAAACGAGGGAGGGGCGGGCGAGCGTCTGTCTCGAAACGCCGCCCGCGCCGGTGCGGTGCATCAGCTTTTTGCAGTCGCCCCAGCCTCGCGCAGCCTGGCATATCGCATGGTAACGTCGCTCAGATTTTCCTTGAGCCAGTTGGCCATGGCTTCCTCTTCGTTCAGGTTCTGCTTGAGGGCCCTTTCAGCATCCTGGAAGCCCCCGGCGTCGGCCAGTACCAGCAGCGAATTGTAGGCAGCGATCTCGTAGTTCTCGAATGCGAAATTCGCCAGGCTGTTCTTGATGATCTCGTCGCCGGCCATCGAATGTCCAATGGCGGCCACGCTGCCAACCATCGACAAGGCAGTGTCCTTGAGGGTGGAGTGCTCCTCGCCAAGGCCCTCCAGGACGGACTCGAGTCTCGTGATCTGGCCTTCGGTTTCCTGAATGTGCCGGCGCAAGCGATCGGCCACCTCCGGATAGTTCTCTATACGCTCGACCTGAGGCTTCATGATCGACAGCGCTTGATTTTCCATGGCGTGCGCGTTGCGCAAGCCGACGATATCTCACGGCTTTCCGAGTTGAAGTTTGTATCCATCGAGTTTCTCCTTCTGATACCCGCCCGATCTTCCGTCTTGAAAGAAACTATCTTCTCGGCTCGGCCAACAACGGCTCGTCCGTGCGCGCCCAGGCCGGGAGGCTTTTTTGGATGCGCGAGAAAGTGGCCAGAGCCTGTCCGACTACCTGGTCCATGTTGTAATAGCGGTAAGTTGCAAGCCGACCGACAAACCAGACGTCTGGGCAGCTTGCCGCGAGCGCTTCATAGCGCTTGTAGAGCACTTCGTTTTCGGGCCGGGGCACGGGATAGTACGGGTCCCCGATGTCCGTGGGGTATTCGTAGGTCAGGCTGGTCCGCGAACTCTGCTGGCCGGTCAGATGTTTGTACTCGGTAATGCGCGTGTAATCTTCCGTCTGGGGATAATTGACCACGGCAACCGGCTGAAATTGCTCGCAATCCAGTGTAACGTGCTCGAAACGAAGCGAACGGTACGGAAGGTGCCCGAGCTGCCAGCCGAAATATTCATCGATCGGGCCGGTATAAACCATGCGCCTGAACGGTATCTTCTCACGAATTTCACGGAAGTCGGTCTGCAGCATGATCTTGATGTTCGGATGATCGAGCATGCGTTCGAACATCCGCGTGTACCCGCCGGCCGGCATTTTCTGGAAGCTGTCGCTGAAATAGCGGTCGTCACGGTTGGTCCTGGTCGGCACTCGTGCCGTCACGGATTTGCTCAGCTGACTGGGATCGACGCCCCATTGCTTTCTTGTGTAGCCGCGGAAGAATTTTTCATAGAGCTCGCGCCCCACGGTGCTGACGACGACGTCCTCAGCCGTTCGGACATCCTCCACCGTTTCGCGTCGCGACGCGAAGAAATCCTCCAGCTGTGCCGAGGTCAGGTCTAGCCCGTAAAGCCGGTTGATGGTGTCGAGATTGATCGGGATGGGAACCAGTTGCCCGTCCACGGCCGCCAACACCCTGTGCTCGTACGGCCGCCATTGCGTGAACTGCGAAAGGTGGTCCACGATCGTTTGGCTGTTGGTGTGGAAGATGTGCGGGCCGTAGCGATGGATGAGGATGCCGGCTTCATTGTAGCAGTCGTAGGCGTTGCCTCCCACATGGCTGCGGCGATCGATCAGCAAAACGCTTTCCTGACGCTGCGACGCTATCCGTTCGGCAAGCACACTGCCGGCGAAACCCGCGCCGACGATCAGCCAATCGAACATGGCTATGCACTCCTGCGAAGGGGCACGACCTTCTTGCGTTGGTAGGCGCGCTCAATGTGAGCTGCCATGGCATTCCATGTCCGTTCCCAGGACATGTCCGCAAGATAGGCATCGACTTGCTGCAGGAGCATCTGACGCGGTCGCGAAAGGACGGAGCGCAGCTTGATTTCCAGATCGTCACAGTCGGCGATTTCCACCAGCCCGGCAGCACCGTAACTGCGCACCACGTCGACGATTGCCGTCGAGATCACCGGCAGACCCGCCGCGAGAAATTCCGGCGTCTTGGTCGGGCTGATGAAACGCGTCGCCTCGTTGAGGGCAAACGGCATCCATCCGGCGTCCCAATGGCGCAAATAGTCGGGCAGATCGCAGTAGGCTTTCGGGCCAAGCCAATGCAGGTTTTCGGCTTGCGGCAGGCTTGCAGGGTCGATCTTGACAACCGGACCGAGCATGACGAAATGCACGTCCGGCATTGTCTTTGCCGCTAGCGCCACGAGATCGACGTCCAGCCGCTCGTCGATGACGCCGAAATATCCAACCCTCGGGGAAGGAATGCCCGCCTGGTCGGCTGGGTCCCTTCCTGGCCGTCTTGCGGTGTGAAAGTGCCTCACATCGATGCTGCTCGGAAATGGAAAGATGGCGGGATGGAGGTGACGCTTGGTCTCGAACAAGCTTAGACCACCGGTGAAAACCAGATCCGCGCGGCGCAGAAGCGCCTTTTCCATCTGGCCCAGCTCGGGGGGCGCATTCCTGAACGCAGAGAGTTCGTCCATGCAGTCATAGACGCATATGTCTGGGTCGAGGAATTCCGTAAAGCGAAGAGCCATTGGGGTGTAGTACCAGGCGATCAGCCGGCTATGCGGCATAGAAGCGATGGTCTGCTGCACAAATCTCCGCTGGACGGCATCTGCTTTCGCGGCCGACGTGCCAAGCGGCAGCACTGGTGTGACAATCAGAATGTTTTCCGATGCCACGCTCGTCCGCATCAGCGGCTGCGGCAATTCTTCGAAAACGGGTTCTTCAAAGTAGACCACTCGCTGCTGAGCGGATGCGAGAGTGAGGAGATGCTGCGGACGCTGGTGAACAAAATTCCATCGTAAGTGGGAGAAGCAAACCAGTATATTTTCGCGACGAACATATTGACTGCCGGTTACCCCGCCAAAGGCCGCTTCCATTGACATACTCCCTCTGTGACACTATTTATGTTACGATTAACATTTGTTAATCGCGAATGGAGAGAACTACTTAGTTCCAGCTCCTAACTTTCGATCAGGTGAGTTGTTCCAACTGAAATGAAGAAGGCCCGGTCGCCCGCTTGGTCCACGCACGAAGCGGGATCTGGTTGCGTAGGCGAGGGCGGCTGTCGGGACCCGGCCGCCACTGAAAGCGTGGTTGAACGACGAATGCTGGTGGACAGCGGCATTGCCGTATTTGCGTTCAACTCGTTGGCTATAGAATGTGCCTAACATCAATGATTCGCCTGTATCTCTGCGCGTCTCCGACTGCCGAGGCGAATTCCGGGGCTGACATGAACATCAACTTTGAAACCAACGTTTTTCCACTGTTTCATCCGCAAAGCGTGGATGATCTCAAGGACCCGTGTCCTGTCTTCGATGGCCGTGTCTGGCACGTCTTCGGGTCAAGCGGCACGGTCACCACCGAGACGTGGAGAATCTTGCATGCCACGGCGCCCGATCTTTATGGGCCGTGGGCCGAGCATGATCCGATCGAACTTCCAATCAACGGCACTGGTGTTGCGGCTCCCGGTGTGACCCACGAGTGCGGCGTCTTCCACATGTTCATTCAGACGGAATTCATGAAGTCGGGTGGCCGTTGCGAGCATGCGGTTTCCAACGACGGGTTCCATTGGGTAGTCCTCAGTCCGGCCATTCTGGCCATCCCGGACACGGAAGAGGACGGCATTTACGATCCGCATCCAGCAGTCATTGGCGGTGGGCGCTACCTGGTTTATTCGGCGATGCCAAAATTCACCAGGGTGCCTCAGCCCGACATCTATCTGGCACGTAGCCAGTCCGACTCGTGGTTCGGTCCGTGGAAGCGGATCGGCAAAATCCTCGACCACAACGATGTTCCCCACCATAACACCAGAGATGATCCCGACTACGAATGGGGCATTGAGGGCGCGCAACTGATCGAGCTGCCGGACGGCCGGGTGCTTCTCAACGCCACTTGCTTTCTTCCGAATGGCCTTCGGGGAAACCGGCAACGGGTGTTTTTTGCCATCGCCGACGAGGTCAGCGGGCCTTACGTTTCGATCGGCCCGGTGCTGGAGCCAGGTCAACCGGGCGAGAACGGCCACTCGACAGTGATGATCGATGGCAGTCAGCTTTCACTGTTCTACCAGAGCCGGGTTGCCACAACCGATCACCGATGGCGCTATGGTTTAGCCAGATGCGACGTCGCTCTCTTTTCAAAGGTCGCGTAATTTCCAGGCTGCCATTAGCGCCTTCAGGCGGATGCGCGTCATGCGGCCATGAAACTCCTGAGGGTTGAAGGTGATCCGCGTCGGTGACGGTAGCAAAGTGTCATCGCGAAATGATGTCAGCCCGTTCGTCAATTGTCTCCGCGCATCGATGACACCGCCAGATGCCCTGCCAATGAGCTCATAGCTATTTCTTCGGTCCCTTGACAGGGAATGTCGCGTCGCCGTCTTTTTTGCCGGAGATCACCCGCGGATCGGCGCTGGCGACGCCATCGCTCCCCCCGCCCTTGTGGTCCTTTTCCGACTGACCCTTAGCGTCCTGCTCGGGTGTTGTCCGTTTTGATGTTCGAAGCGTCTTGTCCGCCATCATGGCCTCGCGTTTGCCATCCAAACTTCCGGCAATTTCGAAAGTTCCACCGCTTTAGCAAGCCGAAGGACCCAGTGAGTTGGAACGTCGTGGCGGGACGTGAGTTGTAAGCGAGGATATTCACCCGCAGGAGGACGCTTATGGCTAACCGCCGAGAGCAGCAGACGGACCTCACGCCCGCCGAGGCAACAGACCGCATCTGGGAACTCGCCGAGGACATCGACGTCTGCATGTTTGTGACCTGGGACGGCGAGTACAATCGAGCCCGTCCGCTATCTGCGCGTGTGGTCCGTGAAGAAAACGCCATATACTTCCTCGTCAATGACGACAGCGCCAAGAGCGAGCAACTGTCGACCTATCCAAAGGTCACATTGGCCTGGAGTGACAACAGCCACTACAAATACGTCGCGATGTCAGGCCCGGCCACAGTGACAAATGATAGGGAAAAGATCACCGAACTCTGGGAGAAAACTGACGCAGCCTGGTGGGATAATGCCGATGATCCCGAGATTCGTCTGATAACGGTCAAACCCGACGAAGGCGAATTGTGGGACAGCCCGGGGCTAATGATGGCTACCGCAACGATGGTGTTTGCGGCCGTTACCGGCGCCAAGCCGAATGTGGGCGACAACGCAAAGGTCGAGCTCTGAGCGAGCGGCTAAACTAACCTCTGCTTTAGAGGCAGCGTCGATGAGCATTTTGGAAACCAGCAAGAAAGTGATCGAGAACGTCACCGGTTTCGCAAGACCGCGCAAGCAAGCTGTCGCCGGATTTGTGAGGCAGCGAAAGTCGAATGAGTTCTGGTTCAAGGATGATGGACTTGTACCCAATCATCCAGCATGGCCGCTCGTCGTTTATCGAGGCGCCGTCGAATTGCCCGAAGGACTTGATCCAGCAGCCGTCATGGAGGTGCTTTTCGATGCAAACGGATGGGGCGATAGCTGGCGAAACGGCATCTATGATTACGTTCACTATCATTCGCAAATACACGAGGTTCTGGGCATTGCCCGCGGAAATGCTGAAGTCCGGTTTGGGGGCAAGAAAGGACGAACGCTGTCGCTGAAGGCTGGCGACGTCGCGGTCCTCCCGGCAGGCACCGGGCACCAATGTCTCTCGGCATCCGATGACTTTTTGGTTGTCGGCGCGTATCCTCCATTTGGGACTTATGACGAATGTAGGAGCAAGGATCAGCATAGCGATGCGCTCGCAACCATCCCCAAGGTGGGGCGTCCGCGCAAGGATCCTGCATATGGTAGCCAAGGTCCGCTTCTGAAAAGTTGGAAGCGTTAATTTAGTCGTCGGCGTCGAAAGCCTTGGCAACCGCCTCTTTCTCAGCCTGCGGCAGGACTGTCATTGTGAGAATGAACGCTGACAGCAGGAGACAAACGCCATTCGTGATTATGATCGGCCACTCTGCCTTCATGATGCCGAAGGCCAGCCACAAGGCGAACCCCAACACAGTGATGGCATACGTCGGTGCGGAGATGCCGCTTGTCTCTCGTGTCCTGATGATTTTCCAGGCTTGCGGCGTGAAACTGCTCATCGAGCAGACGGTCGCGAGATAGCCGATGAGCGTGACTGTCTGCATGGAAGCGGCCTGCCCTACGTCGCAGATACGCGCTTGAGATCAGATAAGCGGACCACGCCGTGCTGGCTGACAAAGGTCAGGGTGGATCCGTGCTCTGGCTCTGCGAAACACCGGATATGCGATGGTCGCCTGTGTCATAAATCTCCATCTTTCCATGATCGTCGATGACCAGGCGGCTTCGCTCAGGAAACGCTGCGTAGCGCATATTGTTTTGAGAACCAGCGGCAGACGGGCTCCCAAACTCCTCAGGCCACCATGAGCCGGCGTGGGCCATGGCGGGATGATCGAGCAGGTGGGACGAGAGCTCCGCCGCGATAGCGTTGAGCTTCGCCTTGAGGCTGTCATTGAACATGTCGCCGACCATCGTCATGCCGGAGGACCATTGTGACATTCCTCCGAAGTCGACGTGGCTGAACTGGGCCATGGTTCCACCACCACGCCGCAACGCCTCAAGGACAGCCATGACAGCGCCATCAGTGACGCCATGCTGGCGTGCAAGGCGCGCAGTCAGTTCAGCTTCCTTTTGAGTGTTTTTCATCATTGCGTCCTTTGAATCGCTTGGCGCCGGCAGTCCTCATTGTTGGCGATAGACATGCGGCCAAATCTAATCACGAAGGAGCGCCACCAGGTCTTCAGGCTCCTTGCCGAGGAAGCTCAATCAAGTTCTATCCAGGCTGGCGCATGATCGCTCGGCTTGTCCCATGCACGCGTTTCGGCATCTACTCCGGCATTCTTCAGGCGATCCAATAGGGATGAACTCAGCAAGAGATGGTCCATCCGGAGCCCGGAACTCCGATCGTACCCGCCGCGGTAGGAGAAGTTCCAATAGGTGTAAATTCCCTTTTCTGGATGAATGCGACGAACCGCATCGAACCAGCCCTGAGCAAGCATTTCGGCGTACGCGCTCCGGCTCTCGGGGAAGTAAACGGCATCGCCAACCCAGCGCCCCGGCACCGCCGCGTCGATTGGGCCTGGAACGACGTTATAGTCGCCGCACAGGATGGTCGGTGAGCTATCGCCGAGCAGCACCTGGCCATAGGTGATCAAACGTCGGAACCAGCGAAGTTTGTAGTCGAACTTCGGCCCCGGCGCTGGATTGCCATTGGGCAAATACAGGCAGCCGACAACAAGCCCATTCACATCTGCCTCGATGTAGCGGCTGTGCGAATCGTCGGGATCGCCCGGCAGACCTCGACGACGTTCCAGCGGCTCAATCCCGCGAGCGAGGATTGCCACGCCATTGTAGGACTTCTGTCCGTGCCAGATTGCGCCATAGCCGGCGTTTCTAATCGCATCGACGGGAAATTTTTCGTCAGAGGTCTTCAGTTCTTGAAGGCAGACGATGTCATAGCCGGTTTCGCCAAGCCACTTGAGAAGCACTGGCAGTCGGCCGTTGACGCCATTGACGTTGAAGGTTGCGATGCGGGTCATCTCGACGATTTAACGTCTTTGCGCCGCTTCGATGCGACCTAGAGTCGGTAGCCAAATCTTGCCTTTTGTCATCGTCCATCTGCATTTTTGCTCGAAGCATTGGTGCTTTGACCGGAAGCAGCGGATGTCTTTGCATCTTTGGAATGCGCGGCAATTGCCGGACCCGCGCCGGTAGCTTTCCGCATATCGCCGCTCCCCTTGCCGTCAGTCGATTTCTTGCTCAACAGTCCTGAGAAATATTTTCCAAAGAAGCCCATCCGACTCTCCATCTTGGCGCTCATTCGGCGGCTTTGCGGGCCCTGAACTCATCTCTGCGCTCTTCTCGCAGCTGCCTAGGATCGCTGCGCGAACCGCCAAGCGCGCGGCGCCTGACCAGCGCGGCCGAACACTCAAGCAGGAAACATTCCAGTCCTTTGTAGATATGCGTGATCATGTCCTTCATCTCCCGGGACCGCCTCGGCACATGGGTCGCCGAGGCGGTTGGGTAGGCGATCAAATCAAGCCGCTCTCCGTTCTGCCGCTCGTTCGTTGACGCCGGCTTCACCGAGGGCAGTCAACGCCTCGTCGGTGGCCTTCTCCTCTTCAAGTGTCGCATTGAGGAGCGCAACCACGTCGTCCTTGCCGAGCGTCGTAGCCCAGGCGATCAGGGTTCCATACCTGGCGATCTCGTAGTGCTCCACGGCTTGCGCGGCACCGACGAGCCCTGCATCGAGCGAAGTCGAACCCTTGTACTCCTGAAGGATTTCAGATCCTTCCTCCAGGATGCCGTCGATCGCCGGGCAGGTTTTGCCGCGCGCGGCAGCGCCGAGAATCTCGAAGACCTCCTCCAGACGTTCGACCTGCCCCTCGGTTTCAGCGAGGTGCTTCTCGAATGCTGCCGAAACTTGCTCTTCGGATGCGCCTTTGGCCATCTTCGGCAAGGCTTTCAGAATTTTCTTCTCGGCATAGTAGATGTCTTTGAGGCCATCGAGGAAAAGGTCCTCCAGGTCCTTGTTGTTGCCATTGGCTTTCTTGGCAGTGGGCATTGTGCCGTCTCCTCTGTTGAAAATTGCCCGTCGCGAGCATTTTCTTAACTCGGAAACCCGAACCCGGTTCCGGGATAATGGAGATATCTAAATTTAAAGGGTCCTGCGCTTCACTGAGAACAACGACCACGTCATTCTCGTCGAAGAGCCGCGGCGGGGCGCACGCCATCGGGCTCCCGCCAACGGTCGTGCGGTCTGAGGGCCTGGGACTGCAGGAGACGCAAGTACCGCAGCGGCAGCAGAGCAGTCGGGGCAACGCCTCTCAAGCCTCCTGACCGCTCTGCAGCCGCTTGATTGCTGGCCCTGCTTGCATCCAGGAATTGGGTGATTGGACGCTGCGTATGCAACCAGAATACCTCAGAATGGTTCTAGCTATGATTTGAGCGGGATGGCAGCGAGCGCCGTCCAAAGGTGGCAATTTTTATGGACGTATCACTTTCGCGAACCGCAGACGACAACATCAAAACCGGCAAGAGCGGCTTGCTGCTTGTCTCGGACAATTATGGCGCTTTCGCTCTGCGCGTGCTGGCCGCAAGGAGCGCTGAGCGCAGCCTCGACCTGATGTACTACCTTTGGCATGATGATCACACCGGCCGCTTGCTGCTTCGCGAGGTTTTTCGAGCTGCTGAGCGCGGTGTTCGGGTGCGCATGCTCCTTGACGACGTCAATCCGCGTAAAAATGATGCGGCATATCTGGCGCTGAACAACCATCCAAACATCGAATTGAAGTTGTTCAATCCGAGCGGTATCAGGCGCGGCCGGATCATGCGTGGTGTGGAAGTGCTGTTGCGGCTCTTTGCATTGACGCGACGGATGCACAACAAGGCTTGGATCGTCGACGACAAATTTGCCATTGTCGGCGGTCGGAATGTTGGCGATGCCTATTTCGATGCGGCAGAAACCAATTTCCGGGACCTCGATCTGCTGCTCCTGGGGCCTGCGGTACGGCAAACCGCGGCGATATTCGATGCCTTCTGGGCTTGCAATGAAGCCAAGCCAATCAAAACCCTGGGATCAGTGGCTGAGCATGAGCATGCCAAATGGCTTGAAGGAAGCGATACCGGCCCCGATCCCAAATTCCTGAACGGCATCGGCAACCGGGGCTCGATCACAGAGTTTATTGCGGCCAGCAACGACGTTCATTGGGTGGATGGCGTGCGGGTCATTTCCGATCCGCCGGAGAAGGTTCGTGGTTGGAGACGTCGCAGCTGGCTTATGAAAGAGCTGCGTCCGATCATCCAATCCACGCGCGGGTGTCTGGAAATTGTGTCGCCCTATTTCATCCCCGGCAAAAGGGGCACAGCGATCTTGCTGGACCTTGTCGGCGCCGGTGTTGACGTTTCGGTTCTGACCAATTCCTTGGCCGCCACGGACGTCGCCGCAGTCCATGGCGCTTACGCAAACTATCGCAAGCGGCTGCTGAGGAATGGCGTCAATATTTTCGAGCTTCAGCCGTTCAACCGGCGCTCCGCAATCTCGGTGTTTGGCTCCAAGGGCGCCAGTCTGCATACGAAAGCTTTCACCGTCGACGACAATATCGGCTTCGTCGGTTCCTTCAATTTCGATCCACGGTCAGTGTCCTTGAACTCGGAAATGGGCGTGCTGTTTGAGGATCCGAAATTGGTCGCCGAGCTGCGGCATCGATTCCAATCGGAAATATCTCCGGAAACAAGCTATCGGCTCGAACTGAAGCACAATGTTCTGCATTGGCATGGATGCGGCGAAGGCAAGATTCAGGACTATACGCATGAACCAGAAGCCGGATTTTTTCGCCGTATCCTGGCGGTCTTCGTCCGTCACCTCCCGATCGAATCTCAGCTCTAGCATCTGACGATGGGCGAGGACCTCGCGATCTCAGCGAATTGCCCTGCCGGGGATCGCGTGAGCGAAACGTGAAACCCTGATCTACCACGGGTCAGCCAGACCGCATCACACCCGGTTCTTCGACAACCGCGTCGCCAATCCCATGCTGTCCGGCGTCCGGATCACTCGGCAACACGTCGGAAAAATTGACTGTGGCGACCAGGTATCCGGCTTCATCGTAGACCTTGATAGTCGATCCCGATTGCTTGGTTCCTGACCCAGGATCCGCCGCCACCGCTACGCGCGCCATCTCTATTGCTCTCGGACTGGCCATCTCCGCACTCGCTAGCTCTTCCTCGAGAGCGGTAGTCTGGCCGGATACTGTCGTCTCAAAGCGGAATTTTGGCATGGGCAACCTCCTGTTCCTATGCAATTCCGGTGTCCGGGTTGCGTTCCAAAGAAACAGAATTGGTGGGAAGCAGCTAAGATCGCCGCGATGGCCAGACCCGTGTCGCCACGAAGGTCAGCAAACCCGTGATCACAATCCAGGCCTGCACCTCGCGTTGGATGGTTGGTCCAAGGTTCGATGTCTGTCGCGACGGGCTCTCTGCCTCCACTATCGGTTGAAGGTCGGACCGACTGCCGAGACGGACGGAATAGGCCCGCGTGAACTCGGCGCCGAGCAGGAATATCTCAGACGAATAGTAAACCCAAAGCAGCACGACCAGCAGTGCACCCGCCGCGCCATAGGAGGATGCAATCGCGCTGGTTCCGATATACCAGCCAATCAGCGACTTGCCGATGGTGAAGAGCAAAGCGGTCACTGCCGCGCCAATTGCGACATCGCGCCAAGCGAGCGACCGGTCCGGCAGGATCTTGAAGATCGCGGCAAACAGAGCGGAAATCAGCACGAACGATACAATGCCGTTTATCGACGCGAGAATGATCGTGCCGAACGGCAGATGGGCGTTGATGACAGCGCCAAGCGCGGAAATGGCGGCACTCGCCGCCAACGACACAAGCAGTAGAAATCCCAACGCTGCAACCAGACCCAGGCTGGCCGCCCGCGCCCGCACCAATCGCGACACAGACATGGGTGGTGGGTCAATCTTCCAGATTGTGTTGAGCGAAAGCTGCATTTCGCCAAACACCCCGGAGGCTGTCACGAAGAGGGTGACGATGCCCACCAAGGTGGCAACAGTGCCGGCGGTTCTGTGAGAAGCGCTTTCGATGGTGCTGCGCAGAAGGTCGCCGGTTTGCGATCCCATCACGCCTGCGATTTCGGCCGACAGAGCGAGTTGAGCTGCTTCATGCCCAAAGACAAGTCCAGCAATGGCAACAACGATCAACAAGATCGGGGCCAGGGACGTAACGGCATAGAACGCCATCGCCGCACCGTGGCTGAGGGCATTGTCGTTGATGAATCCGAGGATGCTCTCCTTGCCAAGAACCCAGGCTTCGCGTGCCACCCGCATGGGGAATTCCTTTTGCCTCAACGAGCAACCTAGTGCTGTCGGCAACGAAAGCGAGACCTGCCGCCAGTGCGCGAGGCGCGATTGCCGAGACACGCCCGCTTGTCTCTGCACGAACGGCCAGAAATGTTCCATGCGGCGCCGGAACTCGCCGGGCTCGTAATGGTTATCGGTCATCCGATTGGAGTGATCAAAAATGCCTGATAATGAAAACCGTCGCGAGACCGGCGCAACGAAGTACCCGGCTAGAACAGGTCCTGATCCTTCGGATGCGTTCTCTCAGGATGCGGCCGGCAACAAGAAACCCAAGAGTGGGGTCGGTCTGACGCGGCCAGTCAATGAGGTGGATGACAAGACGCACCAATCCGATGGCCAGAACGCCCCGGCGAGGCCGGGCGGCGGAAACACGGTCAAGCCATGAACGTTGCCAATCTTCAGCTTGAAGGGTTGATGATGGCGGTCGCGTCAATCAACAACCTGCTCGTTCACAAAGGTCTGCTGTCAATTGACGAGATCGATACCGCCCTGCGAAAGGCAGAGGCGTCCATGACAGGTGACGAGCGGACCTACGAAGACATGTCACCGGCCAACCGTGACGCGATCTGCTTCCCGATCCGGCTTCTGCAGATCGCAAACAACGCGCAAGGCGAACTGGACATCCCACCATTTTCAGAGCTTGCAAAAATGGTTGGGCAAACCAAGGAACCTTAACGTCAGCGGTGACGACACCTGTAGTCTCCGTGAAGGCCTCATTTGACGCCGATGCCACTCTGAAGCGGAAAAGCAGCATCGGCGTCGTCTCGGCTATGAACCGAACCAAATCTCACCCACTGCGTTGAGTCCCGGCGTTGCGTCATTAGTCGGGGCACTTCCATGAAAACGGGCGAGCTTTCAACCTACCGGGCCAAAAGGGATTTCGCGAAGACGAAAGAGCCCAGCGGCGAAAGCTCGATTGCGGGTTCGAACCGACTCCGGTTCGTCATCCAAAAACACGCGGCCACGCGGCTGCACTATGATCTTCGCCTCGAGCTTGGCGGGGTCTTCAAATCATGGGCTGTGACCAAAGGTCCATCACTGGATCCTCACGACAAACGACTTGCCGTGGAGGTTGAGGACCACCCGCTGGAGTACGGCGACTTCGAAGGCACAATTCCCAAAGGACAATATGGTGGCGGCACGGTGCAGTTGTGGGATCGCGGATATTGGGAACCGGAAGGCGCCATGTCTCCCGAAAAGGCGTTGGAAAAAGGCGACCTGAAATTCACGCTGCAGGGCAAGCGCCTGCATGGAAGCTTCGTCCTCGTGCGCATGAAGCATGACCGCAATGGCGGGAAGCGGACCAACTGGCTGCTGATCAAACACCGCGACAAATACGCGACAGAGGGCAATGGCGATGCGGTGCTGGCTCAGGACCGATCCGTCGCCTCCGGTCGGAGCATGGAAAGGATTGCAGCGGGAAAGGGGGCAGGTCCGAAGCCGTTCATGATGAAAGGTTCATCGTCGGCCGATGCGGATGCCGTTTGGGACAGCAAGCGCGGCCATGCCGACAAGCGCGCCGCCAAGTCGGCAAAGCCTGCTCCGCGGCCGAAGCGAGCCGCTGGTGCCTCAGCGGCGAAGATGCCCGACTTCATCCCACCACAGCTTTGCGCAACGCTTTCCCGGCCGCCGGCCGGGACGAACTGGGTTCACGAAATCAAGTTTGACGGTTATCGCGTCCAGTTGCGCGTGGAAGACAAGGACATCGCCCTTAAGACCCGCAAGGGTCTTGACTGGACGGAGAAATTTGGCGCCATCGCAAAGGAGGCCGCCAGCCTCCCCAACGTCATCATCGACGGCGAAATCGTAGCGCTTGACGAGAACGGCGCGCCCGATTTTGCCGCACTGCAGGCGGCGCTGTCGGAGCGCCGGACGAAAGACCTGATCTACTTTGCTTTTGACCTGCTCTTCGCAAATGGCGTCGATCTGCGAAAGATGCCTCTCTCACAACGGAAGGAACGTCTGAGCGAGATGCTCGGCGAAGTCGATCGCGGCGCGCAAAATCTCATCCGCTATGTCGAGCACTTCAGCAATGGCGGCGACGCGGTGCTGCGTTCTGCCTGTCGCCTTTCGCTTGAGGGGATTGTCTCCAAGAGGGCCGATGCAACCTATGTTTCGGGGAGGACCGACACCTGGGCCAAATCGAAATGCCGCGCCGGGCATGAGGTGGTCATCGGCGGCTGGTCGACGACCAGCGGCAAATTCCGGTCATTGCTCGTCGGCGTCAATCGCGGTGAACATTTCGCCTATATCGGCCGTGTGGGGACCGGATTCAGCGAGGCAAAGGTCAAGCAGCTGATGCCCAGGCTGCAGGAGATGAAAGCCGCGACGTCGCCGTTTACCGGCGACGGCGCACCGAAAAGGAATTCAACCGTCTTCTGGACGAAGCCGGAATTGGTCGCGGAAATCGAGTTCGCCGGCTGGACCGGGGGTGGCAATATCCGGCAGGCCGCCTTCAAAGGCCTGCGTGAAGACAAGCCCGCAAAAGACGTCGAGGCCGAGCGTCCAGCCGATCCTCAAGAGACGCCGATTGCCGACCCTGCCAAGGTGACTGGCAAGACAGGAAAAAGCCCGGTTGTCATGGGCGTCATCATTTCCAAGCCGGACAAGCCGCTTTGGCCGAATGCCGGCGACGGTCAGCCCGTCGACAAGCTCGATCTTGCAGAATATTTCGAGACCGTTGGCCCCTGGATGATCAGACATATCAAAGGTCGTCCCTGTTCACTCGTGCGCGCGCCGGATGGCTACGCTGGCGAGCAGTTTTTCCAGCGCCACGCAATGCCAGGCACATCCAATCTGCTGGAACTGGTGAAAGTCTTCGGCGATCACAAACCGTATCTGCAAATCGACCGCGTCGAGGGTCTGGCCGCGATCGCCCAGATAGGCGGCCTTGAGCTTCACCCCTGGAATTGCCAGCCGGGTCATCCCGAAATACCTGGCCGACTTGTCTTCGACCTTGACCCTGGTCCGGAAGTCCCTTTTGCGAAGGTGGTCGCGGCTGCCAAGGAAATGCGCGATCGTCTCGAAGATCTGGGCTTGGTGAGCTTCTGCAAAACCACGGGCGGCAAAGGCTTGCATGTCGTGACGCCATTGGCGGCCCAACGCAGCAAGACGACATGGGCCGAGGCCAAGGCCTTCGCAAAGGCCGTCTGCATCCAGATGGCGGCAGACAGCCCGGATCTCTACCTCGTCAACATGGCCAAGAAGCTGCGGACATCCCGGATTTTTCTCGACTATCTCAGGAATGATCGCATGGCGACAGCCGTCGCCCCTCTCTCCCCTCGCGCCAGGGAAGGCGCGACTGTATCCATGCCGCTGACCTGGAGTCAGGTGAAGGCGGATCTCGATCCGAAAAAATACACCGTTCGCACGGTTCCGGGCCACCTGAAAAAGACCGTCGCCTGGGCCGACTACGACGATGGCGAACGGTCGATCAGCATCGCCATCAAACGGATCGGTTCAGCAAAGCTCGCCGCATGACGACGTCGGTTCGCGCAAGAACGCCATGACAGCTGCGGCTACCGCGTCGGCTGCTTCTTCGGCCATATGATGTCCGCTATCGATCCGTTGGCCCTTCAGTTCGGTGGTCCAGGGTCGCCAAACATCCAGCACGTTGCCGTAAAGTGCCTCAAGATCATCGCGGGCGGACCAGAGCGCCAAGGTCGGGCACGCGACCCGGCGACCAGCTTTCCTGTCATCGGTATCGTGCAATTGATCGATGGCCAGACCTGCCCGATAGTCTTCAAGCATGCCGTGAACAACATTCGGATCGTGGATTGCGTCCTTGTAGTCGACATAGGCCTCAGCCCCCATGGACTCGGCTGAGCCGCCATACCACGCGTCAGGATCGGCCATGATTGCGCGTTCGGGCCTGTCCGGCTGTGCAAAAAAGAACCAGTGCCACCAGAGCCGCAAAGCGGGCGTCGCAGCGTTCGAGGGCTTCCAGGATAGGGACGCTATCCATAACGATCAGATGGCTGATCGCTGACGGGTGATCCATCGCTGCTCGGAACGCTGTGTAGCTGCCGCGGTCATGGCCTGCGATCGCAAACCGGCCAAAGCCGAGATGTCGCATGAGAGCGATGCAGTCCCTGGCTTTGGCACGCTTGGAGGATCCAGCATGGTCCACGGCGTCCGCCGGTACCGAGGACCGGCCAAAGCCCCTCAGATCGGGGCAGACAACTGTGTGGTCGGCGGCGAGAAGTGGGGCTACCCGGTGCCAGGTAACGTGCGTCCGAGGATGGCCATGCAGCAAAAGAAGCGGCGGGCCTGAACCTCCATACCTGACTCGCAGTGAGGACTCGGGCAGATCCACAGTCTCTAGCTTGAATCCTTCAAACATCCGCTTCTTTGTCGTCAGACTGTGAAAACAAGTCCATCTTCAACCCACGCCGGTGAAATTGGTTTCGGGCATTTGTCCGTTTGGAGATCTCTCTCATTCCAATGGTTCGGCCGCCGTTCCGCCAGCCCTGGCGCTGGCTTGCAGGTACGACGCCCGAGATCCAGCCTCCTGCCTCACCGGTCTCTGGGATTGCCCAGGGCGGGGTCGCGCGCTCGGGTGTAGCCCTCGACGCGAGGCAAACCGTCATCCATCCTGATAAACGGCAGTCGCATTTCCCAATAGGCCTGGGCTTGGGGATGGAACTTCTCGGGCGCGTCCATGAATCCGATCGAGATGTAGAACTCGTTTGGCAAGCCTTCATCGGTGTACCCAATCGAGGTGCCACATTCCGAACAGAAGGAGCGCACGACGCCCCTGGTTTTCGAGAATGTTTTTGGTTTTGGGCCGAGCCAATGGACCTGATCTGGACGATAGCCAATCCAGATCGTCAGTGGGCTGCCGATCGCTCGTCGGCAGTCATCGTCGTGGTCGAAACAAATCCAAAAGGGATCGCCACTGAATTCAGCTGTGATGGCTCCGCAAAAGCAATGCCCTCGATCAATCCGGGCCGGTTTTCTGATCGTCGTTCGGGGTTTGTCGTCCATGGTAATCTTCCCGCCAGCGTGGTGGCGTAACGCCGCAGACGGCAAGCAGTTCCTTTGGACGTCACAGAGCCGCAGATGCGCGCAACCGGCGGGCTGCTCGTCAATATCATTTGAGGCAGATCAGGCCTTAATTTGTTGGGAACATTTTTTCAGGTCCGCACTTTGTTCGGCGTCTGACCAAAGTAGGCGACCTTGAAAACACGACGCATCGACAGGGAAAAGATCGAGAGGGCGGATCGAGAAGCCAAGTTGCTGTTGGAAGCGGAGCGGCATGCCAGGGAAGCCAAGACGGCGCGGCTTAGAGAACAGCGACAGTTGTTGGAGGCATCGATAGCGCAGACCCCGCCCGCGCCCGTAGCCGCAAAGCAGCCGCCCCGCCAACGAAAGCCGACGCGCAAGGTAATCGAGGTGGACTGACGGTTTGGTCACTTGGGGCTTTTGCCAAGGTGGGGAGTTGATATGACAGGGCAGGGGATCCGGCAGCATGAATACCAAAGCGGTAAGTCCGGCCGTCGCCAAAGCGGCTGCTCGGCGTGCTGGATCGGGGTCTCATCACCGGTGTGTCCGACGACGATCCTGCGAGAGCCGCTGAAAAAGGCGCCCGAGCGGGCCGAGAACCAGCGAATCCGGCTGGACACTTACGTCGGGAACAATCGCACGCGCGGACCGTTCCCCAAGCGATCTTCACGCTCAGGATTTGCTCTTGTTGCAGCGACCGGATGAAATTCTCAACGAGGCTTCGCAAACGGTTGGTGACCCTCTTGAGCGCGACGCCGTAGGTGGGGAGCCAACTGGCGATCGCGCCATCCCGCGTCGTCTGGTTGTCGTCTCGAACAGGCTGGGGAACATTCGCGATCTGTCGCAAGCCGGCGGACTTGCTGTAGGCATCGGGGATGCGTTGGCCGAGCGTGGAGGCCTGTGGCTAGGAGCAAGCGCCGAGTATCAGGACTACGCCGCGAGCGACGAACCGCTAATCCGCTTGGAACGCGTGGGAAAGATCGAGACGGCTGCGCTTACCCTGCCGTATGAGGAGTATTCGCTCTATTACAATGGCTATGCCAACAGCACGCTGTGGCCGCTTTTTCATTACCGACTCGACCTGGTGAACCACCGGGCAGAGTTTCTACACGCCTACCGGCAGATCAATGCGCGGTTCGCGAAGGCGCTCGCAGGACTGCTGTCGGGCAACGACGACCTGGTGTGGGTTCACGACTACCACCTTATCCCCTTGGCCGCCCAGTTGCGGCGGCTGGGAGTCCGGAATCGGATCGGTTTCTTTCTTCACATACCCTTCCCGCCGCCTGACCTGTTTGTAGCCACGCCCGACCATGAAGAACTCATCGATGATCTGCTTCAGTATGACGTCGTGGGATTCCAGACCGAAACGGACGTGGGGAATTTCCGGCGCTCAGTGCAGGCGGCCAACTCCATTACTTTTGATATCAATGGTTCGGCTGAGATGAACGGCCGCACGGTGTTATCGAGGTGTTTTCCGATAGGCATCGACGTCGATTCAATCGCACGCATGGCCAATGAGGCGGCGGAGGATGTGCAGATCGATTCCATGCGCCGCCAGATTCTGGGCCTCAAGCAAATCATCGGCGTCGATCGGCTGGACTACTCCAAGGGTCTCCCCGGCCGCATGCAGGCTTTCGCGCGTCTTTTGGAAAGGCATCCGGAACACGAGCGGGCGGCAACATATTTGCAGATTGCGTCGCCGACGCGCGAGGAGGTCAGCGCCTATGCCGACATCCGGGCCCAGCTTGAAGCAACCGCCGGCGCGGTCAACGGAAGATACGCGGATTTGGCTTGGACCCCGATCCGCTACATCCACCGTGCCGTATCACGCTCTCGGCTTGCTGGCCTGTTGCGCGCTAGCCAGGTCGGATTGGTCACACCCCTGCGTGACGGAATGAACCTCGTCGCCAAGGAATACATAGCCGCGCAGGACGAAGCCGACCCCGGAGTGCTGATTTTGTCGCGTTTTGCAGGTGCGGCCGAAGAACTTGCCGAATCCTTGATCGTGAACCCCTATGCGGTCGACGAGGTTGCCGATGCGATCGCAAAAGCGCTCGCGATGCCGCTTGAGGAAAGAATTGCAAGGCATAGTGCACTGCTCAAGCGCATCAGGCGCAATGACGCAGCAGAATGGCGGCGGTCATTTCTCGCCACGCTCGCGGGCGAGAACTAGCGCCTGGCATCGATGCCTGAATCCGTCCGTGTGTCACGCGTCCCACCCGGTCATAGCCCGGCCATAACCCGGCTTGCCTAGCAGTTCGAAAGGCCTTGAAGCTGATCATGTTCCTTGTCAGCCCGCATCAGAAACTTTTCGCTCGTTGCCGGAAGCGCGATAGCCCGCCTCAATCGGTGGACTATCGAAGGTTCCACGGAACACACCGCCGGTCCGGTCGTTTGGGCTCTGATAGGAGATCTGCGATGACAAGGAACCCCACGCGAAAGGACAGTGATCTCTCTGAAAAAGAGGCAATCAAGTTGGCCGAAGTCACCGACGTGTCACCCGGGCAGGCCAAAGAGCTTGCAGCCGAGCACGGCAAAGACGGCGCCAAGAAGGAAGCAAGAAATTACAAGGCGGAGGGCTGACTATGGCGGCCAGTGGATCCGCAAACGACAGAGACGCACGAGCCACCCTCTACGCACAAGGAGTAATGGAAGCTGAGCGTAAAGCGCGGGAAGAGAAAACGGCGCGATTGCGCAAAGCCCGTTTGGCGCATGAGGCGGTCAATCCGCCTGCACCCGAGCAGAAACCGGCAGTGCCGGAAACGCCAAAGCGGGTCGCCAAACCAGGCAGCCGAAAAGCTGGAGAAGATTAGCTTCAGCTTTCTTCAGCTATGCCGGTGGCCGGCGCCGGGGAAGAGCAGACCGTGCGGTCGATCTCCACGATAAATTTGTACTTCATCGAATGACACAAAGGAGTCCAGTGATGACGGAGCATGTGTCCCGGAAGGAAGAACAGCGTGGCACCCGAAATGTACTCGGGTGGGGCGTCGTCATTGCGGCTGTGATCTTCGTCGCCCTGCTAGCCTTCTTTGTGTTCACACCTCTTTCAGGCGGATCGTGGCAGACGTCGCCAGTAAAGCGCACCCCGGAACAGAACCAAGGCGGCAATGCCCCCGCCGAGACATCACCCGCGGCCGGCGTCAAAAAGAGCCCGCAAGAAAATACCGAGATGCCAGGGCAGCAGTGATCGACCTCGGGCTGCGACCCAAGTCGGCCCTGATTTTCCAGGTCGTCTCATCGGCGTCATGATGGGATCAGGGCTTTCTGGGCGCAGAACGGCTGAGCTATTGAGACTGGGCTTTCGCCCACATCGAGCGCTGAAAGATTACCGCACCAGGGGTCTGGCGAACGAGGCGATGACGCCATCGTGGAACTCGAGGCAAATCAAGATGCCTAGCTGCAGGCCGTTCAGTTGGGGTTTTTCAGCTGCTTTGACAACAGCAGTTGCTGCTGCAGCTCAAGGGCGAGTTTCAACAGCCGTTCAGGTGTTTCCTCTTCCGCGATTTCGTCGAGCAACGCTGCGAGTGCGTCGCCCTCAACAGGATCGCGGAATGAGTCAGGTTTGGTTTGCGGAGGTTTGGCCACGACGATTTCTAGCAGGAATGCGGCCGTATTTGCAAGACGAAGCGAAGCGCTCTTGGGGGAGGGGTACCGTGGCGGGGGCGGTCGACAGACGGCCTGCGGCAAACCATCGGACAATCTTAATTCATGATTCCAGACCTGTCGTTGCGGAGCACCTCCTCCATGAGCGTATTGAGCCATTCGCTCAAGGGAAGGTCATGCCGCGTCGACAACCGCTCCTCCAGCGCCGCCTTCAATGTCCGTTCGACGAGGCGATCGGCCGCCTGTGGGTCGCCCAGCAGCAGCCGCGCGGACAGCCTCAGTTTTGGAAGAGCGCGGAAAACGTTGTCTTCGCCAAGCGCTGTTGATTGCGCGGCGAGGATCCCGGCAACCGTCCTGAACCCGGCCGGCTTGGAGAGGTTTTGGGTGTACCGGAACCGCTCCGGCAGGGTGATCTGATCGTTTCCGGAGAAGAATACGAACGGGATGCCTCTGTCCGTCAGCTCATCGGCGAGGGGAAAAACAGTCTCACCGTTGAGGTCGATGTCCAGCACCGCCCCATCCGCTGAATCGATATATCGTCGAGCCCGGCTGACTGACGACACCGGCCCCAAAACGGTCGCCCCACAATCGCTGAAATAGGAGGCAAGTTCGCTTGCCAGCAAGAATTCGTCCTCGACGAGCAGAATTCGCATGCCTAATAACATAGCAGCCCTCCGGGCTTTAAACGGCGATCGCGTCCATCGGTTCCGTGGCTATCGGCGGTGCGGGATGGGAATTCGACCAGGAACGGTTTACACATTGGATCGAAATCAGCGCTGCCGCGTTGCATTTCACTGAAGCAGGACAATTGATGCAAAAGCTGCCGAGGTTCCCCATAGTCGGTATTGGCGCCTCTGCGGGCGGCATTGCCGCAATGGAGGGATTTTTTCGCGGGATGCCGTCTTCGAGCGGGATGGCGTTCGTGATCGTCACGCATCTCAGCCCGGAACGGGAAAGTCTGCTGCACGAAGTGATTGCGCTTTACACCGGAATTCCGGTTCGTGTCGCTGAAGATGCAATGGATATCCATCCTGACACCGTCTACGTGATGCCGCACAACGCGATCCTCACCATCGAAAATTCCAGCCTAAAGCTGCGCCAACCGAATTCGGTGTCCAGGGAGCGCAAGCCCATCGATATCTTTTTCAGCGCGCTGGCCGAGGATCAGGGCGAATACGCCGTCGGGGTCGTCCTGTCGGGCGGCGATTCCGACGGTACGTTGGGCATCAAGGCAATCAAGGAGCATGGCGGCCTGACGCTGGCGCAACTCTCCGACGAGTCGGGTCCGAGCAATCCCGACATGCCGCGCAGCGCGATCAGTTCCGGTCTGATCGATATCGCCATCCCAGCCGATGAGATGGGTGCGAAACTCATGGAATTTGCCCACAGCTTTGAACTGCTCGACGAGCTTGAAGCTGACGATGGCAAGGCCAGTGCTTTGAAACTCCGCAAGGGCCAGGAGGAAATCTACGCGATCCTGCGCAGCCATTCGGGACATGATTTCTCGGGCTACAAGGCCAAGACGTTCTTGCGTCGCGTCAGGCGACGCATGCAAATAACACAGAACACCGCGATCGATGCCTATATAGAGTTGCTTCGTTCAAATGCGGAGGAAGTGCGGTCGCTGTTTCGCGACCTGCTGATCAACGTGACAAATTTCTTCCGCGACACGGACGCTTTCAAGACCCTGGAAGAAACCGTCATCCCCAAACTTTTCGAAGGCAAGGACGCCAACGATACGATCCGCGTCTGGGTGCCCGGCTGCGCAACCGGCGAGGAAGTCTTCTCGATCGGAATGCTGATGCGCGAGCATATGGATACACTTTCGGCTGTGCCGCGCATCCAGATTTTCGCCACGGACATCGATGACGCGGCGCTGGGCATCGCACGTTCGGCGCGCTATCCGGAGTCATTGCTTGCGGGCGTTTCGCCTGCACGTCGCGAACGCTTCTTCAGCAATGACGGCACAAGTTTCATCTTGAGCAAGAGCGTACGTGATCTCTGCATCTTCTCGGCGCACAGCGTCATCCGCGATCCACCCTTCTCGCGCATGGACATGGTGTCGTGCCGGAACCTCCTGATCTATTTCGGCCCCGATGTGCAAAAGCAGGTTATTCCGACCTTCCACTATTCGCTGAAGCCTGGTGGCTATCTGTTCCTTGGCACCTCCGAAAGCATAAGCCAGCATGCCGACCTGTTTGCACCGGTCGACAAGAAACAACGGATCTTCAAGGCACGAGAACATTCGGCGCCGCCGCGGCTGCCGATCTTGTTGAATGCTGCGCCTGCAACCAACTTTTCCAGCGCCAATGACACACATGCCCGCCGCGGCTTGTCTTATTCCCTAAGGCAAACCGTTGAAGCGCAGGTTCTCGAACGCTTCGCTCCGGCTCACGTCGTCGTCAATGGTGATGGAGATGTCGTCTATTACTCGGTCCGAACCGGCAAATATCTCGAGCCGCCGCAAGGGGTGCCGAGCAGACAATTGCTCACAATGGCACGCAGCGGCCTGCGTCTGGAATTGCGCGGCGCTTTGCGGGAAGCCGCCGAGGGCCGGCGCACGGTTGTGCGCGAAGCGATAGCCATTGAAGAAGATGAAGATCGTGTCCAATTCGTCACATTGACGATCGAGCCCTTGACTGATCGCGGCAGCGGCGAGCCGCTGTTTCTCGTCCTGTTCGAGCCGGTGGGCCAGCCGCAGCCGCGGCTGGAGGCTCTAAAGGTTCGACAGCCGGTGGCATCTGGGATTGCTGATTTCGAACGCGAGCTCCGCGATACGCGCGAGCGCCTGCAATCGACGATCGAAGAATATGAGACCGCGTTGGAGGAGTTGAAATCTTCCAATGAGGAACTCGTCTCGGTCAACGAAGAGGCCCAGTCCTCCAATGAGGAGCTCGAGGCCTCCAAGGAAGAAATGCAGTCCCTCAATGAGGAATTGAACACCATCAATGCCGAACTGGTTTCCAAGATCGAGGATCTCGATCGTGCCAACAGCGATCTGAAGAACCTGTTCGAGAGCACACAGATCGCGACTGTTTTTCTCGATACCAAGCTGGTTATCCGCAGCTTCACGCCGGCGGCGTCTTCGTTCTTCAACTTGCTGCCGACCGACATCGGAAGACCGCTGACCGATCTTGCCAGCCGGCTCGATTATCCGCACCTGCGCGACCATATTGCCCAGGTTTTCAGGGCCGGCGAGATGATCGAGCACCAGCTGCCGCGCGATAGCAACGGCATCCACTATCTCGTGCGGCTGATCCCCTACCGCGACAGCGCGCGGAAAATCCAGGGCGTGGTGGTGACCTTTGTCGATGTGACGACCATGGCTGAAGCCGAAGCCCACCAGCGGGTATTGATCTCGGAACTCAACCATCGGGTCAAGAACATGCTGGCTGTTACGGTCAGCATTGCCAGTCAGACCCTGAAAAATGCTCCCTCTTCGGAGGCTTTCGCCGAAGCGCTCATCGGTCGCCTGCGCGCCATGGCCCGGGCCTACGGAGTGCTCTCGCGTGAAAGCTGGAAAGAGGTCTCGGTAGAGGAAATCGTGCGGCAGGAAGTCGAGCCGTTCGGGCTGGAACGCATCAACACCACAGGCGAGGACATTCGGCTCAAGCCTCAGCAGGGCCTGTCGCTTGGCATGGTGATCCATGAACTTGCCACGAATGCTGGAAAATATGGCGCCTTGTCCGTGCCAAACGGCGTGGTGTCCGTGACTTGGTCGGCGTCGGATCACGGTTTTCAGCTCGAATGGTTAGAAAGCGGCGGTCCCGCTGTCATTCCGCCTGAGAAGACGGGATTTGGTCTTTCGCTGGTGAAAGGCGAAATTGAGTATCGGCTTGGCGGAAATTTTGAAACATCTTTCGGTTCCGATGGTTTGAGCTTGCGGATTGAGTTTCCGTTTGATCATCGGGAGAGCGAAACGTGACTGCATCTCGTATCCTTATCGTCGAAGATGAATGGCTGGTCGCGGAGGAGCACCGCGCAATTCTGGAAGAGGCCGGCTTCGCCATCGCCGGGCCAGTGCCGTCCGTTGCTCGCGCGAAAAAGCTGATCGAGAGTGAAGTCATATCTGCCGCGGTCCTGGACATTGGTCTCGGCGGCGAGACCAGCGCTGCCCTTGTCCCTCTTCTAGCGCAACGCGGAATTCCGTTTGTTTTCGTCAGTGGGTACACAACATCCGACATTCCGCAGGATTTGCGTCATCACAAGATGCTGTCAAAACCCGTGTGGGCTGCCGCGCTGGTCGAGGCCGTGCGAAATATGCTCGGTGTTCAACCGACAGCTTTGGCAAGACACCAGGACAGCGGAACGGTGCCAACCCAACGAGAAGCCCGGTAACTGCACAAAGACACTGGTTTTTCATCAGATATGCGACGACATTCGGGTCCAGGCCCGAGACGGCGTCGCCGGCAAGTGCCTGCGATCCGGCCGGCACGATTGGCATGCTCCCGGTCTGGCGTACTCCAGCGCTGGGCGAAACTTCGCCACGGCGCGACGATTGGTCAGGCGATGAGCCTATCAAACGACGGGCAGTTCGCCCTCGGTTTGCCTCGCGTCGAATAGGACGCCAAGGCCGTAAGTGACGGCGCCAGCGGCTATCATCTCTGCCAACGCTGCGCTTGACACCGGGCAATGCGGCATGATTGCCTTGATCGCGAGTTCGGCATTCGCGATCGACACGAAATCGTGCCGTCGCTTACGGGTCTCCAGATATTGTTCGATCAACATCTGCAGTCGCCTTCTTTCTATTTCATCGCCAGCCATTGGTTCCTCCTGTAGACAGTCTGAAAGCCCACCACGCCTAAGGAGCGGTGGGCCTGGCGGCCCTTTTTGAGGACCGTTGACTCGAGTGAGGCGAGCAGCGTTGCTGACCAGGATGTCGAGACCGCCGAGGGGCGTTGCTGCTTCATCGACCAGCTTTCTGCAAAAGGCCTAATTGCGGATATCGCCGGCAAGCCTTTTGACCTGCCGCTTTTATTAGGTCCACCAGTTCGTCGGCGTCTTCCTGTTCTTCGGGGAGGTAGCCGAAAGCAACGTCCGCACCCTCGCGCGCGAATGCAATCGCCGCCGCACGACCGATTCCGGAATCGCCGCCGGTTATCAGCGCTTTGCGACCGGCAAGCCTGCCTGACCCCTTGTAGGTTGTCTCGCCGTGATCCGGGCGCGGCACCATCTTGTTGGTCAAACCCGGCCACTTCTGTTCCTGTGGCTTGAACGGCGGCTGGGGATATCGCGTCACCGGATTCTGTTTGAGCATCGGGCTAGCAGGGCCCGCTTTAGCAGGCACTGTTCCCGTATCGGCTGACGCCGTGGAAGCATAAGCGGCGACAATTCCTCCCGCTATGCTTCCAACCACAAGTCTACGCGCTGCGTCTGGTACATCATCATGCTGATCGTGGTTCATCATGGGCTCGCTTTGACGGCAGGTGATCGTTACGGAAGTGCCACCTAACCGGCCGCCGACGCGAATGTTCCCTTATGATTGCAGTGAAGTGTCGGTCGCCTTGCCCGTCTCAGCCGTGAGGCCGCATCACCACTTTGACACAACCATCCTGCTTGTCGCGGAACGTCTTGTAGAGGCCCTGTTTCCAGATCGGCCCGGTGGGTAATCACAAGGGAGGGATCGATTTCGCCGTTCTGGACCATGGCCAAAAGAGGTTCGAGGAGCGTTGCGTGTGCGTCTGGCCCATCCGGAAAGTCGGCCCCTTATTCATCGCCGCGCCAAACGGGATATGATCGACCAGGCCAACATAGACGCCGGGCCCGAGATTGTGCCGCCCTTGCGGCAGCAATAGATTTGCCTCGCGCAGCACATGCCGTCTCTGCGAATGCCAGCCCGTTTGATGACGCGAAATATCAGCTCAGTCGCTGGACGCCGACCCCGGCTCGGCCATCCTACGGTGCTGTTCGGCCAAGGTGCCTGCCGGCGTGACATGCGCGGCGGCAACCTGCAGCTTGTTTTTCCAACCGCTGACGACCTGTTCATCACCGGCCATCATCGCCTCGTAACCCGTCTTGGCGACATCGGCCGGATTGTCCTTTTCATCGGTGCCGACCTTGGTATCCATCATTTCAGCGCGCTCGAAGAATCGCGTCTGCGTAGGGCCAGGCATCAGCACGGTGACCGTCACGCCGCTATCTTTCAGCTCATGGCGGAGCGCGATCGAGAAGGAATCGATGAACGCCTTCGTGCCGTTGTAGACGGCCTGGAATGTGCCGGGCATGAAGCCGGCGATCGATCCGGTGAACAGGATGCGCCCGCGGCCTCGCCGGGCCATCTTGGCGCCGAGCTCATGCGCCAGATAGACCGTTCCGGTGACATTGGTGTCGATGATCCGGCGGACTTTTCGCCAGTCCTGGTCGACGAAGCCGTTGCCGAGCCCGCGTCCCGCATTGAGAAACAACAGGTCGATATCGCGATCGCCGATCTGGGAGATCAACCGATCGGCGCCCTCGACGGTCGCCAGGTCGGCCTCAATGGCTTCGACCGTTACATTGTGGGTCTCAAGTGCCTCTGCCGCCTGCCGGATGGCCGGCTCGTCGGCGGCGATGATCAGGTCGTAACCGTCTTTAGCGCACAGCTTTGCGAGTTCCCTTCCGATGCCACTCGAGGCGCCGGTCACCACAGCGAGTTTGGCGTCCGTCATCATATCCTCCATCTTCGTGCCATCGGAACCACGAGCGGGCACAATTGTTCCGCGGCGTTTGGGCTGGATTGATCGTGCGCTGTCATGACGGTCAGGCGACGGTCGTCGTCGCGGTCCTTGCGCGCATTCATGGATGAGCGTTGGGGCAAAAGCCGTTCTTCGCCATGAGAACTCGCGATGGCCTACCTTCAAAAGGCCCCCAAACGCATGGATTGAGTACTCAGAACGGCAATGAGCCTAATCAGTTGAAGTTGGAACAAGTGGCTCGGTTGGAAGTTCGAACCGTGCAGCGTTGTTGCCCTCCCATGTTGATGCTGCGCGATCGGGTCATCCCCTCAGCCCGATCTCCCGCGCTTCTCCGCGCCAAAGAGAAGCGCGGGCCTCCCTCTTTCACGGCTGTCCGGGATGAGCGTTTTGTTACGTTGACTAGCCGACCTCACAGGCTCGTCGTCGGTTTCGTTGACGAGCTCTCCGAGGGCTCTAGATCATTGATGCCGGACGCAGTTGGTTCGGGCCGGGGAGGAAATCCGCGTGGTGCATACAACGCGCGCTGTACCCCATAACGACCGTCATTTTCCGGTTGGCTGCCTGTGCTTGCTGCTGATTCTAGCCGGGTTGGCCGGATGCTCGTCTTCCAATCAGGTGGCGCAGCAATCACGAAGCGCGGCCTCCGCGGCACAGACCGTATCGATGGTGCTGGATGCCTGGGGGGAGGGAGCGGCACCGTCCGCCTATGCCACGGCCGCACTGCACTCGGTCGGAAAAACGCTGGCCGATGTCGAGGCGGAAATTCGATCGGCCGAGACCGCTGAACCAGCCGGGCGAGCAGGACTGACGGCAGCAGTCAACAGTTTGTCGGTTGCGGTGGCGCATGCCGAGGCGGGATTGCGGGTGAACAATCGCACTGAGGTGAAAAGCGCACAACAGGATCTTCGGGCGGCCATGCGCTCGCTCGCCGCCGCTTACACCAGCGCTTTCGGACCAAAGCCGTGAAGAAGCTTCTGGAAATATCGCTTGGCGTCGTCACCAGTGTCGGAGGTTTCCTCGAAGTCGGGTCGATGGCTACGGCGGCGCAGGCGGGTGCCGCCTTCGGATTCCAGCTGATCTGGGCCATAGTTCTCGGCACCATATGCATCATCTTTTTGGTTGAAATGGCCGGTCGGTTCGCCGCGATGAGCCATCACACGATCTCAGAGGGCATTCGTGAAAGATTTGGGTTCAACGTCTTCCTATGGCCGTTGCTCGTCGTCCTTCTCGTCAATTTCATGGTGCTGTCCGCTGAGATCGGCGGTGTGGCCATCGCACTCGAACTTGCCACCGGCATAGGCTTCCAGTGGTGGGCACTGCCGGTGGCGTTGCTGGCATGGCTGCTGCTGTGGAAAGGCACGTTTGGCTTTATCGAGAAAGGCGTTTCGGTCCTCGGCCTCGTGACGCTGTGCTTCGTGGTTGGTGCGGTGATGTTAAAGCCCGACTGGACAGCGGTCGCTGGCAGCGCCGTGCCTTCGCTGCCGGCTCACGATGCCATCAATTACTGGTTCATGGCGGCCAGCATTCTCGGCGCGTCGATATCGCCTTATCTTTTCATGTTCTATTCCTCGGGAGCTATCGAGGACAAATGGGATGAAAGCCACCTTGGGGCCAATCGTGCCATCGCCGGGCTGGGCATGACCTTCGGTGGGACCATTTCGATCGGCGTGTTGATCGTCGCTGCTCTCGTTCTCGCGACGCGCGGCATCGACCAGGTGGACGACTATCACCAACTGCCGTTGATGCTGATCCCTATATTCGGCTTCTGGGGGTTCGTTCTATTCGTTGCCTCGCTCGCCATTGCCTGTTTCGGCGCCGCACTCGAAGTCGGGTTGCAACAGGCATATCTGGTGGCACAGGGCTTTGGCTGGACGTGGGGTGAGGATCGCAAGCCGCGCGATGATCCGGGCTTCAGTGCCGTCTATACGGCATCATTGTTTTTGGCCGCCATTCCGATCATGCTTGGCCTCGACCCACTGAGGCTGACCATCTTTTCCATGGCGGTAACGGCGGCGAGCCTTCCGCTGACGGTAGTTCCATTTCTCTTCCTGCTGAATGACGAACGCTATGTCGGCGAACATCGCAACGGCATCATTTCGAATGCCGCCGTTGTCTTCATTATCGCGCTTGCCTTCGTGCTCGCCGTGGTGACGATTCCGCTGCAGATATTCGGAGGCACATGATGGAATTGATGCGTGATCTCCTGGACAAGCAGGTGTTCGACCGCCGGCGGGTCAAGATCGGCAAGGTCGACGGAGTGGTGGCCGAGTTGCGGCGGGGCAAACCACCAAGGATTGTCGCGATAGAACTCGGCTCCATCACTTTGGCGCGCCGCCTTGGCGCGCGGCCCGGGGAATGGATGGCGCAACTGGCGACGAGGGTGGGTGGCAAACGCCACGCCGAGCCACACAGGATTGCGTGGAAAAAGGTGCAGGACAACGGGCTCGACATCGAATGTGACATCGAGGTGGGCGAGACGTCGATTTTCGCCTGGCAGGACTGGTTGCGCGATCATGTCATCGGGCGCATCCCAGGAGCGTGATGATGAGGACAGTCAACCTCGAACATCTTGCCGGGCGACGCGTGCTCTCGCAGCGTGGAAAGAGCATCGGTCACATCGAAGAGATTCTCGCCGAACAGCGTGGCGACGAGCTCGTCGTTACTGAATTCCACGTTGGCATCTACGCCGCGTTCGAGCGTCTGTCGGCTTCGACCATCGGCATCGCGATGCTCGACCTGTTTCGGCTGCGCCGTCGCGACGGCCTGTACCGCATTCCCTGGGATAAACTCGATATCTCCGATCCGGCGCGACCGCGGCTGCTATGCCCGATGACCGAGCTTCCCGGATGGAAAGGGCAAAAGGACCTTCGGGAGTAGATGGCTACGGCTGGGAGGGCTAAGGCGCCGGCGTTTTGCCGGCGAACAGCCGTTCGTGCAGATGGCGCCTCCGCAAAGATTACTGCAGGTTTCTTGCGAAGGAAGATGCGGGCATGTCCTGGAATAACGAATTCGACTTTGCCGAATTCCTCAAACCCATGAAGCCGGTAAAATTGAGGCGCCTGGAAACTGCTCGTCTCGACGACGGCTCTCTTGCATCCGCGCCTAATGGCTTCCTCCTCAATCGCCATAAGAAGCTGTGATCCATAGGATCGGCCACGCAATTTGTCAGGCAAGAAGAACATGTCGAGAAACAGGAGCCCCAGTTCCGTTCTGCCCCAAATTCCACCCCAGATCTTTCCCGAGGGGTCGGTAAGCTCCGCGCCGATCACTGCCCGGTCATCGATTCCGGTTTGTTCGATGTTGTGTCGATAGAGCGCAGCGGCCGCCTGCGTTCGTGCATCCCCGTTGTGAGCCAGAGCGATTGTAAATCCTTCGGATCGAGCCGGCATGCGTTCTGCTCCTGCGTCGGAATGGTCTTGAGATTCAACCGTCAGACTAACATCAAGGCGGCCGGTTCGCTCGCAGCTCTGATCGCCGCTTCTGTTGTAACCCGTCTTGCCCACATTCCGCATCGCGATCCGCGTCGGATGCATGCAGCCGCGCCCAACATATCGCTTTGGTGTTGAACAAAGCCCATCCTGCCCTTGTCAGGTCTCATCACAATTCGTGCGACGTCAAGAGTGTCCACCTCGACGAAGGCTGCTGCGGATCACAATCCATTACGCCGGGAACAATGAGAAAAACCTGTCGTTGGGAAAGCGATCGCAATTCGGCGATTCAAACACGGAGACTCCAATGTTGAAGAAAATTCTAGCCGCGTCGGTGCTAACTATTGCCTTGGCCGGTTCCGCCTTGGCGCAGACAAATGGAACGGGTGCTGGCGGCACGGCTGGCACGGGTAATGGAACTGGTACTGGAACTGTTGGCAGCGGCGGCGCCGCTGGCACTGGCAGCGGGAATGCGGCCGTGCCAACCGATCCGAATTCCACAAACTCGACTACAAAATCGAACGGCATGACCGACCGTTGCAAGGACGCCGCAGGCAATGACATCGATAACAACACTGCAAGTGGCGCAACGACCTCGACCGTGCAAAATTGCAACAAGTAGTCGATGGACCTAGCGGCTTCGGCCGCCCGAAGGCCCGCCATCAAGACAATGGCGGGCCTCCGAATACGTGCCTCGCATGCTGCCTGGATACATAGGAGCACATGTGTCCAAAGAGACCCGGCGGGCCAAACTCGATCGCTTAGCAGCCTCGATTCCGAAGCACGAATTCGAATTCCTAATGAAGATTGCAAAGCTAAGCCGTCATGACCTACTTGGCCTGATCGCTAAACACGATGGCGGCAGGGGCAAGGTCTATAGGGACCTTGCGGCCCACTTGGCAGCAACTCAGGCCGCCCCGGAGCCCGTGCGTGAGGCGGCAGCTGACGACGGCCAAACAGCTGGAGCATCTCCTGCCAGGAACTCGCCCGCCGGCAAGTAGCGGCGAAGATCATTTCGGTGCCAGCCCTGACGCTCCACGGAAGCGACCACCGTGTCGTCTTCCAAAGTCTTCGAATGGGTTGGACGAGCATTTCACCGCGCCTTACCGACGAGTACTGCTGGATACGGCAACCGATAGGCGCTTTAAGTCCGGCTGCAATTCAGGTTCATCGGACATGCCGGAACCTGAAGCGCCGCCGCGCATTTCGTCTCCAAGCATGACCGATCTTGCGGTAATCGCCAGGGAGAAATCCAAATGCAAACTTCAGGCGCAACTTCACAGCAAAACCTTGGCCGATTGGCCATAGAACCGTTTTCCGGCACGGTGACGGTGCGGTTTTCCGACGCCATCGTCGCAGCTACGGAGCGGGCGAAGGTCCTGCGTGAAGACGGGCACGAGCCCGTTTTCTATATCCCCTTCGAGGACATCTATTTCGATCTTTTCGAAAAGACCGACACCACCACCCGGTGCCCGCTTAAAGGCACCGCAACCTACTGGCGTGTCCACGCCGTCGGCAGTTCTTCCGACGATTTCATGTGGGCCTACGAAACGCCCGATGCGGCCGCTCTGGCTATTGCAGGTCACGCCGCTTTCGATCCGGAAAAGGCCCGTATCGATGTCGACCCTGCCGAGGACAAGCGACACACGCCACATATCGTCGAATAGGTTTCATCAGGCAGAGACAATCACGGTAACGACAGGCGCGATGAGCAGTTTCTACCAGGCGGCAAAGATTGCGGAGGAGGTTCACGCGTCGCAGCGCGATAAGACCGGGCGGCCCTACATCGAGCATTGCCGCCGTGTCGTCGACGCTGTCGAGACAATCGATCAGAAGACTGTTGCCTACCTTCATGACGTTCTGGAGAAAGGCGAAGGCTGGACCCGCGCCAAGCTCGAAGAAGCAGGCTTCGGACCGACAATTGCCGCGGCGGTCGATGCCATGTCGCGCAGGCCGGATGAGGAGTATTTCGCCTTTGTCCGGCGGGCTGCGTCGAACCCAGTGGCGCTCCCCGTAAAACGCGCCGATCTGGAGGACAACATCTGGCAGTCGAGGCAGGTCGGAGCGTCGGCGGCCAAATATGAAGAGGGCCTTCGCATACCTGACCAAGAGTTCTCCCGACAATAGTGCGCGCCCGACGCTGGCATTGCATCTGCCGAGGCAGCCATCGCCTGCGAGAGCTTGCGGCGCACAGCACGTTTCGGCTCTCCTGGCCGTCAGTTTTTCCGCGCCGGCGTGCGCCTGGGGGTCGTCGTCTGGACCATGGAACGTGTGATCGGGTCAAAGCTCCTCCGGAGATGGATCGCAGCGTCTCGAAAAGGAGTAACGGCCCGGCTCGGAATCAGGAACTCCTCCGGCACCGGCGCGTTGACCAGCAAGCCGGGACGAGTTCCCGGCCTCCGCGGGTGGCGGGCAAGCCGCCGCCAAACCCGAACTTCTGCACAATGAAAGGTAAGGCCATGGGCTTCTTTTCGAAGGACATCAAGACACTCGACGATCTCTTCGTGCACACGCTGCGCGACATCTATTACGCCGAAAAGCAGATCGAGAAAGCGCTGCCGAAGATGATCGGCAAGGCAACCGATCCGCAATTGAAGGCCGGATTCGAAAAACACCTCGAGCAGACCAAAGGCCATATCGAGCGCGTCGAACAGGTGTTCGAATTGCATGGCGTCAAGGCCAAGGAGGTCAACTGCCCGGCGATAGACGGCATTCTCGAAGAAGCCGACGATGTGAGCGGCGACGTTGACGACAAGGAGGTCCTAGACGCGGCACTGATAGCGTCGGCGCAGGCGGTCGAACATTATGAGATGACCAGATATGGCACGCTCATCGCCTGGGCCAAGCAGCTTGGCCGCAGCGACTGCGCCAACGTGTTGGCCAAGAACCTGAAAGAAGAGCAGGCGACCGATCGCAAGCTCACCGAAATGGCGGAAAGCAAGATCAACATGCAGGCTGCCGAGTAGACCGTCCGAGGTCATGATGAGATCTGGTTGAAATCTCATCATGACCTAACCCTGTTGAAGCATGATTTTTCCAAAACCGGCACCAGTGCTGCGTTGAGTCGATCTCCATCGTTGTCCACGGAACTTTCATGACGGGCGAATCTGCCATCTCTCGCGATCTGCCGACGAGTGTAAAATCGTCTTTCGGCGTGGCGTTGAGCACGGCGCCGATGGAAGCAAAGGCTGCCGACACGTTGCCGGCCGATGCTGGCCGATGGCAATACGAACCCAAATGGGACGGGTTCCGCTGCCTGGCCTTTAAAGCCGGCGCGGCCGTGGAGTTGCGTGCAAAATCCGGCAAGCCGTTAGGGCGGTATTTCCCGGAAGTCGTCGCGATGTTGCATGAACTGAAAACAAAAGAGTTCGTGGTCGATGGTGAGATCGTCATCGAAATTGCAGGCTCTCTTTCTTTCGACGCCTTGCAGATGCGGCTGCATCCGGCGGAAAGCAGGATCCGGAAACTGTCGGTCGCGACGCCGGCAAAGCTGATCCTCTTTGACATGTTGGCGACCTCCGAGGGCGTCTTGATGCAGCAGCCGCTCTCGGTTCGGCGCGCTGCACTCGAACTGTTCGTAAAGTCGGCCGGGCGAAAGGATCTCGAACTGTCTCGGGCAACGCTTGATTTGGCGGCGGCAGGCAGATGGCTAAGCCAATCCGGACAAGGTTCGACCGACGGGGTCGTTGCCAAGCTTCTCGATGACGAATATCGACCCGGCGAGCGCGCCATGATCAAAGTCAAGCGCCTGCGCACGGCCGATTGTGTCGTCGGAGGGTTCCGCTACCTGGCGAATTCGCGTGAAGTCGGCTCCCTGTTGCTTGGCCTGTACAATGACCAGGGGCAACTCGACCATGTCGGGTTCACTTCGACGATCGCCCGGGAGGACAGGGCCAAGCTTACGCGACAACTTGAAGCTTTGCGATCGGCTCCTGGCTTCACGGGAAAAGCGCCGGGCGGTCCCAGTCGGTGGAGCAAGGAAAGAAGCGGACAATGGGAGCCATTGCGGCCCGAACTGGTGGCGGAGGTGCGGTTCGATCATGTCACCGGGGATCGTTTCCGTCATGGCACCAAATTTCTGCGATGGCGTCCTGACAAAAGCCCGAAGCAATGCACGTTCGAACAGATACTTGGAAAATGAGGCTTGGCGAAGCGTCGGCAGGTCCACACTATGGAGACCAAATCCGTCAAGCATTCGGCGTTAGCCAAATCCAGTCGCATTTCACTGGCGATCTTGAACCCGGCGCCGAGATAAACGCCTTTGCAGGAGGATGCCGGACCAAACCCGTTGTTCAGTCTGTCACCACGCCTCGCTTTGGCGGATCACGGTTCTCGTCCGGATTAGGAACTGGCACTTCGTCGGGAAGAAGATCCGGCTCAGGCTCGCGTATGTCCGGCGTCCACGTCGGCGCATCCACTGGCGGCTCTTCGGTTGGCTCTGGTTTGGGGGGCACATCTATTCTCCGGGTTTCGCTTGGGCGTGGGGTTCGGCCCGCCACAGGTCGCGCGTCGCCGCGTCTGGAGGCGAAAGGGTCTTTTCACACCCCATGTATTTTACCGATGGCCAGCGGTCCTGGGGCTTGTCGGCGCTCGATCAGAGTCCTGCGTTCCGGCTCCTTTGAGCGCAACGTTGGCATCCGCTGCCTCTGGCTCTTTGAGGACTGCCCTGTCGACGTTCTTGATCTCGGCCATAACTTGGTGGCCAACGGGCAACCGCGAGAATTGTTCCGAGCGATTTAGGGCGGCTGGGGCTGCTGTGCGGACCTTCTGGCTGGGCAGTTATCAACTATGCTGTCTTGCGTTTCGGTGAGGCTCTCTTTGTGGATCTCGCCAGCCCTTCCTGTTTGAGGCTCTTCTTCAGCACCTCAGCGAGGTTGATGACATTCTCCTGTGGCCTTGGTGCGGGCTTCGGCAGCTTCTTGCCTTTGCGCTTTGCATCGATCATGGCGATCAGCGCGTCTTCATAGGTGTCTTCAAATTTCGAGGGATCGAAGGTCGTCACTTTTTTGTCAATAAGCATGCCGGCGATTTCGAGCAGATCGGGGTCGTATTTCTGCTTGGCCAATCCATCGAACACAGTGCTTTCCGAAACCATTTCGTTGTGGTTGCGAAGCTCGGTCATCACCATCCCCTTGCCACAGGGCTGAATCAGCACTTCGCGGCCGCGCTGGTAGAGCACCACGCAGGATCGAGCGGCCACGCCCTTGTTCTTCATGGCATCGCGGATCACTCCGTATGCTTCGATTGCGGCGCCGTCGGCCGGGATCAGATAGTAGGGCTTCTCGAGATAGCGCGTATCGATATCGTCAATCGATACGAATTCGCCGACTTCGAGCGTGTGCTTCGACGTCAGCTTCAACGCCTTTATGTCGTCAGGTTCGATCTGGAGAAATTCGTCCTTTTCGATCTCGAAACCCTTCACCTGATCCGCTGCATCCACCAGCTTTCCGGTCTCCTCGTCGGCGTAGACGCTCCTGACCGGCAGACCGTCCTTGCGGTTCAAAATCTTGAAATGGATCTTGGATGCTTCGCTGGTTGCGCCGACAATCTTCACGCCGCAAGTAACCGAACCAACCTTCAAGAAGCCCTTCCAGGCAGCACGTGGCGCGGCCATTTAGCGCTTATCCCGTTTCCAGCTAGGGCAACGCGTTTCCGTTCGAATTGTTCCTGCGACGGGGGCTCGGTGCACCGTGAATGTCCGGTGGGCGAAATCCTGTCGGTCTCGACAGCGATTTTCATCGGCACGGTGCATCTTTTGGCAACCTGTCGGCGTTGGAAGTGAGCCCATTTTGCCGAGGTGAGTTCCATGAAGCGTCGACGAGGGACGATTTGAAAACCGAGGCGCAACTCTCGGAAGACGCTGACCTCATCGTAAATCGTACAGTCCATTTCGTCGGAGTATGGATTGAGGAGCATGTGATCGAAAAGCCTGCTCTCATGCGGAAGGGCGTCGATGCCGCAGAGGAACTCGCAAGCCAATGCATCGCGGATGCAGACGAGGAAGGCATCGCCCCCGAGGACATTCAGGACGAAGTCGGGGACCTCAAGGAGTACATTGCCGAGATGATCGTGGAGCAAGGCGGTCGCGGCTCTGCAGTTAATTCTGAACATGAGCTACTTCTGCGCAACGGCCTCGGCGCCGCAGCTTCGCGTTGACCGGCTATATCGCCGCTCCAAGTCCAACAAGAGCATCATTGTTGAGAGGAACAAGTCATCGATCCCGCCCACTGGATAGCATTCGTGGGAACGGTCGTCCTGCTGCAGATGCCGCCCGGGCCGGATAGCATGCTGGTGACGGCGCGCGGCATAGGGCAGGGACGCAGGGTTGCGCTGTTCACGGTATTGGGGATGACGGCCGGCGCCGGCATGGTTCAGCTTCCTCTCATAGCGTTCGGTGTTTCGTCTCTCGTGCGAACCTCCCCACTAGCTTTTGGAGCACTGCAATGGCTTGGGGCGGCGTATCTCGTAAGGCTCGGGCTAGGGCTGGTCTTCACGAAGCCGGAAACACAGGCCTGGCCGGATACGACCCCGATCAAGGCCGTTGCCGCGGCACGGGAAGGCATGATTGCCAATCTGTTCAATCCGTGGCCCATCACGTTTATGGTAGCGTTCCTGCCTCAGTTCGTTGATCCGCATGGGAGTTCCGTGACGCTTCAACTGCTGCTGCTGGGAGCAACTCAGAAAATGACGGGCGTGTTGGTGTTGGGGACCTATGCCGTGGCCTCCGGCAGCATAGGCGCCTGGATCCTGAAGCGCCCTCGTGTGCGGCTTTGGCAGCAGCGGATCGCCGGCCTCTTCATTGTTGGCCTTGGGTTCCGAATGGCCTTTGGCGGCGGCGCAAGCCGTTAAGTTGCCGGGCCGGCGCCTGCATCCGCAGGAACCGAAACCGCACCATGAACATTGTCAGACACAAGCAGGAGAGTGTCATGCAAGTCGTTCGGACCGAAGTGGTGAATGCCAGGGCGCCAGACGGGCAGTCGGTTCGCCGGGTGATATTTTGCGGCGAGGGCGGCGACTGCGTTACGGTGGACATGGCAAACGTCGGGATACAAGCTGAAGATGACGTGCTTGCCCGCGCAAAGGCAATCCTGGTCCAGACAGCGACCTTTGATCTCGCAGCCAATGAATATGACGCGACCAGCAACGGCAATTTCGACCAGGTCGAGATAACCTCTGCAAGCGACGGCGCCGGCGACGTATATGTCTTTGAGTATCGCGATGGCGAAACCAGCCGACGCATACCGCCGTCGAGGATGGCGAGCCTTGAGGCGGCCCGGTCCGAAGCTATCCGCTGCGCAATCGATCTTCTCGCCGACCTGCAGCCTGGCACGGACGCTCTGTCCGGCTGGCTTGTGAGGGTATCCAACGAAAACGGTGAATTGCTTTACACTGTTGATGTGGCTGAGGCCGATGCAGCGCGGCAGGCAGGCCAGTAACCCAAACCCGACGGAATCCACCAGTGGCCGCCCAAGGATTGATTCACGGACCAATAGGCGACGATGGCCTGCATCTGTGCGTCGACATGCAGCGCCTGTTTGCGCCGGGTGGACCTTGGCCCGTGCCGTGGGCTGAAAAGGTGGTCCCGGCGATCGAAGAACTGGTCGCCAGACATGCCAGCCGTACCCTGTTCACGCGCTTCATTCCTGCCGCCCGCCCGGGCGAGGCGCCGGGAATGTGGGCAAACTACTATCGTCGGTGGGCGGAGGTAACCCTTTCCAACATCGATCCGCGCCTGATCGAGCTGATGCCTCAACTTGCACGATTTGTACCGCCGGCGACGGTGGTCGACAAACACGTCTATTCGCCCTGGACCGAGGGGCGGCTCGACGCGCTGCTGAGTGGCTCCGGCGTGCGTGCGCTCGTGATCACCGGTGGCGAAACCGACGTTTGCGTTCTCGCGACCGTGCTTGGCGCCATCGATCGTGGCTTTCGCGTCATTCTCGTCACCGATGCCATCTGCAGCTCTGCCGACCAGACCCATGACGCACTGATGGAAGTCTACCATTCCCGCTTCAGTGAGCAGATTGAGGCGGCCAGCATGGCGGAGGTGTTGGAGTGTTGGCCACAACTCACTCGCTGATCTGGTGGGCTTCAAGTGAAAGGGCCGACAATCTTCATTCTAGTCGGGCGGACTGTTTCAGTTGGCGGACGGCACTACAGTGAACGGGAAAACGTATATGAACGGCACGATTGCCTGATCTGGTCGCTCGCGTGAATCAGTGTCTGGAAGCGTACAAAGCCTTGCAGAGCTATCGACAGCGCGGCCAACCGTCATAGAATGAACAGGATACAGCGCCGAAGACTCGATGCCGGCATCTAGCAATCTTTGCGAGACATCCGGCGCCTCTGCCGTCGGCCTTCCGCAGGAAGGATGATGTGCTGAAAACCGAAGTCATTGACCTTGAAACCTATAGCGCAGTCTACGCGGTGATCTCTGGCTATCGCGCTGACGACATTATCTCGGCGGCGTTTGCGGTCGATGAAATCCGCGCAAGGTTTCCTGAGTGTCGCTGCGACGACGAGGAATTGGTCGGGCTTATGGTCCATGCCATGTCCGGCAAGAAAATTGCCGTGAGCTTCGACCACCGGGTGGAACCGGTCAGGCGGCGTGCTGCGCTGCCGATCGCTTCGGAGAGCAAAGGACTGCGATAATTGGACCACCATAGGTCCGTTGCGATTTTGGAAGACGAGGCGTTTATCGCGCTCGAACTTGAAGACATGTTGCGCGACGCGGGGTTCGACATCGCTGGGGTCTTTTCGTCCTGCGTCGACGCGCTGGAATGGTTCAGGGGCAGTTCTCCCGACATTGTTGTCATGGATATCGGCCTGGCGGACGGGGATTGCGTACGAATAGCTACGTTGCTTGACGCCCGAAACATCCCCTTTGTCGTCCATTCGGCAAGCTACGCCAATTCGGGTTTTCACGATCCGATTTTCCTTCAAGGGACATGGGTCGCAATGCCTGCCTCGCCTTCCGAGTTGCGCAACGCAATTCATGCCTCTCTGGCAATGGCAAACGGCAATGGCGTGTCGTGGTCGGCTAAAGCCCGATAAATCCACAACCGCATCATGAAATCCGGCGTTCAAACCAAGGCGCAATCGTCGGCCTGGAATTCACGGCACGATGGAACAAAATTGAAAATGCCGCGTTTGGGGTCTTGCGGCGCGATCCACCATTAGCCGCGGGGGCAACTTTATCCGTATAAATCCATAGGGCTGGGAGTGGCGCTGTGACCGTGCAGGCATCCAAGAAGCAATTGGACCGTCGAAGCATCCTGAATTCTCTGAAAGCTTTCCGGCGCGGCGATTTCTCCGTCCGCATCGACAATGTTTATGAAGGCCTCGATTCCGAGATAGCTGAGACTTTCAATGAGATCGCTGACCTCAACGACCAAGTGACGCGCGAGTTCGAGCGCTTGAGCCGGGTCGTCGGCAAGGAAGGGCGGATAGGCGAGCGCGGCCGGGTTCGCAATGCCACCGGCAGTTGGGAATCCAGTGTCCGTTCAGTCAATGATCTCATAGAAGACATGGTTCAGCCAACGGCTGAGGTTGCGCGCGTTATCGGCGCCGTCGCCAAGGGCGACCTGTCGCAGACCATGATGGTCGAAATTGACGGCCGACCGCTGCGCGGCGAATTCCTGCGCATCGGCAAGATCGTCAACACCATGGTCGGCCAGTTGGCCTCCTTCGCCTCCGAGGTGACGCGCGTGGCGCGCGAGGTCGGTACGGAAGGCAAGCTCGGCGGCCAAGCCCGGGTCAAGGGCGTCGCCGGCACGTGGAAAGATCTGACCGACAACGTCAACGCGATGGCCACGAACCTGACCGGGCAAGTGCGCAACATCGCGGAGGTCACGACCGCAGTCGCGTCGGGCGACCTGTCGAAGAAGATCACAGTCGATGTCAAGGGCGAAATCCTCGAACTGAAGAACACCATCAACACGATGGTGGACCAGCTTAATTCCTTCGCTTCGGAAGTGACGCGCGTGGCGCGCGAGGTCGGCACTGAAGGCAAGCTTGGCGGCCAGGCGCGCGTTGAGGGTGTTGGTGGCACGTGGAAGGATCTGACCGACAATGTGAATTCCATGGCCGAGAACCTGACTGGCCAGGTGCGCAACATCGCCGAAGTGACGACCGCGGTGGCTTTGGGCGACCTGTCGAAGAAGATTACTGTCGACGTGAAGGGCGAGATTCTCGAGCTGAAATCCACGATAAACACGATGGTGGACCAGCTGAATTCATTCGCGGGCGAGGTCACGCGCGTGGCACGCGAGGTTGGCACCGAAGGCAAGCTTGGCGGCCAGGCGCAGGTGCGCGGCGTCGCCGGCACCTGGAAGGACCTCACCGACAACGTCAACTCGATGGCCGAGAACCTGACCGGTCAGGTGCGCAATATCGCCGAGGTGACCACGGCGGTCGCGTCGGGCGATCTGTCCAAGAAGATCACGGTCGCCGTGCAAGGCGAAATCCTGGAACTCAAGGACACCATCAACACGATGGTCGACCAACTGAACTCCTTTGCCTCGGAAGTGACGCGCGTGGCACGCGAGGTCGGCACCGAAGGCAAGCTGGGCGGCCAGGCAGAGGTGAGGGGCGTCGGCGGCACATGGAAGGATTTGACCGACAACGTCAATCTCATGGCCGCCAACCTGACTGGCCAGGTTCGAAACATCGCAGAAGTCACCACCGCCGTGGCGCGCGGCGACCTGTCGAAGAAGATCACCGTCGACGTCAAAGGCGAGATACTGGAGCTCAAGGACACCGTCAACACGATGGTCGACCAACTGAACTCCTTCGCCTCTGAGGTCACGCGTGTGGCCCGCGAAGTGGGGTCGGAAGGCAAGCTTGGTGGCCAGGCGCATGTCGAAGGCGTCGGTGGCACCTGGAAGGATCTGACCGACAACGTCAACGCCATGGCCGGCAATTTGACGGTGCAGTTGCGTGACGTGTCGAAGGTGGCAACGGCCATTGCGACCGGCGACTTGACCCAGAAGATCACCGTCGACGCGCTGGGCGAGATCTTGCAGATCAAGGACGTCATCAACACGATGGTCGACCAGCTCAATTCCTTCGCTTCGGAAGTGACACGTGTGGCGCGCGAGGTCGGCTCCGATGGCAAGCTCGGCGGCCAGGCCCAGGTGCGCGGCATCGGCGGCACGTGGAAGGATCTGACCGAAAACGTCAACGCCATGGCGGCCAACCTGACCGGCCAGGTGCGCAACATCGCCGAGGTAACCACCGCCGTGGCGCTCGGGGACCTTTCGAAGAAGATCACCGTCGATGTCCGCGGCGAGATCCTGGAGCTGAAGGACACCATCAACACAATGGTGGACCAGCTTAATTCCTTCGCTTCGGAAGTCACGCGCGTGGCACGCGAGGTCGGCACGGAAGGCAAGTTGGGAGGCCAGGCGCAGGTGCGCGGCGTTGCCGGCACGTGGAAGGATCTCACAGACAATGTGAACTCGATGGCCGAGAATCTGACCGGCCAGGTGCGCAACATCGCCGAAGTCACGACCGCCGTGGCGCGCGGCGACCTGTCGAAGAAGATCACCGTCGATGTGAAGGGCGAAATCCTGGAGCTCAAGTCGACCATCAACACCATGGTGGACCAGTTGAACTCCTTCGCCGGCGAGGTCACCCGAGTCGCGCGTGAGGTTGGCACCGAGGGCAAGCTTGGTGGCCAGGCGCGCGTCGAAGGTGTTGCCGGTACCTGGAAGGACCTGACCGACAACGTCAACCTGATGGCGACGAACTTGACCAATCAGGTGCGCGGCATCGCCGATGTCGTGACGGCGGTCGCGCAAGGCAATCTCAGGCGCAAACTGACGGTCGACGCGAAGGGAGAGATCGCCCTGCTGGCCGACACCATCAACGGAATGATCGAGACGCTTGCCACCTTTGCCGACCAGGTGACCAACGTCGCCCGTGAGGTGGGCATCGAGGGCAAGCTCGGCGGTCAGGCGCGTGTGCCAGGTGCCGCCGGCCTCTGGCGCGACCTCACCGACAATGTCAATCAACTCGCTGCCAATCTGACCACCCAGGTGCGTGCCATCGCCGAGGTTTCGACGGCGGTGACCAAGGGCGATCTTACCCGTTCGATCAGCGTCGAAGCCTCCGGCGAGGTCGCCGCGCTGAAAGACAACATCAACGAGATGATCCGCAATCTGAAGGATCAGACGCTGAAGAATGCCGAGCAGGACTGGTTGAAGACCAATCTCGCCCGGTTTTCGCGCATGCTGCAAGGCGAGCGCGACCTTGCCACCGTCTCGCGGCTCATCATGTCCGAACTCGCTCCTCTGGTGAACGCCCAGTATGGGGTGTTCTACGTCACCAATCGCGACGAGGAGGAATCCTATCTTGAGCTGGCGGCTTCCTATGGCGCCGAGAGCAAGGCTGCCATCAAGCAGCGGCTTGATCTGCGAGAGGGCCTGGTTGGGCAAAGTGCCGCCGACAAGCGCGCCATCATGCTGGACAATGTGCCGCCAGAATTCCTTCGGGTCACATCTGGTCTTGGCAGCGCCTCGCCAGCCAATGTCATCATCCTGCCTGCTCTGTTCGAGGATGAAGTCAAAGCCGTCATCGAGCTCGCCTCGTTCGGCGAGTTTCGTGACACACACCAGTCGTTCCTCAACCAGCTCATGGAATCCGTCGGCATCGTTCTCAACACAATCGCTGCGACGATGCGCACGGAGGGCCTGCTCAAGCAGTCGCAACTGCTGACGTCGGAATTGCAAGCGCGTCAAACCGAGCTGACAAAAAAGCAGGAAGAGCTGCATGCGACGAACGAGGAGCTGCAGGAAAAGGCGCAGCTGCTCGAGAACGAAAAGAAGCAGGTCGAAAACAAGAATCTCGAAATCGAGATGGCGCGACGCGCGCTGGAGGAAAAAGCCGAGCAACTGGCGCTCACGTCGAAATACAAATCCGAATTCCTGGCCAATATGAGCCACGAACTGCGCACGCCGCTCAATTCGCTGCTCATTTTGTCAAACCTGCTGGCGACCAATCAGCACGGCAACCTCAACGAAAAACAGGTAGAGTTCGCCCGCACCATCAATTCGGCAGGAACCGATCTTCTCAGCCTCATCAACGATATCCTCGATCTGTCGAAGATCGAGTCGGGCACTGTTTCCATCGACATCAACGATATGCCGGTGACGCATCTTCGCCAGCATATGGAACGAACTTTTCGTCAGCTGGCAGCCGACAAGGGACTTGGCTTCACCATCAAGGTCGATCCGGCGCTTCCCGACACGGTCCGCACAGATGAGAAACGCTTGCAGCAGATTGTCCTCAACCTGCTTTCCAACGCATTCAAATTCACCTCGGAAGGCGAGGTCAGCCTGAACTTCCGGGTTGAAAAGGCCGGCCGCCGCAATGGCGCGACGCAGCCGGTGAAGGCTCTCGCGATCGCCGTCACCGACACCGGCATTGGCATTCCAGAAGACAAACAGAAGCTGATTTTCGAGGCCTTCCAGCAGGCCGACGGCACCACCAGCCGCAAGTATGGCGGCACCGGCCTTGGGCTCTCGATCAGCCGCGAGATCGCTCGCTTGCTTGGCGGCGAATTGCGGGTCGAAAGCACGCCGGGCAAGGGGTCGACATTTACCCTCATCATCCCGTTCGACGGCCCCCGCGTGACGACAGTACAGTCGACCTTGGCTCCGGCGGCGGAGGCGGTTGCTGCGACAGCTCTGCTCAGCAGTCCGCCCTCGGCAGAGCTGATCGACGACCGCGATTCAATCCTACCCACCGATCGGATCGTGTTGATCGTCGAAGACGATCCGACCTTTGGCGGGTTGCTGCTTGGCCTCGCCCGGTCGGCCGGGCTGAAAGGCGTTCTGTCGACTGCAGGTTCCGGCACGCTGGCATTGGCCCGCAAGCTCGTTCCCGACGCAATCACACTTGATCTCGGACTTTCGGATATCGATGGCTGGGTGCTTTTCGATCTGCTGCGGCATGACCAGAAGACGAGGGGAATTCCTATCCATGTCATCTCGGGTGCCGAAGACATCGACAGTCTCGCACGCAAGGGGGCGTCCAGCATTTCCACCAAGCCCGTTTCCTCGGACGAGCTGATGAAGGTGTTTCAGGATATCCACTCGAAGAAGCTCCGCGTTCAGCGCCGCGTTCTGGTCGTGGACCCTGACCCGGAGCGGCGTCTGGCTCTGGTCGAGGCAATCCGCGACGGCGTAACGTCGGTCACCGCGATCGGTCGTGTTGCGGCAAATGCAGAAGACGTTGGCCTCGCCTTCTATGATGCCGTCGTGCTCGGCTTTGGACGCTCCGCCAAGGACAACGCAAAGGCGCTGGACGAGATCACCGGCCAATTCGGCGAAGCCTTGCCGCAGCTGCTGTTCTTTACACCTCACCCGGACGCGCTTGAACAGGTACTGGCATTGAACCCGGCCTTGGCGGAAGCACCGCGGGCGGAGAACTTCGCTCAATTGGCGCTGCATATTTCGGCAACGCTGCCGGGAGAAGGTCGCCAAGAGGCCTGGGCAGGAACTGAACACAACGGCAAGTCCGATCTCGCCGGGGCGAAAGTTCTCATCGTCGACGACGACATTCGTAACATTTATTCGCTCACGAGTGTTCTGGAGACCTATGACATACAGGTTCTGCATGCCGAGCGGGGCCGTGATGGCATCGCGCTTCTTGAACAGGCGCCCGATGTCGACGTGGCATTGATCGATATCATGATGCCGGAGATGGACGGCTACGAGACGATGCGGCGGATTCGCGGCACACCGGCGATTGCTCATATCCCGCTGATTTCCGTCACCGCAAAGGCGATGAAGGGGGATCGGCAAAAATGTCTGGATGCCGGGGCTTCCGACTACATCGCCAAACCCGTCGATCTGGATCTCCTGCTGGCGCTGCTTCGTGTCTGGATCGGACGTGCCCGATCCCGTGTCGAGAGCCCGGAAAAAATTCTCCTGGCAGCGAACTGACGGCCGTTCGATGCAAAAGCTGGCAAGAAACAGGGTAAGGAAACTTGAGGTGGCAGCTCTTGCCGAAGGGCCGGCAAGAGCCCGTATCCTGGCGGTGGACGACGATGAGCGCAATCTGCTGGCGATCAGCGAAGTGCTCGCGACTATCGGAGAGGTCATCTGCGCCCAATCGGGCGAAGAGGCTCTGCGCTTTTTGCTGAAAGAGGAGTTCGCCGTCATTCTCCTGGATGTCCTCATGCCAGGGTTGGACGGGTATGAAACGGCCGCACTTATCCGCCAGCGCGAGCAATCCAAGCGCACCCCAATCATCTTCTTGACCGCCATCAACAAGGAGGATGCGCATATGCTGCGCGGCTATGATGCCGGCGCGGTCGACTATGTGTTCAAGCCATTCGATCCGATCATGCTGCGTTCGAAAGTCGCGGTTTTCGTCGAACTCCACGAGAAGACGCTCGAGATCCAGCGCAAGGCGGAGGTCGAGCAGGGACTATTGGCGCAGGCGTTGCAGGCGCACAAGGACAAGCTTCAGGCCGAACGCGCGCTGCGCAGCGCCGAGCAACGGCAGGATGCCATCCTGAATTCGTTGCCGGTCTGCTTTCATGCTCGGGCAGCCGAGCCACCCTTCGCGGCGCGCTTTGTTACGGAGGGCGTCGAGCGCTTGACCGGCTTTGCGCCTGAATACCTGACATCGGATCCGGAGTTCGGTCTCAACCGCGTTCATCCCGACGACCTGCCGCGATTGAAGCAAGCGCTGCTGGCGGCCAAAACCACCGGCTCCTATACGTGCGAGTTCCGCTGGCATTGCGCCAATGGCGAGTATCGCATTTTTCTCGACCAGGGCGTGATGTCGGACGGGTCAGATGGCCGTGAACCGGAAATTATCGGCACATTGCTTGACATCACGGAGCGGCGCGGTCTTGAGGATCAGCTGCTTCAATCCCAGCGCATCGACGCTATCGGCAAGCTAACCGGCGGCCTGGCGCATGATTTCAACAACCTGCTCGCCGCAATTCTCAGTGGGTTAGGGCTGCTTGAACGCCGGGCTACGTTGGATGATCAGGCGCAACAGGTACTCGACCTGACGCGGCGTTCTGCAAAACAAGGCGCTGACCTTGTCGCGCGAATGCTGGCATTCTCGCGGCGCCAGACCCTGAAGCCGGAAGCGGTGCGCCTTGCTGCGCTGGGCGACACGATGAACGGATTGGTGGCGCCCGTGCTGGGGGGGTTGATCCGTTTCGACTGGCAGATCGATGACACGATCTGGCCGGTGCATGTCGATGCAGGCCAACTTGAATTGGCCTTGATGAATCTGGTTTTCAACGCGCGTGACGCCATGCCCTCTGGCGGGACAATAACCGTGCATGCGCAGAATCGATCGATCGGGACGCCAACAGAGGATATTCCGCCGGGCGACTATGTCATGATCGCCGTCAAGGACACCGGATCCGGCATACCCCCCGATCTTGTCGCCAAGGTCGTCGAACCGTTCTTCACCACCAAGCCGGTCGGTAAGGGAACGGGCCTCGGCCTCAGCACGGTCTACGGCTTCATGAAGCAGTCAGGTGGGACACTTCGCATAGAAAGCGTCGTCAACCGCGGAACTACCATGCAACTCTGGCTGCCACGATCGACCGAACAGCCGGTCGATCCTGTGGTGGAACCCGACATTGAACGAGCGTTCGCCGATGCCGGGATGGAGCACCCATCAATCCTCCTGATCGACGACAGCCATGTTTTGCGGCAATTGACCGCCGAGTCCCTTCGCCAGCGTGGTTTCGAGGTGACCTGCGCGGGAGGAGGGGCGGAGGCGCTGGCCATGATGGAGCGCACTCCCGACGAGTTCGACGTCATTATCACCGATTTCGCCATGCCACTCGTATCCGGCGTCGACGTGATCCGCTTCGCGCGCAATTTGCGCTCGGACTGGCCAGCGGTCATGATCACGGGCTATGCCGATGCCCGGGAGATTGCCGATCGGCCAGCCGACGTGCCCTTGCTCGGCAAGCCCTTCCGGGACGAGGATCTGTTCGAAGCGATTTTCCTCGCGATAGAGAATGCGGCCCCCCAAAGGATCAAAACCGGCTAGCGCTTAGGGGTTGTCAACGGTCTGGCCACGTCGCAAAGGGCCGCATTCCTGATCGGCAATCTTGGTCATTCGCAACAGGCGGCGCTACCAGCGTTCCTCGGTGTCGCGGTCCGGTAGGTCTATTCCGCAGCACACCCAACCAAGGCGCTGCGCTGAACCGTAGTTGTACCGAGGCTCCCGGTGAGCCGGATCATCGAAAGTACCGACGTGCAGCGCGATCTCGGTTGGCGATGCGTCGTAGCAAAGGCTGAGCGGCGACCCGCATTCTGGGCAGAAGCCTCTTTGCGCAATCGGCGAAGACCTTCGATATGTTGGCTTTCCGGAATTCCAGGTCAGGCTTTGGCAGGGCATCCAGGCAAGAACTGCAAACGCGCTGCCGGTCGCTCGTCTGCACATATCGCAGTGGCAGTAGTGAATCCTCGGTTCGATCCCGACGCTGAATCGGATCCTGCCACAGAGACATCCGCCATGGATGGCCAAGGAACCGGGCAGGCGCTTGCCAACCTCACGCATCAAGATCGATCAAGGCGGCGCCGAACGCTCCGATCGCAGTCAAAGAGGCACTGCCGAGGTTTTGGTCGGTTGCGAAGGCTGTCAGCGCGGCGAAGGCTTCTTCGCCGAGGTCGAGCACCACGACGAAAATTCTTTGCCCGCTGACCTGATTAGCGAGCTTGGGTTTCATGGCGTTCCGAATCTGTTGCGGAGCAGTTAATGGGCATGGTGCTCGGCATTCCGCTTGCGGGTTGCCGCTGCCTTCTTTGCCGATTCCGATCGGCTTGCGGCTGACCGTGAAGCCGATGCCTTGCCGCCGCTTTTCCCACCCTTGTGGGCCGCGGGGTGTCCGGTGTGTTTACCACGACCCGAGCCGCCTTCTTTCTTGCCGCCGCCATCGTCCTTGTTGACGGTCGCCCATGCCCGGCGCTCGGATTCCTTCTCGGAAACACCGCGCTTTTCATAGCCTTCGGCAATGTGGTCGGCTTTGCGTTCCTGTTTGTCGCTGTATTTCGATTTGTCGCCTCGTGGCATGGTCGTTCTCCCGGCTCAATGATGTTTGAACGGGATGCCGGCGGGAGAGTTCCAAGTGGAAATTCAGAAAACTGAAACGCGGGCGAGGATTTCGACCAACACGGGCCGTGGCGGGTGCCGTGAAGCGGCGGCGCACGGCACCGATCACGCTTTTCTTGAAGCGATCGAGCGCGGCAAGCGTCTCCCTGGAGACGACGTCGTCGCGTGCCAGCGCGCCGTCTACTCGGTAGCCAACGCAATGAAATACGTTCCGCGACCTCAGTAGCCACCGACCACCGGCAGGATCTCTCCCGTGATGTAACTCGAGCAATGCGACGAGGCGAGGAACACGTAAGCCGGGGCAAGTTCTTCCGGTTGCGCTGGCCGTTTCATCGGCGTATCCGCGCCGAATTTCGAGACGTCGTCGGCTTCCTTGTCCGAAGGGTTGAGCGGCGTCCACACCGGACCTGGCGCGACCGCGTTTACCCGGATGCCCTTGCCGACCAGATTGCCCGAAAGCGCTCGCGTGAAGGCATGAATGCCGCCCTTGGTCATCGAATAGTCAACCAGTTGCTTGGAACCGTCGATGCCGGTCACCGAACCGGTATTGATGATCGCGGAGCCCGGCTCCATGTGCGGCACGCTCTCCTGCGCCATATGAAAATAGCCGTAAAGATTGGTCTTCAGCGTCGTGTCGAAATGTTCCTCGGTCAGGTCGTTGAAGTCACTGGAATGGATTTGGAAAGCGGCGTTGTTGACCAGCACGTCGATCCTGCCGAATTTTTCGACCGTCAGCGCCACGGCGTTGCGGCAATGCTCGCGTTCACTGACATCGGCTTTTATCAGTATGCAACGCCGGCCTTCCTTTTCGACGGCGTTTTTGGTCGCTTCGGCGTCCCTGTCTTCACTCAAGTATACGATCGCAATGTCGGCGCCCTCGCGGGCGAACAAGACTGCCACCGAACGGCCGATGCCGGAATCACCACCCGTGATAAGCGCTACCTTGTCATCGAGTTTTTTCGATCCGAGGTAGTAAGGCGCATCGTAGAGCGGAGCGGGCTCGATCGCCCATTCATGCCCCGGTTTGGGTTGATGCTGCTCGGGAAAAGGTGGCTCGGGATATTTGCGGGCGCCGGCTTGCATCGCTTGTTGCATTTTGCCAATGCTCTTCGTCTCGTCTTTGGCGTCGATACCACGCTGGATATGGCGTTGCTTGGCGGCTTCGGCTGAAGTCTGCGACTTAGTCTGCATGGCTTTCTCCTGTGCTCGGAGAACGAACAACGCATGCCGGGCAAAAAAGTTTGCGCAAATATCTCGATCCCGAAAGGGCTCGCCATTGCGAACAGCCTGCGAGGGGCGTGGAGCATTGGTCGTCAATAAGATCGGAATTGCCATGCCGGTGCCGTTCACACAAACACCACATTCATTACCCGCTCAAAGCACGCTCTTTTCAGAGCCATAGGGTTTGGCAATGCGGACCATGCCTTTCGTCCGAAGGCGCTGGTATAAATAGAAAATCGTCATCAAGCCGCTTGCTGCTCCAGCACCAAGACACAGCGCGAGCAATAGTTCTGCACCGACACCAAACGCAAGCAGAGTAACGCCCGCCGCAGCGACGATGGCATTTATGAATGCGATCATAGTAGCTGCAGTGGTCAGGTACGCCAGGAGAGGCCCAGTACGAAGAGAAGGTTCGGCGTCATTTTCGGGCCAGCGACCGAATTCCTTGGAAAACTGGAAGGCAGCCTCGTCGCCCAAAGTTCGATAGTAGGCTCTGATCCGGGCAATGCCGATATGGGCCTGCATGTTCTCAGCGGCGATGTCGACCAACCTCAAGACGGTAAAGGCACCCAGTAAAAAGACCGATGGCAGCACAACCGCGACAAACGGCAGGAAGAACTCGGAGGACTGCGTAACAAAGCCCGTTGCCACCAGAGCGCTCGACAGAGCCATAATGTAGATGGTCGTCCGCGACGCCATTTCACTTATGGACGTGCTGATCGCTGTCTGCTGCACGAAATGCTCTGTCGTCAGGGCCGCGAGAAACGAAGCATCGGGTGTCGGCGTGTCAGCCATGGAGTATGCTCCTGTCGGGTCGACCTGAGTTTTTCTTCGATATAGCGCTTGCGAGGCTGGCCGCCACTGGATGCTCCCGACGTCTGACCCATGCCGGTTTTATTGTGCCATATCCAGCGAGCCCGCATCACCGATCAGAAAGGGCCGATCATGTGGTCAGCAGACGCTGGCCATATCGCAGGCGAAATGTCTGCCGCGGTCAATCTGTATGGCCTCCTGTTGGGGATCCGGGTCGAAGCGCATTCGCGGCGCGGTTGCAGTTGGGAGCGGTTCCGCGGCGGCGCTGATGCGAGTTCGCGCATTCGTGGCAGCGGCCTCGAAACAAATTCGGTCTCTAGGCCGGCAACGCGAATTCACCGGCAAGTTCAATGGTGCGGGCTTGCGGGCCGACTTTTCGGTGGCGAAGCCCATGACCACGGTCCACCAGACTCATAAATCAGCAGCCCGGATCCTGCCTACTGCGGTAGCTCCAGGCCCTGCCGCAATCCTGTCGCGACGACTGAGACCCTGAATTTTCCGGCGAGTGCCCGGTCGAATATGGCGCCGACGATGATGTCGGCGTCGGCGTCGACCTCCTCGCGGATGCGGGTGGCGGCCTCATCGACTTCGAACAGCGTCATGTCCATGCCGCCCGAGATCGAGACCAGGACGCCCTTGGCGCCGATCATCGAGGCTTCGTCGAGAAGCGGGTTTGCTATCGCCGCTTCGGCGGCCTTCCTGGCGCGGTCCTCGCCCGTGGCTTCCCCGGTACCCATCATTGCGCGACCCATGTCGCGCATCACCGACTTCACGTCGGCGAAGTCGAGATTGATCAGCCCCTCCTTGACGATGAGATCGGTTATGCAGCCGACGCCGGAATAAAGGACGCGATCAGCCATGGCGAAGGCGTCCGCGAAAGTCGTCTTTGCGTCGGCGATCCTGAAGAGGTTCTGGTTCGGAATAACGATCACGGTATCGGCGCATTCGCGAAGCTGCTCGATGCCCTCTTCGGCGGCTTGCATGCGGCGCTTCCCTTCGAAGGTGAACGGCTTGGTGACGACGGCCACGGTCAGGATGCCGGCTGCCCGTGCAGCGTTCGCTATGACGGGCGCGGCACCGGTTCCAGTTCCGCCTCCCATGCCGGCGGTCACGAAGCACATATGGGTTCCCGCAAGGTGGTCCCTGATCTCGTCGATCGATTCCTCGGCTGCCGCGCGGCCGACCGCGGGCAGCGACCCGGCGCCCAGGCCTTCCGTGACATGGGCACCCAGCTGGATCAGCCGCGATGCTTTCGACATGGTCAGTGCCTGGGCATCGGTGTTGGCGACGATGAACTCCGCACCCTGCAGATTTTCGGCAATCATGTTGTTGACCGCGTTGCCGCCGCCACCGCCCACACCAATGACGGTTATCTTCGGCCGCATTTCCGAGATGACGGGCCTTGCCGCGGTGCTCATCGTCTTGTCTCCTTGGAATTGATCGACAAAAAAGTTCCCGGAACGCGCCGCTTGAACACGCCAGGTGCAAGAATCAGGTTCTATCGCCTTGGCACAGGGAATCAGAGGGTGAACTTTGCGGCAAGACAAGATGTGGGACTTGTACCATATACGCCTGAACGAGCCGACCTTTTGGACGAGTCTCCAGCCAATTTCCGGAATTGGCCCGGCTTCTGGCCAGCGAAAATCCACAATCCGGGATCCAACCCCTTCAAGCTTCACGCGCCCGCCTCACGCGCCAGAACCTTGAGAATCTGGCGGCCGATCGACGCCTGACGCTTAGCGGATCGGCATCTTGCCGCGAAACAACGGCTGATGGGCCCGCATCAGAGCGGCAATCCGGTCGGCAATCTTTCGTACCGGCGGGGAGTGGCGTTCCTCATGGTGGGTGACGATCCACTGGTCGGTTTCGAGTTCTGGGATAGGATGAGCGACGCGAACCAGCCGCGGATCGCTGTCACCGACGAAGCACGGAAAGATCGAAAGGCCGGCGCCTGCGGCCACCAATTCGCGCACTGAATGGGTGTTGTTGCCGCGCACGGCGATGCGATCGCCGTGATGGGCTTGCAGCCAGCGCGCCGAGGCAATGTTTGCCCCTTCGCCGGTGACGCCGACGAACAACCCGGCGGCGATGCCGTTGATCAGGTGGCGTCCGGAATAGATGGCATACGCGACCTTGCCGCTCTGACGGCCGGCCAGCCACTGTTCGGTCGGGCGCTCGCTGCGGATGCCGATATCGGCGGCGCGGCGACCGATGTCGACCCGGTCGGTGGTGGTGACGAGTTCCACCCTGATGCCGTCATCGACGGTCCAGATTTCGCCGATATGGGTGGAAACGAAGGCCGAGGTCCATGGCCCGGCCGAGACGCGGACAATGCGGTCGGGCAGGTTTCCCTCGCGCCAGCGGGTTAGCGACTGCATTGCTGCTTCGACGTCTTCGGCGCGCCGCAGCAGTTCTTCACCGACCGGGGTTAGTCGGTAGCCGGTCTGCTGACGTACGAACAGCGCTTCGCCGATCTGCTTTTCGAGCGCGGTGACGCGTCGTCCGAGTGTGGCTGCGCTGAGGCGCGTGGTTGCCGTCGCCGCGCTCAGGCCACCCAGCCGCGCAACGTCGAGAAACAACCTCAGATCGTCCCAGCCAATATCCATTTTGCAGAAATGAAAAACTCCTTGCGACCGTGGCTGTAGCGCGAAGCGGACATCATGCGCAAGTATGCAGCCGTTGGAGGCGCTGGAAATTCCTGCCCTGGTGGGACAATGACAGGCACCTCGGTTGGCCAGGAAGTCAGTCCAATCCTTTGATCGTGCATACGCTTTGCGCGATTGCTTTGCGTTTTCGACCAACTCAAGAGCGTGAGGTATTTCGCTCTCAAGGAGACGATCATGTTGCATGAACTTCGACACCGTTTCGCCCGCTGGCTTGCCTATCGCCAGACGCTTGCGAGCTTGAGGCGGCTTCCAGACAGCATATTGGCGGATGCGGGCCTTTCTCGCGAAGAGATCCGCGAGCGTGCCCGCGACGCCAGCCTGCGTCGCTGAGATTGGAGGCGGGCATGCAGAGAATGGAGCCGGCGGCGAGAAGCAATCAGGCGTCGTCTCCTCACTGCTGAGCTGCGGCTGAATGCGCCAATACGGTTGCCACGCTTGATGCCGCCGCAGTTTCGCTCCACATCGTGAGGGATGAAGACCGAGAAATCCGAGCGGCGTCGGACCTTGCTGTGGGCCTTGCCCGCATCGCTGGTCCTGCATGCGCTCATCACCGCGTTCCTGGTCTATGGCCTGCCCGTGCCTGCCCAGCAGCCGCAGGAGGAGGAACCGGTCAATGTCGCACTCGTCCCGCCACCCGAACCGCCGAAGCCTGAGCCCCCGCCGCCTCCAAAGCCTGAAGCGCAAAAGCAACCGGAACCGAAAGTAGAAAAGCCTGTAGCGGAAAAGCCGCCGGCGCTCGAGGTGCTGAAACCTGTATTCCAGTTCGGCGACAAGGATACCGGCCCCAGGAAATCCCTGGATGGAGCCAGCGCGCAGGATAATTCGCCGACACCGGTCAAGGACAAGGATACGAAGCCGCCAGGTGAGCCGAAGGACGTCGAGAGCAAACCAGCCGCGTCGCCAGACTCCGGGGAGCCGGCGGGTACGACCAAGACCGAGGAGAAGCCGGCAACCGCAGCCTCCGAGCCGACCCAGGAGAAGCAGGCAACCGAGGACGCGAGCAAGCAGGGAGCAGACAAACAAGAGCCGCAAGATGCTGACAAGCAAGCAGCCGCGACGCCGTTGGCCACCCCCGGCGATGATGGTGAACTCGAGCTTCCTGCATCGGCCCAGGCGCCGAAGGCCAGGCCCGAAAACGCGCCGAAGCGCAGCCCTGCAAAGGTCTCGAAGCCTGGAGGCGGAGGCGCCAGGAAGCCTAGCTCCACGGAGGTGGCCTCAGCCGGGGCTTACTCGGGCCTTCCGGGCGTCCGCGAGCTCTTCTCGCACGGCGCTACCGGCAATGCATTCGGCACCACCGCGACCGACGGCATGTCTCGCGGTGAGCGCGTTGCCACACTTTGCGCCAACGTGTTGGCCGAGGAGCTGAAGGGCGCCGAGTTTTCTCCCGAGTGGCTACCAATGAGACCGCTGAAGTCGGGCAATATTGTTATAGATCCGGATGCGGCCTTTCGCGCAACGATCGGATGGTACCATGTGAGCTTCCGGTGTGAGGTCGACACCGACGCGACGCGAGTGTTGTCCTTCGACTCTCGTGTCGGGTCTGCCGCCTCGCCAGCCGAAAGCGCTCAGCTTGAACAGGAACTTCGCCGGCAGCACTCGGGGGGATAGCCTGCGCGTTATCATGCCCACGCGCTGGGCGACTGGTTTATGTAGCACCAAGGCGCTGTGATTTGGGTGCCGCGTGGTTGCATCTCAATCCGCCGGGCGGTTGGCCTTGCGCCACTCCTCATATTCGCCGCGGGCATCGTCATGCAGCGGATAGTAGCGCTGCAGCGGTGCGCCCTGCATCAGCTTCTCTCGCGAGAACTCTTCCCAATCGTGATGCTTCCGGGATTCTTCGATCACCTTTGCGGCCATTGCGACGGGAAGCACTACCACCCCATCGTCGTCTGCGATGATAATGTCGCCCGGGATCACCGTGACACCGCCGCAGGCGATCGGAACGTTGACGGCGTTCGGATAGATGCTGGTTTGCACATGGTAGTTGGGCGTCCAGCCGCGCAGCCATAGCGGCAGATCGAGCTTTTCGACATTCGGCCGGTCGCGCATGCATCCATCGATGACGATACCCGCGCCGCCTCTGCCCTTGAAGTAGGTCGACATCATATCGCCGAAGACGCCCGAGCTCATGTCACCGCGCGCGTCGACGACGACCACATCGCCTTCCTGCGCGTGATAGAGCACGTGCCGGTGCAGTTGCGTTTCCGGGTCGGCGTATTCTCCCTCGCTGAAGAGGTCCGGCCGCTGCGGCAGGAACTGCAGCGTCAGCGCCGGCCCGACGATCGACTTCCCATGGTTCTGCGCCACCGGACCGACCATGTGCGGATTGCGGAAACCCATGTGGCCTAGCGTGCCGGCAACCGTCGCGGCGCCGATTTCCCTCAGGGCGTCAATGAGGTCTTTGGGCGGTCGCGTGATGTCAGGGATATGCGTCATTGTGGACTCCGGTTGAGATGGAACTACCAGTTCGTAACAGACCCGTCCCGGCGCCTGAGGTGAGGCGCTTCCCAGAAACGAAAAGCCTCCGCCCGGACCGCCGCTTCGTTGACCTCGACGCCGAGCCCCGGCAGGTCGCTTACCGGATAGTCGGGACCGTCGAGCCGTGGCTGCACGGGGAAGAAGTCGGAATTGTCGAAGCCCAGCTTCGTCTCGGGTTCCCTGGTCTCGAGCCACGCGAAGTTGGGTACCGCGGCGGCGAGATGCAGGGTCGCGGCCGTGCACACCGGACCAAGCGGATTGTGCGGCATCAGGTCGACATAGTGCGCCTCGCTCCAGCCGGCGACTTTCATCGCCTCGGTGAGCCCGCCGACATTGCAGACATCGAGACGGTTGAACTGATGGATGCCGCGCTCGATGTAGGGCAGGAACTGCCACTTGCTGGCAAATTCCTCGCCGATGGCAAAGGGAATGTCGGTCATCCTGCGCAGGGATTCGTAGGCTTCAGGTGTCTCGTCGCGGATCGGCTCCTCGAGAAAATCAAGCACGCCGCGGCCGAGCTTGTTGCAGAAGCTCGCCGCCTCTGCCACCGACAGCCGATGATGATAGTCGATGCCGAGAACGACGTCGTCGCCAAGCGCCTCGCGCGCCTTGTTCAGCATGCTCGCGGTAGCGCCGATCGACTCGCGGGGTTCGAAGATGTCCCTGCTGCTTTGCCCTGCGGGGAAGAAGCGGATCGCCTGCCACCCCCGTGCGCGCAGCTCCCGGGCTCGTTCGATGGCGACGTCGCCCTCGGCCTCGTCTCCGGTCGAGGCGAAGGTGGGGATGCAGTCGCGCTGCTTGCCGCCCAGCAGTTCGTAGACAGGCACCCCCAGCGCCTTGCCTTTGATGTCGTGCAGGGCGATGTCGATGGCGGAAATCGCCGCCTGCAGAACGCGCCCGCCCTCGAAGTACTGGCTGCGATATGCCTCCTGCCAGATCCGCCCGATCTGCATCGGGTCACGGCCGATGAGAAACTCGCGAAAATGCTCGACCGCGCCGGCAACGGCCTTTTCGCGCCCGCTCAAGCCGCTCTCGCCCCAGCCGAAGACGCCTAGGTCGGTCTCGATCTTGACGAGCATCTGATTGCGCGTTCCAACCCACACAGGATAGGGCTTGATCGCGGTGATCTTAAGCTTTTCAGTCATCCCCAACGTTCCCAATGAACCCCGTCTTGTCTCAGCCGGCCTTGAGGGCCAGTTCAGTTTCGCCATCGAACAGATGCAGCCGCTCCTGGTCGAACTCGAGCCAGATCTGCTCGTCAGGTGCGACGGCGATGTTGGGGGACACGCTGATGTTGACGATGGCGCCTGACAGCAACGCCTGCACGAAGGTGACGTCTCCGGTCGGCTCCACTGTATAGGCCTTGGCCGGGACGCTGCCTGGCGCCGCGCTCTTGTGGAGCCTGATGGTCGAGTGACGTGCGCCGAGCACGACTTTCCTCGACGTTGCTCCCGCAACCTTCCGGGCGTTGAGGGGCGAGAGCTCAAGGCTCCAGCCCTCCGCGCCGGTCAACGCAGTGTTGCCGTTTGCTGTCGATGCCTCCAGTGGAACAAGGCTCATCGCCGGGCTGCCGATGAAGCTGGCGACGAACATGTTCACCGGATGGGCAAAGACCTGCGCCGGAGAATCGTATTGCAACAGGTAGCCGCCGTTCATCACCGCCATCTTGTCGGCCATGGTCACGGCTTCGAGCTGGTCGTGCGTGACATAGATGATGGTCGCCTTGAGGTCCTGGTGGAAGCGCTTGATCTCCGAGCGCATCTGGACGCGCAGTTTGGCGTCGAGGTTGGAGAGCGGCTCGTCCATGAGGAAAACGGCAGGGTCGCGGACGAGGGCGCGCCCCAAGGCGACACGTTGCTGCTGCCCGCCTGAAAGTTCGCGCGGCTTGCGCTCGAGCAGGTGCGTCATGTCGAGCACGCGCGCCGCTTCCTTGACCTTCCTGTCGATCTCGTCCCTGGGCAGCTTGCGCATCTGCAGCGGGAACGCCAGGTTCTTGTAGACCGATTTCTGCGGGTAGAGCGCGTAGTTCTGGAACACCATCGCGATGTCCCGGTCCTTGGGGTCGAGGTCGTTGACCACGCGGTCGCCGATGACGATGTCGCCCGATGTGACCGGGATCAATCCCGCGACAAGATTGAGCGTGGTTGTCTTGCCGCAGCCCGAAGGGCCGACGAGCGCAACGAACTCGCCGTCATTGACCGTCAGCGAAACGTCGTTGACAGCTTTGAAGCCGCCATAGGTCTTGACGAGATCTCTCAGGACCACGTGGGCCATCGGCAACTCCCTACGGCATGATGCCGAAAAGTGTGAAGCGGTTTTCGGACGACATCATGCTCTATCTCTTTGATTTAGAGGCGGATTCAGATTTCAGGTCGAACAGACCTGACATCATCCGGCTCTAGTGTTTGACCGCGCCTTCTGTAAGGGCGCGTACGAAGTATCGTTGCAGGAGGAGGAACAGCACCACGACGGGCACGCTCATCATGAAGCTGGCCGCCATCAGGCCCGGAAAGTCCGTCGTATTCTCCGAGAAGAAACGCTGTATGCCGACCGGCAGGGTCAACTGCTCGTTCTTGGAAAGGAAGGTGTAGGCATAGATGTACTCGTTCCAGGCGCCAATGAAGGAATAGATCGCTGTGGCGATGATTCCGGGCGTCGAGAGAGGCATCACGATCAGGATGAAGGCCTGGAACCGGGTCGCCCCATCGATCCGCGCCGCCTGCTCGAGCTGCACCGGAATGTTGTCGTAAAAGCCCTTGAGCAGCCAGATCGCCAGCGGCAGGCCGAAGGTGAGATAGGTGAGAATGAGCGAGCCATGCGTGTTCACCAGCCCGATCGCGCGCATCAGGATGAAGAGCGGCACGAGAAAGATCACCGCGGGGAACATGTTGCGCAAAAGCACGGTGAAGAACAGGAAGTTTCGACCGGGGAAACGAAAGCGCGAAAAGGCGTAGGCCGCAGGAACGGCCACGATCACCGAAAGGATTGTGGTGACGGTCGACACGTAGAGGCTGTTCCAGAAAAAACGCAGGAAGTCCTGGCCGACGCTGTTTTGCGGATCGAGCAGCTTCTGGTAGCTGGCGAGGGTAGGCTCTTCCGGCCACCACTGCGGCGGGAACTGCATCGCCGCGAAGCCGGACTTGATCGAGGTGATCAGCATCCAGATCATCGGCAACGCGGTGTAAAGCAGCATGAACACGAGGAAGATGCGCCCGGCCCAACGCCATCCGTCGATGCGCATGCGGCGCCGGGCCGGACGTCGAGGGACTGTCTCGACGATCGTGCTCATGCGCTCCCCTCGTTGCGCTCGTTGCCGGCCAGCGCACGGACGTAGAAGTAGCCCAGCACCATCAGCATGAGGAACAGGAGTACCGAATAGGCCGATGCGACGCCCCATCGCTGCCGGCCGAAGGCGAGCTCATAAATGTGGGTGATCCAGATGTGTGAAGCGTTCGACGGCCCGCCACCGGTCATGATCCACGGGATGATGAAGGAATTGAAATTGGCCACTGCGAGCAGCAGGATCGTCACCGTCGAGACGTTGCGCAGATGCGGGAAGGTGACGTGCCAGAAACGCTGCCATGCATTGGCCCCGTCGACTTCCGCGGCGCGCAGCAACTGGTCGGGGACCGTCTGCAAGCCGGCCATCATCATGATCATGGCAAACGGAAACTCGCGCCAGATGTTGACGACGATCAAGGAGGGCAGCACCGTGCTGACGTTGTCGATGAAGTTCGGCGGCCGGTCTGCCAATCCGAGGCCGACCACCACCGCGCCGATGATGCCGAAGTCCGAATGGTAGATCCACTTCCAGATATAGGAGGCGGCAACCGCGCTGATGACCCAGGGAATGATCAGGATAGCGCGCAGGACACCCCGGCCGATAAACTCGCGGTGGAGGGCCAGCGCGGCGGCAAATCCCAAGGCAAAGGCAACGAAGGTAGATGCGATCGTCCAGATCAGGGTGTTCAAGGTGACTTTCCAGAACACCTGACTGGTGACGATGGCCGTGTAGTTGTCCAATCCGATAAAGGTCTTGTCGCGGAGCTGCAGGCCAGGCGGCGTCTTAAAGAACGACAGCTCGACCGTGTAGTAGATCGGATAGGCGATGACGATGAGCATCACGGCGATCGCTGGAAGCACGTAAGCGTAGTCGGCGCGATGCTCCCAGATATTCCGCAGCACGCCGGAGCTACCGGGTTGCAATCTTCGGCGAGCCTCGGCCTTGCCGGTCACGATCGTCACGATGGCGTGCCCTTGTTGTTAGGAGCAAACCGGCTGCACGCACTGTCGGCACAGCCGGTCGGATCGCAGGTCAGGCCCGGACTAGAGTCCGTCCATCAGGTTTTTCACCTTCTCGGCCGCATCGTCGGCAGCCTGGTCGACGGTCATCGCTCCGGTCAGGGCGTTCTGCAGCATGTCCGGGACGATGATATTCATGATCTCGGGCGACTGCGGCAGCGCCGGGAACGGAATGCCGTATGGCAACATCGAGGTGGTGACATCGAGGAACTTGATGTTGTCCAGACGTTCCTTCATCCATTTGGTCTTGAAGCCGTTGAGGTTGCCCGGGTTCGAGCCGGCATACGCCATCTTCAGCGACCATTCAGGGCTCGTCCACATGCAGATGATGGCCTTTGCAGCCGGTTCGTCCACCTTGCCGCCCTCGACATATTCGGGCTTCAGGATGTGAATGTTCGAGCCGCCAAACACGACGGCGCGCTTGCCGTCGGGGCCGGTCGGAATCAGGCCATAGCGCATGTTGTCGATGACGGTCTGCGCCTTGTCCTTGTCGGCGCCCGTTGCCTTCTTCTGCAGGTCGAGCATGACGTTATAGTCGGACGGGTGCGAGACCATCATGCCGAGTTGGCCGGCGACGAACAGGGGCTGGTTATCGGCCTGCTGGTTGGTGAGGGCCGAGACCGGAACCGACTTGTCGCGAACATACATGTCGTAGGAGGCTTGCAACGCCGCCTTGCTCTGCGGGCTATTGAGCTCGACCTCCTTATAGGTCGGGTTCGCGGAGGCTTCGTCGAAGACACCGCCGCCATAGGCCCATAGTTGCGGCATGAAGCGGTACGGCGTGTTGCCGGCGTTCTTGCGCGCCACGAGGCCGTAGCCGGCTATGCCGAGCTTGTCATGGATCTGCTTGGAATATTTGACGACGTCGTCCCAGGTAGCTGGAGCCTTGTCCGGATCGAGGCCCGCACGCTTGAAAATGTCGGCGTTCCAGATGAACGCCATCGTCTCATTGTTGGTGGGAATGCCGTAGGTCACGCCATCCCATGTTACCGCCTTCATGGCGCCGGGCCAGAAATCCTCTGTGGGATAGCCCACATCTTCCGGCTTGAGCGGCTGCAGATAACCCTTCGAGGCGAACTCGGTTCCGCCCAGGATTTGCAGGCGGACCGCCATCGGCGCGGCATTGCCCAGCAGCGCCGTGCGGAACTTGTCGAGAAGGTCGTTGTAGGTGAGGGCCTGATCCTCGAGCTGGATGTTCGGATAGGTCTTGCGGAAGGTCTCGAAGAAATCCTTGTAGTACTGACGCAGCAGGTCGGGGTCGCCCTCGAACACGCCCTGATACCAGAACGTCAGTCGCCCCTTGTAGTCGAGCGGAGTGACCTTGCCGCAATCGGCGGCCGTGTCGAAATCCTGTGTGCCGGCGATGGAGCGCACATATTCCGGCGACCACTTGCTCAAATCGACTGGCGGCGAACCCAGCGCCGATCCCGACATGAGCGACGCCATCAAAGCAGTGGCGACAGTGCCGCGCAGGACGGCACCGCCGAGTGTAATCCTCGTCATAGTATCCTCCCAGATTCTCCCATGCCGCTGTGCGCCAAGGGGCTCGTCCGACCGTGCGGGATGCGTCCTTCTGCTCAATGTATCCCTTCGATCATCTGGTACGTTTTCAGATCGTGGATTGCCTGTCAACGCACCCGATCGTACATTGTTTGCAAAACGCGTGTATGATATCGAGCATGCGATGTACTAATCGGGGGAGCCGGCTTTGGCCGAAACAAGCGATTTCAAAGCAGAGCCACCCGTGGGGATTGATCCCATCGGGGCGTCCAGCGAGGGCGCCTCGCTTTATGAACTGATCCGGGAAGACATCATCGAGGGACGGCTCGCCGCCAACGAACGACTTGTGGTTACCGATCTCGCCCGGCGTCACGGCACCTCGACCAACCCCGTACGCGAGGCGCTGCAGCTGTTGCGAGGGGAGGGCTTCGTCACCTTTGTCGCCAACCGTGGCGCCCGCGTCCGGCCCATAGATCAGGATTTCGTCCGGGATATCTACGAGATCGGAGTCCTGATCGAGCCGGCCCTGACGCGATGGTTCGTGAACATGGCGACCAGCGAGGACATCGCCGAACTCGAACGCATCCAGGCTCTGATCGAAGAGAACAACTTCACCGACACATTGCGGCACAGTGAACTGGATACCGCCTTCCACACCGTAATGTACCAGCGTCACTACAACCGCCATGCCGCCGAGCTTTGGTGGAAGCATCGCGAAGTGCTGCGGGCCGTGAGCCGGCGTTTCAATTTCACGCTCGCGCGGCGGGCCGCCATCATGCGTGAACACCGCGAGCTCATCGCGCATATCAAAGCGGGAAATGCCGACGAGGCGGCCGAACTCATTGCCCGCCATGTCGAGGGTTCCGGCCGGCACGTTCTCGAACAGATGCGTGCGCGCAACGCCGCTCGGGCCGGATAGAACTTCCAGCCCAGAAAATCATTGGTCCGGCCATCAGACAGAGGTAGTTGAGAGATGAAAATCACGAGCGTTCGGCCGTGGCTGATCAAGTCCGATGCTTCCTATTGGGGAGAGTTCCTGTTCGTCGAGGTGACGACCGACGAAGGGGTCAGTGGCTGGGGGGAAATCACCACCACCACAAGGCTCGCCAACCGCGCGCTGTGCACGATCCTGCGGCAGATCGGTGTTGCCGTGACAGGTGAGGATCCGGCGCGCATCGAGCATCTCTGGCACAAGATTTTCCGCAGCTTCACCTATATGGGCAGCCGCGGCGCCGCAGTCGAATGCGTGAGCGCTATCGACATAGCGCTCTGGGACATTCGCGGCAAAGTTCTAGGCAAGCCGATCTACGAGCTGCTGGGCGGACCGGTGCGCGATGAAATCGCGCTCTATACCCATCCCAACCAGGCCAAGTTTACCAGCAAGGAGGCTGTGGTCCGCGAAATTCGAGACATCGTCGAATCCGGACACACCGGGCTGAAGTTCGATCCTTTCCCCCACCAGGGCCGCATCACCGACGGCTTGGCGCGCGAACAGCGGGACGGCTACCTCGATGGCAGCATGACCCGCAAGGACGAGCGCGAGGCTGCCGAACTAACGGCTTTGATCCGTGAAACGGCGGGGCCCGATGTCGACATTCTCATCGACGCGCATGGCCGCTTCGACGTCCCCACCGCCATTCGCCTCTGCCGAAGCCTCGAGGAAGCCGGCCAGATCGACTGGTTCGAGGAGCCATGCCCGCCAGAAAGCCTCAATGCTCTCAAGCAAGTGCGTGAGAAGGTCAGTGCCGCCATCTCGTGGGGCGAGCGCGGCCACACCAAATGGGATTTCGTGCCGGTGCTCGAGAACAGGCTTGCGGACTACATCATGCCGGACGTTACCTGGACCGGCGGCATTACCGAACTGAAGAAGATTTCCGCCCTGTGCGAAGCCTACTACATCCCGGTCTCGCCCCATGACGCCGCGGGACCGATCAATGTGGTTGCGGGAGCGCAGGTGATGATGACGGTTCCCAACTTCTACAAGCTCGAAACGTCGGAGTGGAACCTGGACAAATATAATCACCTCATCGACGAGCCACTCGATGTCTCGAACGGCAGCCTCAAGCTGGCGTCGAAGCCGGGTCTCGGTGTCGAGATGAACCGAGACTACCTGCAGGCCCACGAGATAGTGCTTGGCTAGCAACGCTTATGCAGGCCGGGGGTGCGGGGCGCCACCAATCAGAACGAGGATAAGCCATGGCAAAGACGGGTAGCGCCGGCGAGGCGCTCAATCGGGTAAATACGAACTCCAGGCCGAGCGACCTGCGCATCACCGACCTGCGCGTTGCCGAGATCGTCGGCGCGCCGTTCACCTCGGCGCTGATCAAGATCTATACCAATCAAGGCATTGTCGGCCTGGGCGAAGTGCGCGACGGCGCCAGCGCGACCTATGCGCTGATGCTGAAGAGCCGGTTGCTGGGCGAGAACCCTTGCGACGTCGACCGGCTGTTCCGCCGCATCAAACAATTTGGCGGCCATGGGCGGCAAGGTGGCGGTGTCTCGGCAATCGAGATCGCGCTTTGGGACCTCGCCGGCAAGGCGTATGGCGTGCCGATCTACCAGATGCTGGGAGGACGGTTTCGCGACAAGGTGCGTGTCTATTGCGACACCGACGCGGACAAGCCCAGCGGCACCGAGACCGGAAAGCGGCTCAAGGCGCGGATGGATCTCGGTTTCACCTTCCTCAAGATGGATCTCGGTCTGGCGCAGATTTCGCACATATCGGGCGCAGTGGTGGCGCCGGCCGGCGTGCTCGACGGTTTCCGCAGCCATGCCGCTCGCGGCCCGGCACTCACGCTGGACGAGCGCCGGGCGCGCAACGCCGCCTATGACGCGCAGAACGTGCCGCATCCCTTCACCAGCCTCCATTTCACCGAAAAGGGCCTCGACCTGCTGGATCAGTATATCCACGAGGTCCGCGAGGTGATCGGCTACGAGGTCCCGCTCGCCATCGACCATGTCGGTCATATCTCGCTGCAGGACGGCATCCGTCTCGCCCGGCGGATCGAGAAATACGCACCGGCCTGGCTCGAAGACGTGATCCCCTGGCAATACACCGAGCAGTATCGGCAGTTGCAGCAGGCGACCTCGGTGCCGATCTGCACGGGTGAGGACATCTACCTCAAGGAAGGCTTCGAGCCGCTGCTCAACGCCGGCATCTCGGTCATCCATCCGGATCTGCTGACCACCGGCGGCATTCTCGAGACCAAGAAGATCGGCGACGCGGCGCAGGAACATGGCGTTGCCATGGCCATTCACATGGCGGAAAGCCCGATCGCGGCAATGGCCGCCGCGCATGTCGCGGTGGCGACGGAAAACTTCATGGCGCTCGAATATCACAGCGTCGAAGTCGACTGGTGGGACGATATCGTCACCGGCCTGCCCAAGCCGCTGGTCAAGGACGGCTTCATCACCGTGCCCGACAAGCCTGGTCTGGGCATCGACGACATCGTCGACGAAGTGATCAGCCAGCACCTGCAGCCCGGCGTCACCGGCATCTGGCAACCGACCGGTCACTGGGACGACGAATACTCCTGGGACCGCACCTGGAGCTGACGCTACACCTCTCCCCGAAGGGAGAAGTAAACAGAAGGATCAACCATGATCTACGAACTTCGCATCTACGACTGCGTGCCGGGCCGGCTGCCGGCGCTGCTCAAGCGTTTCAACGACCATACCTTGGCGCTGTGGGACAAGCACGGCATCCGCCAGGCCGGGTTCTTCACCACGGTGGTCGGCGAAAACAGCAATCGACTGACCTATTTCGTCGCCTGGGAATCCCTTGCCGAGCGCGAGGTGAAATGGAAGGCCTTCACCACCGATCCGGCATGGCTCGAGGCCCGCGACGAGTCCGAGCGCGATGGCCCGATCCTGGCCAATATTTCCAGCCAGTTTCTCGCGCCAACCGCCTTCTCGTCGGTGAAATAGAGGACATCATGAAGATCACCGATCTCAGGTGTGCCGTCATCGGCAAGCATCCCATCGTGCGCATCGTCACCGACGAAGGCCTCCATGGCCTCGGCGAGGTCGAGCACACCAAGCCTTATCTGAAACCCTGGGTGCTGCATTTCCGCGACGCGCTGATCGGCGAGGACCCGACGGATGTCGAACGCGTGATGCTGAAGATCCGGCAGCGCGGCTCGTTCAAGCCCTACGGCGCCGCCGTCAGCGCCATAGAGCATGCGCTGTGGGACATCGCCGGCAAGGCCGCAGGCGTTCCGGTCTACAAGCTGCTCGGCGGCAAGGTGCGCGACAAGGTGCGGGTCTACAACGGCTCCATCCGCAAGAAGCGCACCGGCGACAGGCCGGAGGATTACGCGGCCGACGTCAAATGGATGATGGAGCGGCCGGAAGGTTTCTTCATGGTCAAGCAAGGCATCAGCTTTCACTCCAACATGAAGACCAGCGTTCCCGACTTCCATTATGGCGTGCGCCAGCCGCCGACCTATCACGGCGCGATGGACCAGGGGCAGATCAGCGAGCGCGGCATGGCGCATATGATCGACTGCGTCATCGCCATGAAGGAGGTGCTCGGCGACAAAGTTTCGCTGGCGCTGGATTGCGGCCCCGGCTGGTTCCTGCCCGACGCGATCCGCTTCGCGCAGGCGGTGGAAAAATACAATCTGATGTGGCTGGAGGATATGCTGACCGGCGACTACGTGCCGTGGATCAATCCGCAGGCCTACCGCGAACTCACGACATCGACGTCCACTCCGATCCACACGGGCGAGCAGATCTACCTGCGCCATAACTTCAAGGAACTGATCGAGACGCAGGCGGTTCGCGTCATCGGTCCGGATCCCGCCGACATCGGCGGCATCGCCGAGCTCAAATGGGTGGCCGAGCACGCATACATGCACTCGATCATGATGGCGCCGCACGGCACGGCGAACGGTCTGCTCGGCCTCGGCGCGCTGATCAATGTCTGCGCCACGCTGCCGGCCAACTACATCGCCTTCGAATATCCCAGCGCCTCCGACCCGTGGTGGGAGGACATCGTCATCGGCCTGCCCAAGGGGCAGATCGTCAGGGATAGTATGGTGGACTTGCTCGAAGCTCCGGGACTCGGCCTCGACATCGACGCCAAGGCGGCGAAGAAATACCTGTCGGAAGAGGACGACGGTTTCTTCGACCGATAACGATCCGACGCGACCTGAGCGTCAAGGGCTATCGAAGGGCTCGCATACATGGGTGAGCGTCCACGCCGTGCCGCCTATTTCGTTTCGGGCAGCATCTCGTCCATCAACTGCTTGACGGCGTCGGCGGATCTTTTCATCCCGGCTTCGTCCATGACCCATCCCGCGAAACGTTCCAGCAAGGTGGCGAACGTTACCAGGTCCTGCTCATCCCATTGTGCCAGCGATCCGGCGAAAATCCGCCATTTGGTCTGGCGCACCGCCGCCACCAAGCGCTCGCCCTTGGGGGTGAGTTTGAGGCGGATGCGCCGGGCATCGCGTTGCGATGCGACACGGCATGCATAGCCGCGCTCGACGAGGTCGGCCGAGATGCGGCTGGCGCGCGACGGGTCGATCTCGAGGCGCTCGGCGATGAGGCCAACCGTCACCTCGTCCTGCTGGTTATCGCTGAAAACCGGATTGTTCGCGATGGCGCCGATCGCATCGAGATGGCTCACTTCCAGCGAAGGGTCTACGCGCGCCAGGATCATGCGGCCGAAGTCGCGGCGCTGGATCGAGCGGCGCACCTTGCTCATTACCGCATCGATGGCGGCCACGGCCTCGGCCGCCGGTTCGGACAGGCCGCTGCCGCGCGCCAGATCGGCGAGATCCCGGTCGCCGCGCGTCTGGAACAGGGCTGGAAATCGGTCCGGACTGCCGGATGCGTTGCTGCTCATCCCATAGCGCGTTAGCAAGAATATATGCTGATGTCAATTATATGCTACGCGCACATATCTGATTGACACCTCTTGGTTGTGGGGACATAAATCGCGCCCCAAGCTACGGAGACACCGATGACTGTCGAGCAGACGCTGCCGGACACAGCGCCCGTGGAGGCCCAAGTCAGGCCCGACCTTACGACCTTGATCGTCTATTTCGGCGCGCTGATCGCCATGTTCATGGCAACCATCGACATGCAGATCGTCGTCACCGCCTTGCCCACCATTGCCGGCGAACTCGGCAATCTGCATTTGTTCGGCTGGGTCGGTGCCGCCTACCTGCTCTCGACCGCCGCGGTCTCGCCATTCTACGGCAAGCTCGGCGACATGTATGGCCGCAAGAATGTCGTGCTGACGGCGATCGGCCTGTTCCTGCTGGGCTCGCTGGTCTGCGGCATGGCATGGTCGATGGAGAGCCTCATCGCCGCGCGCGTGCTGCAAGGCATCGGCGGCGGCGGCCTGATGGTCTCGGCCTTCGCCATGATCGGCGAACTGTTTTCGCCGCGCGACCGCGCGAAATATCAGGGCTACAGTTCGGCGGTGTTCGCGCTGTCATCAGTGCTCGGCCCACTGGCCGGCGGCTACATCACCAGCCTGTTCGGCTGGCGCTGGGTGTTCCTGGTCAATTTGCCGATAGGGATCATCGTGCTGGCGGTGCTGGCCTTCGCCATGCGCAGCCGGTTCAACGAAAAGCGGCACCGCATCGACTATCTCGGCGGCGTGCTGCTCGCCGCCGGCACGACGGCGATCGTTTATTGGGGCTACCACGTGCTCGACCCCAGCGGACCGGACCTCATCACCTTCGCGCTGCCGCTGCTGGCACTAGTCGCCATCACCTTGTTCATCATGGTGGAGCGCCGGGCCGAAGAGCCGATCGTGCCGTTGCGGCTGTTCGGCAATTCGACGGTCAGCATCGTCTCGGGCGTGTCGCTGGTCGCCGGAACGGTGACGCTGGGTATGTTCTTCTATTTCGCCCTCTACATGCAGACGCTGACGGGCCTCAGCCCGGCCGAAGTCGGCTTCCTGTTCCTGCCGGCGTCACTGACATCGATGGTCATCTCGATCGTCGCCGGGCGGGTGATTGCCGCCACCGGACGCTACAAATGGATGCCGGTTGTGGCGATGGGCATTGGCGGGCTCCTGATGCTGGGCTTCGTCCTCACCAGCCAGCACACGCCGATCTGGGTGCTGGCGACGATGATGGCTGTGTTCGGGATCAGCATGGGTCTTCAGTTCCAGGTGCTGATTGTGGCGATCCAGGCGGCGGCACCCCTGCAGGATATCGGCGCGGTGACGTCGCTGATCACCCAGGCGCGGACGCTCGGAGCATCGCTCGGACTGGCGCTGAACGGCGCGGTGATGATCTGGGCGCTGAACCGGCAGACAGCCGAGCTTCCCACTGAGGCCGCCGTATTGTTGCCACAGGGCCTGAATGGATTGACCCCGCACCTCGCATCGAGCCTGCCGGACGCGATCCGTGAGGTGGTGCTCGACCACTACTCCAGTGGCTTCAACGTGATGTTCATCTGGGTGGCGGCGCTCTATTTCGTCGCCATGGGGCTGACGCTGCTGCTCGAGGACAAAGAGATCCCGAAGCGGGCCTGAGCCAAAGTATGTCATGCGCTGGGCTTAGGCATTTGGCGATGATCTGAAATCACCGAGGAGGACAGCCATGATCATCGACACCCATCTACACCTGATCGACCTGTCGGCGCTGCGCTATCCCTGGCTTGGCGGCGTGCCGGCGCTCAACCGCGATTTCCCGCATGCGGAATATGCGATCCAGGCCCGCCGCGCCGGCATCGAGGCCGCGTTGCACATGGAGGTCGATGTCGATCAAGCCGACATCCAGGCCGAGACCAGCCATGTGAAGGCGCAGTCGCTGGAGAAGGGCAGTCTGTTGCGCGGGGCGATCGCCTCCTGCCGCCCGGAGGAGGCCGGTTTCGCCGCCTATCTCGAGCGCCAGCAGGCCGATCCCTTCGTCAAGGGGTTCCGCCGCGTGCTGCACGTCATGCCGGACGAGCTTTCGGACAGCGCGCTGTTTCGCGAAAACATCAAGCGGCTTGCCGGCACAGGCCTGACCTTCGACCTCGTCGTCCTGCCGCATCAAATTCCAAGGGCGGTTGCGCTCGCTGATCTGGCGCCGGATGTGCAGTTCGTGCTCGACCATTGCGGCGTGCCCGACATCAAGGCCAGTGCGGAACATCCGTGGCGCGAGCATTTGACCGAGATCGCGCGGCGTCCCAATGTCATCGGCAAGATCTCCGGCGTCGTCGCCTATGCCGATGCCGGCTCATGGACCGTCGAGACCTTGCGCCCCTATGTCGAGCACACGATCGGCATTTTCGGCTGGGACCGCGTCGTGTGGGGCAGCGACTGGCCGGTGTGCACGCTTGGCGGTGGCCTTGCCACCTGGGTGGCGGCGACACACGCGCTGATCGCGGGCGCCAGCCCTGAGGAGAGGACGAAATTGCTGTCGGGCAATGCCAAGCGGATGTGGAAGCTGTAGCGCGGTCGGACACCGATTGCCTGCAAGCGCGCAGAACGCCATCATAGCGCTACTTCACGCCAATACCTGCCGTCAGGCCGCCATCGATCCTGTAGTCCGCGCCGGTGCAGAAACCGGCCTTCGACGAGCACAGGAAGGCGATGAGTTCCGCCACTTCCTCCGGTTCGCCGATACGGCCGAGCGGATGCGCCGCGCCGAACCGCTTGTAGGCCTCTTCGACATCGGCATCGCTGCCGCCGTCACCGCGCGCAGCCTTCTCCAGGATCGGCGTGCGGATCGAGCCCGGGCTGACCGAATTGACGCGGATGCCTGATGCCGCGTAGTCGAGCGCCAGCGAGCGCGTCAGCGTGTGGATGGCGCCCTTGGTCGTGGCATAGGCGGCGACGTTCTGCTGGCAGGCAAAGCCCTGCACCGAGGCGACGTTGACGATGGCGCCGCCTCCGCGCTTGATCATTTCCGGAATGCCGAAATGCGCGGTCAGGTAGATCGAGCCGACATTGACCGTCATCGTTCGGTTCCAGGTTTCCCAGTCGGTGGTCGTCGCCGTGCCATAGGGATGGACGGCGGCTGAATTGACGATGACATCCAGGCCGCCGAACTTCGCGACGCCAGCCGCGACCGCGTCGCGCACCTGATCGGAAACGGCGACGTCGGTGTCGATGACCAGCGCTGCTGCTCCAGTGCTTTCCAGTTGCGCTTTCAATGACGCGTTGGCGGCGCGGTCGATGCCGCAGGCGATGATTGCGGCGCCACCGGCCGCAAGGCGTGTGGCGGTTGCCAGGCCGATTCCGGTCGTCCCGGTCACCAGGGCGACCTTGCCGTCGAAATCCATCATTTCTAAAAACTCCTCCATTTTCTATCGACTCCCATCGGGGTCCAACAATAAGTTGCCAACCTCTCGCAGAAGGAAAGCCGAAAATGGAACAATGCTGGCGCTGGTATGGGCCCGATGATCCGGTGACGCTCGATCATGTCAAGCAGGCGGGCGCCACCGGCGTGGTCTCGGCGCTCCACCATATCTATGACGGCCGGGCGTGGCCTGAGGCCGAAGTGCTGGAGCGCAAGCGCATTATCCAGGAAGCAGGACTGACCTGGTCGGTCGTCGAGAGCATTCCGGTCCACAATTCCATCAAGATCGGCGCGCAGGAACGCGAGCGCTATGCCGGCTATTACCGCGATTCGATCCGCGCGCTGGCCAAGGCCGGCATCGCCACGATCTGCTACAATTTCATGCCGGTGGTGGACTGGACCCGCACCGATCTTGCCTACCGGCTGCCGACGACAGGCTACGCCCTGCGTTTTGATGCCGTTGATTTCGCCGCCTACGATCTGTTCGTGCTGAAGCGCAAGAACGGAGCTGACAGCTACACGCCGGCGCGTATTGCGCAGGCGGAAGCGCGGCTGAAGGAATTGCCGCCCGAGAAGATCGACCAGATCGAGCGCAATCTGATCGCCGGCCTGCCGGCTACAGAGCGCAAGTATGACCGCGACAGTTTTCGCGAGGCGCTTGCGGACTATGACGGAATCGGGCCGAAGGAGTTGCGCGACAACCTCGCGTGGTTCCTGCGCGAGATCATTCCGGTGGCGGAAGAGGAGGGGGTGCGCATGTGTATCCACCCCGACGATCCGCCGTTTTCGCTCTACGGCCTGCCGCGCGTCGTTTCGACCGCCGAGGATGCGCGTTTCATTCTCAATGCCGTCGACAGCCAGGCCAATGGGCTGACGTTCTGCACCGGGTCCTACGGCACGCGCGCCGACAACGACATCGTCGCCATGGTCAAGGAATTCGCCGACCGCATCCACTTCGCCCATCTGCGCAACATCACCATCGAGGATGACGGCTCGTTCTACGAGGCCGAGCATCTCGAAGGCGGCACCGACATGGCGCATGTCATCCTGGCGCTGATGCAGGAGGAGGCGCGCCGCCGCAAGGAGGGCCGCGCCGACTGGCAAATCCCGATGCGGCCGGACCATGGCCACCTGCTCGCCGACGATATCGGCAAGACAAGGATCAATCCCGGCTACTCGCTGATCGGCCGCCTGAAGGGCTTGGCCGAATTGCGCGGCATCATGCGGGCCGTGGAAACGTTTGGGCTGGCTTGAAGGGGCAACGAACTGCGTTCAATGCCGACGCCGGCTCAGCGTGCGTCGCTGTAGATAATGCGGCCGGCGGACGCAAGACACCTCCGATTGCCAGGTTGACAGAAAGCTGACAATGTATCATATCCGGAAAAGCTGACTATGTATCATATTATCTAGCGCTAGGAGAAAGACCGGCAAAGCCGGCGCCCCAGGGAGGGATCGTGGGAGAGGCTATCAGCCAGTGGAGCAATTGGTCGGGCTATGTCACGGCCACGCCGCAGGCTTTTGCCGAACCGCAGAGTCTCGATGAGCTGAGTGGTGCCATTCGCAACTCGCCGGGACCAGTTCGATTTGTCGGCACGGGCCATTCCTTTACGCCGCTGGTCAAGAATGACGGCACCATCCTGTCGCTCGACCGCTTCGAGGGCCTGAGGTCGCACGATCCCGAAAAACTGACGGCGCGGGTCGGCGCCGGCACGAAGATCGGCGCGCTGGCAAAGCTGTTGCACGGCGTCGGCCAGGCGCTGCCGAACATGGGCGACATCGACAAGCAGGCGTTCGGCGGGGCGCTCGGCACCGCCACGCACGGCTCGGGCATCACACTTGGCGCGTACCACACCCAGCTCGAGGCGATGCAGATCGTCGACGGGCGTGGCGCGCTGAAAGAGTTCGACCGTGCCAAGAGCCCCGACATGATCGAAGCCATGGGCGCTTCGCTCGGCGCTTTCGGCGCCGTCACCGAAGTGACGATCCGCAACGTGGCGAGCTACCGGATGCGGCACCGCCGCTGGACGGCGCCGATCGCCGATGTGCTTGCGCAATTCGAAAGCACCATGACGGCGCATCGTTCGGCCGAGTTCTACTACGTGCCGTTTTCGGGCCAGGCGCTGCTGATTGCCAGCGACATCACCGAGGCGCCGGCGACTGTGCGTCCGCCGACGGAAGACGACGATGCGGTGACGACGCTGAGAAAACTGCGCGACTATCTCAGCTGGCTCCCTTGGCTGCGCCGCCGTCTCATCGGCTCGGCCTTCGCCAAGGTGCCGGCCGAGGATTATATCGAGGAGTGGCTGAAGGTCTTCACCTCCGAGCGCAACGTCAAGTTCAACGAAATGGAATACCACCTGCCGTTCGAGGAAGGGGCGGCCGCACTCAGCGAAATCATTGCGCTGCTCGAGACGCGGTTTCCAGAGGTCTATTTTCCGATGGAGGTGCGCGTCGTCGCGCCCGACAATGTCTGGCTCAGCCCCTTCTACAAGCGCCCGACCTGTTCCATCGCCATCCATCACGGCATCGAGCGCGATCCGATGGCGTTCTTCAACGCCGCCGAGCCGATCTTCAGGAAGCGCGGCGGCCGCCCGCATTGGGGCAAGATGCACAGCCTGACATCAAGGGAATTGAGCGCGCTCTATCCGCGCTGGAACGATGCGATGGCGGTCCGCCGCGAGATGGACCCGGACAACCGCTTCGTGTCGCCCTATATTGCCAGGCTGCTCGGCGTCGCGGCATGAGCCTGACCGACACCTATTTCGCGGAAATGTCGGGCGCGCTCAGGGCAGCCGGGATCTTTCAGCCTTGCCTGGTGCTCGATCTCGACCGGCTCGATCACAACATCGCTGCGATCAAGGCGAAGTTCGCCACGGGCCTCGATCTGCGCCTCGTCGACAAGTCGCTGCCATGCCTGCCGCTGATCGACCATATCCGCGCTGCGTTTGCGACCGACAGGCTGATGACCTTTCATCTGCCGATCAGCGCCGAGATGCTGAAAGTGTTTCCCCAAGTCGATCTCCTGTTGGGCAAGCCGATGCCGGTTGCCGGCGCCAGGCACGCGCTGACGAAGGGCGTTCTCGCCGGGCTCGGCGAAGCTACGTCGCGCATCGTCTGGCTGATCGATACCGAGGAGCGGCTGGCCGCCTATGGCTCGCTTGCCGCCGAGCTCGACCGCGAGCTGCGCGTCTGCTTCGAGGTCGATGTCGGCCTTCATCGCGGCGGTATCAGCGATCCCGACTCACTGGCCCGGGCAGTTTCCGCGTTGGCGAATTACCCGCGGCTGAAATGCGAAGGCGTCATGGCCTACGAGGCGCATATCGGCCATATCCCCAAACTGCTGGGAGGACCGGCCAAGGCGCGCGTCAAGGCGATCAGCCTGTTTCGCCAGTATGTCGCTTGCCTTGCCGCCGACCAGCGCAAGATCCTCAATCTTGGCGGCAGCAGCACCGCATTGCTCTATGACAGCTGGGTCGGCGCCAATGAATTGTCCATCGGATCGGCTTTTATGCTGCCGACCGATTTCGATGTGCCGAGCCTCAGCCAATTGCGGTCTGCCGCATTCATCGCGACGCCGATCCTGAAAGTGGTCGATGTCCAGGCGCCGGGCCTCGACCAGCGCTCCTGGCTGCTGCAGAAGCTCGGGCTGTTGCCGCGGCGCGGCTGTTTTCTCTATGGCGGAAAATGGATGGCGAAGCCCGTCCATCCCGTGGGGATGAAGACCGACAAGACGTTCGGCTTTTCGACCAATCAGCAATTCATGGCGCTGCCCGACAACGTCAATGTCGGGCCTGACGACTACGCCTTCCTGCGTCCGACCCAGAGCGAATTCGTGCTACAGCAGTTCGGTTCGATCCAGGTCTATTCCGGCGGGAAATTCGTCGAGCAATGGGCCGCACTGCCGTTTTCGTAGAGCAATTCCAGGAAAAGTGTGAAGCGGTTTTCCCACAGGAATTGCGTCAAACAAAGAGATCGAAGTGGAGGAGGATAGGATGGTTGCCAAGGCAGTCAAAACCCAGCCCGTGCAGCCTGAATGGGCAGCCGAACTCGACCTCGCGCTCACCGATCTCGACGCCAGGAAGGACGACTGGGCGCAGACCTCGAATGGCGAGCGGATCGCCTTGCTGCGGCAGGTCAAGGATCACATCCGCGAGGTCGCCGAGGCGTGGGTCAAAACCGCGACGCGCAAGAAGGGCATCCCGACCGGCTCGCCGCTGGAAGGTGAGGAATGGCTGGCTGGCCCGGCGGCGCTGATGGATGGCTGCAACCAGTTCATCCACACGCTGAGCCTGATGGAGGGCAAGAAGTTCCTTGACAGTCTGCCGGTTCGCACCTTGCCCAACGGACAGGTGGCTGTGACGGTGGTTCCGAATTCGCTCTGGGACAAGGTGCTGTTCACCGGGCTGAAGGCCGAGATCTGGATGCAGCCCGGCGTGACCAAGGCGAACCTCGCCGCAAACACCGCCTCGGCCTATGACGCGCCGCGCACCAGCCGCAAGGGCAAGATCGGCCTCGTGCTCGGCGCCGGCAACGTCGCCTCGATCGCGCCGCTCGACTGCCTGCACAAGCTTTTGGTCGAGCACCAGGTGGTTCTGCTCAAGATGAACCTAGTCAACGACTATCTGATCGATTTCCTGCGGCCGGCGCTGCGGCCGCTGATCGAATTCGGTGCGCTGCGCATCGTGCGCGGTGGCGCCGATGTCGGCGCGTATCTGTGCAACCACGATCTCGTCGACGACATCCACATCACCGGTGCCGCCGCCTCGCATGACGCGATCGTCTGGGGGCCTGGCGAGGAGGGCCGCAAGAACAAGGCGGCGGGCACGCCACGCAACAGCCGGCGTATCACCTCGGAGCTTGGCGGCGTGGCACCCACCATCGTGGTGCCCGGCCCATGGTCGGATGCCGATATCGCCTACCACGCCGAACTGATCGCTACCCAAAAGCTCAACAATTCCGGTTTCAACTGCATCGCCTGCCAAATGCTCGTGTTGCCCGAAGGCTGGGGCAAATCCGATGCGCTTTTGGCAGCACTCGAAAAGGTGATGCAGAAAGCCCCGTCGCGCCCGGCCTATTATCCCGGCGCGACCGAGCGCCTCGCCGCCTTCGAGGCGCATGCCGACAGCGTACAGAAATTCGAGCGGCCCGGCGGGCCGGCCTGCGTGGTGGTGCCGTTCCGGCCGGGCACGGATACCTATCTCGAAAATGCCGAGGTGTTCGCGCCGGCGCTCAGCGTCATGCGGCTGCCGGCGGGCAATGCGGAATCCTATCTGCGCGCCGCTGTCGCCTACGCCAATGAAAAGCTGCACGGCACGCTTGCCGCCAACATCCTCATCCATCCCAGGACGATCGCCGAGATCGGCCGGCAGCGCTTCGAGGAAATCATTGCCGAACTGCGCTATGGCGGCATCGGCATCAATTCCTGGAGCGGCGTTCTGTTCGCGCTGCTGCGCCCGACCTGGGGTGCTTTCCCTGGCCACACGCTCGACGACGTGCAGAGCGGCATCGGCGTCGTCCACAACACCTATTTGTTCGACAGACCGGAACGCAGCGTGCTCGAAGCGCCGTTCCGCATCATGCCGAAGCCGGCCTGGTTCCTGACCCACAAAAGGGCACACATGGTCGGCCGCCTGATCACCGAGTTCAACTACCAGCCGAGCCTCCTGAAGCTGCCGCGCATTATCTGGAACGCGCTGCGCGGCTAGCAACGAGCATCCGATCTCGAAAACAAAAGCCGGCACAGGAGCTACGACAATGGCTGACGCGGACGCAATCATCGTTGGCGGCGGGCTGGCCGGCCTGGCCGCAGCCGCGGAACTCGGCGATGCCGGAAAGCGCGTGATCATCGTCGAGCAAGAGGGTGGCGGTTTTCTCGGCGGCCAGGCATTCTGGTCGCTCGGCGGCCTGTTTTTGGTCAACACGCCCGAGCAGCGCCGCCTGCGCATCAAGGACAGCCGCGACCTCGCCTGGCAGGATTGGCTGGGTTCTGCCCAGTTCGACCGGCCCGAGGACCATTGGCCAAGGAAAGTGGCGGAAGCCTATGTCGATTTCGCCGCCGGCGAGATGCGGCCGTGGCTCTACGCCATGGGCATGCGCTGGTGGCCGGTGGTCGGCTGGGCCGAGCGCGGCGGCGCGCTGGCCAATGGCCACGGCAATTCAGTGCCGCGCTTCCACCTGACATGGGGCACTGGGCCGGGCGTGGTCGCGCCGTTCGAAAGGCGCGTGCGCGAGCACGTCGCCAAAGGGCTGATCACTTTGAAATTCCGTCATCAGGTCAGCCGGCTGATCAAGACCAACGGCGCGGTCACCGGCGTCGCGGGCGAAATCCTGGAGGCATCCGATGTCGAGCGCGGCAAGCAGTCGAGCCGCACGGCCGTCGGCGATTTCGACCTTTCGGCCGGTGTCGTGATCGTCACCTCCGGCGGCATCGGCGGCAATCATGAGTTGGTTCGCAAGGTCTGGCCGGTCCGGCGGCTGGGGCCAGCGCCGAAGCGTATGGTTGCCGGCGTGCCGCACCATGTCGACGGCCGCATGGTGGCGATCACCCAGGACGCCGGCGGGGCCGTCATCAACGCCGACCGCATGTGGCACTATGTCGAGGGGATCAAGAACTGGAATCCGATCTGGCCGAACCACGGCATCCGCATCCTGTCGGCGCCGTCGCCGCTATGGTTCGATGCTCTGGGACAACGCATGGAGGCGCCGTTCTTCCCGAGCTTCGATTCGCTCGGCACCTTGAAGCGTATCCTGTCGACGGGACACGATTATTCCTGGTTCGTGCTGAGCAAGACGATCGCTTCGAAGGAGTTCGTGCTGTCGGGTTCGGAGCAAAACCTAGACTTTACGGCCAAGGATTGGCGGGCCGTGCTGAAGAAACGGCGCGGCGGCAAGGCGCCACCATCGGTGGCAGCGTTCCTGGAAAAGGGCGAGGACTTCGTCGTCCGCGACAACCTGGCCGACTTGGTCGCCGGCATGAACGCGCTGTCAGGCGACAATCTGCTCGACTACGACCGGCTCAACGCGCAGATCGTGGCGCGCGATCGCGAGGTCGACCATGCCTATACCAAGGATGCGCAGGTCACAGCCGTCCGCGGCGCCCGCAACTACATTGGCGACAAGATCTTCCGGGTGACCAAGCCGCACAAGATACTCGATCCCAGGCACGGGCCGCTGATCGCGGTGCGCCTCAACATCCTGACGCGCAAAACGCTTGGCGGCCTGCACACCAATCTCAATTCGCAGGTTCTCGACGGCAATGGCGAACCCATTGCCGGGCTCTATGCGGCAGGCGAGGTGGCCGGCGGCGGTGGCGGCGGCTATCACGGCTACAATGCGCTGGAAGGGACATTTCTCGGCAGCTGCATCTTCTCCGGCAGGAACGCAGGCCGGCACGCCGCGGGCAGGTGACGCGGCTGGCGGGCCAAGAAAAGGTCGATGAGAACAGGACATCCGCCATGTTCCATGGATAGCGACTGCTTTCGATCGCTTGCGGCAACCCAGGCGGTCAGCGAGTTGCGGCTTGCCGGCGCCGACGGTTCCCATGCGCTGGTGCTCGGCGCTGCGGCCCATCAGAGGCCTGCGTTACGCTGGCGCCACCGCGAAATCGAACCCGAGGTCCTGAAGGCCTGGCCGCAAGGTCGGCCGGACTACCACTCGGCGAAGGAGCCGTCCTTGTGACGCCAGACCGGGTTGCGCCAGCGGTGGCCTTCCTTGGCGCGTTCCTTGACGTAGTCCTCGTCGATTTCGACGCCGAGGCCGGGACCATCGGGGATTGCGACATAGCCATCCTCGTAGCGGAAGACGTCCTTGTTGGCGGCATAGTCGAGCAAATCGTTTGCGGCGTTGTAGTGGATGCCGAGGCTCTGTTCCTGGATGAAGCAGTTGTAGCTGACGGCATCGAGCTGCAGGCAGGCGGCAAGCGCGATCGGCCCGAGCGGGCAGTGTGGCGCCACCGCAATGTCATAGGCCTCGGCCATCGCCGCGATCTTGCGGCATTCGGTGATGCCGCCGGCATGCGACAGGTCCGGCTGGATGATATCGACGGCGCCTTGCTCGAACACCGACTTGAAATCCCAGCGGCTGTAAAGACGCTCGCCGAGCGCGATCGGCGTCGAGCCCAGCGCTGCGATCTCCTTCAGCGCCTCGCGGTTTTCGCTGAGCACCGGCTCCTCGATGAACATCAGCCGGTAGGGTTCGAGCTCCTTGACCAGCATGCGCGCCATCGGCCGATGCACGCGGCCGTGGAAATCGACGGCGATGCCAATGTTGGACCCAACGGCCTCGCGCACCATGGCGACTCGTTCGACAGCCGCATCTATTCTGTCATGGCTGTCGACGATCTGCAGTTCCTCGGTGCCATTCATCTTCAGCGCCTGAAAACCGCGCGAAACCACTTCCCTGGCGCCCGCAGCCACTTCCGCCGGCCGGTCGCCGCCGATCCAGGAATAGACCTTGATGCTGTCGCGCAGCTTGCCGCCGAGCAGTTCGTGCACAGGCACGCCGAGCGCCTTGCCCTTGATGTCCCACAGCGCCTGGTCGATGCCGGCAATGGCGCTCATCAGGATCGGCCCGCCGCGGTAGAAGCCGCCGCGATGCATCACCGTCCAATGGTCCTCGATCAGGCGCGGGTCCTTGCCGATCAGATAATCGCCAAGTTCCTTGACCGCTGCCTCGACCGTCAGCGCACGGCCTTCGACCACAGGCTCGCCCCAGCCGGTGACGCCGGCATCAGTCTCGATCTTCAGAAACAGCCAGCGCGGCGGGACGATGTAGGTGGTGAGCGAGATGATTTTCATGCTGGTCTCAGTTGTTCTTGAGTTTCTTGGCGCTGACCAGGTCGCGCGCCGCAAGGTCGAGGATCCGGCCTGCCGCCGCACGCGCCGCCGCGGCATCGCGCATGCGCAGCGCCTCGACCACCTCACGGTGCGCCGCCACCGCTTCCATGCGCCGGGCGAGCGAAATGGTCGCCGTTGCTTCGAGCGAGAATTTCAGCCCGGTGTCGATCAGATTGCCGATCTGGCGGAAGATCGGGTTGTGGCTCGCGGCATAGACGATCTGGTGGAAGGTGATGTCCGAGCGCGAGAAGGCGGCGAGATCCTCGCCGGCATTGGCCATGCCGCGCCAGGCGGCTTCGAGATCGGCGATCTCCTGCAGCGTCGCACGAGTCGCCGCCAGTTCAGCTACCAGAGGTTCGATGGCGCGGCGCGTTTCGAGGATGGCGTCGAACAATTTGTCGTCCAGCGCATGCGGCGCGTGCCAGGCCAGCACCTGCGGGTCGATGATGTTCCAGTTGTCCTGTTCACATACAACCGTGCCGATGCGCGGTCGCGACAGCACCAGCCCCTTGGCGGCCAGCACCTTCAGCGCCTCGCGGATGACGGTGCGGCTGACGCCATATTCGACGCCGAGCTCGTTTTCGGTCGGCAGGGACGAGCCGGCGGGATAGCGTCCGGAAAAGATGTCTGAGGCAAGCGCCTTGGTCACATCGGGCATGACGCGCGGGCGGCGGGTGTCGCCTGATGCCTTCTTCGAAGTTTCGGTCACCTCAGCCCTCCTCCAAGGCGGCGAAACCACTGATCTCACGTCCCCGGCCTTACCGGATGCGGATGATTTGCGCCAACGATCCCTGGTCGGAGCATGTAGCTCAATTATCATACCAGATCAATTGACGAGTATGATAAAAAGAATTAGAGACTCTGCATCCGGGCTGAGCGCCCGGCCATCGCTGGGAGGTAATCATGCGACTTCTGAAGACCGCGCTCGTCGCGGGCGCCCTTGCCGTGCTGTCCGTCACGACCATCGCTGCATATGCTCAGGACACCAAGATAGGTTTTATCGTCAAACAGCCCGAGGAGCCGTGGTTCCAGGACGAATGGAAGTTCGCCGACCAGGCCGCCAAGGAGAAGGGTTTTACCCTGGTCAAGATCGGCGCCGAGGACGGTGAGAAGCTGATGTCGGCGATCGACAATCTCGGCGCGCAGGGCGCGCAAGGCTTCATCGTCTGCACGCCTGATGTGAAGCTCGGCCCCGGCATCGTCGCCAAGGCCGCCGCCAACAATCTCAAGCTGATGACGGTTGATGACCGTCTGGTCGGCGCAGACGGGAAGGCGCTGGAAGACGTGCCGCATATGGGCATTTCGGCGACCAAGATCGGCGAGGCCGTCGGCCAGGCGATCGTCGACGAAATGAAGGCGCGCGGCTGGAAGGCCGACGAGGTCGGCGCCATCCGTGTCTCCTATGATCAGTTGCCGACCGCCGTCGACCGGGTCGAAGGCGCCATTTCGGTGCTGAAGGCCAACGGCTTCAAGGCCGAAAACATCTTTGACGCGCCGCAGGCCAAGACCGATACCGAGGCTGCGCTCAATGCGGCGACGGTGGTACTCAACGCCCATGCCGACATCAAGAAGTGGGTCTCCTTCGGCCTCAACGACGAAGCCGTTCTCGGCGCCGTGCGCGCTTCCGAAAGCGTCGGCATCCCGGCCGAAAACGTGATCGGCGTCGGCATTGGCGGCGCGGATTCGGCGATCAACGAGTTCAAGAAGCCGACCGCCACCGGCTTCGTCGGCACGGTGATCATCTCGCCGAAGCGTCACGGCTACGAGACTGCGCTCAACATGTATGACTGGGTCGCCAACAACAAGGAACCCGAGAAGCTCATCCTGACCGCCGGTGCGCTGGCCAAGCGCGACGACTACCAGACGGTCCGCAAGGGTCTCGGCATCGAATAATCCTCCCTGTACAAACAGGCGGCGGCTCACAGTCGCCGCCTGTTTGGCATGGCAAAAGGATAGGCGCCCCATGTCCTTTCTCGACTTCTCGGAAATCACCAAGACCTATCCGGGCGTCAAGGCGCTGTCGGACGTCTCGTTCGGCGTCGACAAGGGCGCCGTGCACGGCCTGATGGGCGAGAACGGCGCCGGCAAATCCACGCTGATCAAGATCCTGTCCGGCGACCAGCATGCCGATGACGGCGAGATCCTCATCGACGGCAAGATGCAAGCCTATGCAACGACGCGAGATGCCTTCGACAATGGCGTCATCGTCATCCACCAGGAACTGCAGCTGGTTCCCGAGCTCACTGTTGCCGAAAACCTCAGCCTCGGCCGCTTCCCCGCCAACGCCGGCATCATCGCCCGTGCCAGGATGCTGGACGATGTTGGCGCCAAGCTGAAATCAGCCGGCATCGACATCGATATCAGCCGCAAGGTCAAGACGCTGTCGATCGGCGAGCGCCAGATGGTCGAGATCGCCAAGGCGATCATGCTCGACGCGCGCGTCATCGCTCTGGACGAGCCGACCTCGTCATTGTCGTCGCGCGAAAGCGAAATCCTGTTTGCCCTGATCGACCGCCTGCGCGGCGAGGGCAAGGTCATCATCTATGTCTCGCACCGGCTGGACGAAGTGTTCCGCCTCTGCGACAGCCTGACCGTGCTGCGCGACGGCAAGCTCGCGGCGCACCATGCGTCGCTGAAAAACGTCACACGCGACCAGGTCGTCGCCGAAATGGTCGGCCGCGAAATCTCCGATATCTGGGGGTTTCGCCCACGCCCGGCCGGCGATGTCCGGCTGAAGGTCGACGCTGTTTGCGGAGTAAAACTGACGACGCCCGCCAGCTTCGAGGCGAGGGCGGGCGAGATCGTCGGCTTCTTCGGCCTGATCGGCGCGGGGCGCTCGGAACTGATGCGGCTGGTGTTCGGCGCCGACCCGCGCTCAGGTGGCACCATTACCGTTGATGGCAAGGTCGTGCATGCCACCGATCCGCATGACGCGATCCGCGCCGGGATCGTTTTGTGCTCGGAAGACCGCAAGCATGACGGCATCATCCAGGGCCGCTCGATCGAGGAGAACATCAACATCTCGTCGCGGCGTCATCACACACGCTTCGGAATCTTGAACCGCGCTAGCGAGATCGCCACCGCCGAGACCTTCATCAAGAAGCTCAAGGTGCGCACGCCGTCGCGCAAGCAGGACATCATCAACCTCTCCGGTGGCAACCAGCAGAAGGTCATTCTCGGCCGCTGGCTGTCGGAGCAGGGCGTGCGCGTGCTTATCGTCGACGAGCCGACACGCGGTATCGATGTCGGCGCCAAAGCGGAAATCTACGAACTGCTCTACCAGCTTGCCAAAGACGGCATGGCGATCGTCGTCGTCTCGTCCGAACTGCCGGAAGTGATGGGCATTTGCGACCGCATCCTGGTGATGTGCGGCGGGCGCATCAGCGCCGAACTCGCGCGCGACCAGTTCGCCGAAAAAGCGATCCTGGCCGCCGCTCTTCCCGATCAGAAAACCCCCGACGCGATCGCATCCTGAGGATCTTTGCCATGACCGATCAGTTGAAGAAGATCCTGCTCGGCGAACAGGGCCTCGTCGTGATCTTCATCGTCGCCTTCGCGCTGGTGTCGCTGCTGGTGCCGAATTTTCTGACCGACCGCAACATGCTCGGCCTGCTGCAGTCGGTGGTCACCGTCGGCATTGTCGCCTGCACGATGATGTTCTGCCTTGCCGCGCGTGACTTCGACCTCTCGGTCGGCTCCATCGTCGCCTTTGCCGGCATGGTCGCGGTAATGGCGTCGAACTATACCGGTTCGATCCTGCTCGGGCTTCTCGCGGCAATCGCCTGCGGCGCCTTCGTCGGCTTCATCAATGGCGTCGTCATCGCCAAATTCCGCATCAACGCGCTGATCACGACGCTTGCCACCATGCAGATCGTGCGCGGCCTTGCGCTGATCGCATCCGATGGCCGCGCCGTCGGCATCAACAGCCCGGATTTCTACCAACTGGCGCTGTCGAAGCTGTTCGGCATTCCGACGCCGGTCTGGGTCCTGGCCGTGCTGTTCTGCATCTTCGGTTTTGTCCTCAATCGTACCGTGTTCGGCAAGAACACGCTGGCCATCGGCGGTAACCCGGAGGCTTCGCGCCTGGCCGGCGTCAATGTCGACTGGACGCGCATCTGGATCTTTGCTCTGCAGGGCGTGGTCTGTGGCATCGCCGGCATCCTTTTGGCCTCGCGCATCACGTCGGGCCAGCCCAATGCGGCGGTCGGGCTTGAACTCTCGGTCATCTCGGCCTGCGTGCTCGGCGGCGTCTCGCTTGCCGGCGGCCGCGCCACCATGTCGGGCGTCATCGTCGGCGTGCTGATCATGGGCATCGCCGAAAACGCCATGAACCTGCTCAACATCCCGGCGTTCTACCAATACATTGTGCGCGGCGTGATCCTGCTGCTTGCCGTTTTGCTCGACAATCTGCGTTCGTCGGCACTGGGCCGGCGCTGACCATCTTCCAGTGGAGTGACAGCTATGGCTGAGCGCCTGTCCGGCAAACGCATCTTCCTCACCGGCGCCGCGCAAGGCATTGGGCTTGCCATCGCTGAAGCTTGCCTCGCCGAAGGGGCAAGGCTGTTCCTGGTCGATCGCGACGGCGCGCTGCTGGACAAAGCGGTCGCCGGCCTAGCAGCGCCGCAGGGCCATGTCGGGCATGTCTCAGCCGACATCAGCGACGGTGCCGCGATTGCCGCAGCCGTCGGTCAAGCGACCGACGCGATCGGGCCGATCAACGCGCTGATCAACAATGCCGGCATGAATGTGTTCTCGACGCCGCTCGAGGCGACCGAGGAGGAGTGGAACCGCAATTTCGACGTCAACGTCAAGGGCGCCTGGAACTGCGCCAAGGCGGTGCTGCCGGCAATGATCGCAAATGGCGGTGGCGCGATCCTCAACATCGCCTCGACGCACAGCTTCACCATCATCCCTCATACCTTCCCCTATCCCGTGGCCAAGCACGCGCTGCTTGGGCTGACCAAATCGCTGGCGCTGGAATATGCCGGGCAGGGCGTGCGCGTGAACGCCCTGGCGCCCGGCTATGTCGAGACGCAGAAGGCGACCGACTATTGGAACAGCTTTGCCGACCCGGCGGCCGCGCGCGCCAGGACGCTGGCGCTGCATCCAGGCGGCCGCATTGCCTCGGCGCGCGAGATCGCGCTGGCCGCTGTGTTCATGATTTCTGAGGAATGCCCGTTCATGAACGCCGCGACCCTCGTTGTCGATGGCGGGCTCAGCCAGCTACAGCATCCCGCCTGAATGCTAGAGAGGCTCTATTTCTACGGCGTCGACCGCCGGCTTAATGGCGCGAGCCGTCGCGATCAGAAACGCTCGCGATAGGCGCGCGGATTGGTGCCCAGCACGCGCAAAAAACCGCGCCGCATGGTTTCTTCCGAGCCGAAACCGCAGCGGCGGGCCGTCTGGTTGACGGGCTGGCCCCGCTCCAGCATCCGTCGCGCCGCCTCGATCCGGATCTCCTCGATCGCGCGGGCGGGTGTCCGGCCCGTGGCCTCGCGATAGCGCCGCGAGAAGCTGCGCGGGCTCATATTGGCGTGGTCGGCCAACTGCGTGAGCGACAGGTCGCCGGCCAGATTTTCGAGGATCCAGCCATGCAGCCGGTCGAAGCGCCCGTCGCCTTGCTGCAGCTTGAGGGTTTGGCTGAACTGCGCCTGGCCGCCGGGACGTTTCAGGAAGACCACCAATTCGCGCGCCACGGCAAGCGCCGTGTGCCGGCCAAGGTCGGCCTCGACAAGGGAGAGGGCGAGATCGANCCCCGCCGTTACGCCGGCGGATGTCCAGACATTGCCGTCGCGGATGAAGATCGGATCGGGTTCGAGGCGGACCGCGGGAAAGCGCCGGGCGAACTCCGCGCAGCGTCCCCAATGGGTCACCGCGCGGCGGCCGTCGAGCAGGCCAGCCGTCGCCAGCAGCATGGCGCCGCTGCAGACGGAAGCGGTTCGCGTGGCATCGCGCGAGCGGCTGGCAATCCATTCGACCAGCTGGGCATCGTCGCAGGCCGCGTTGACGCCCCATCCGCCGGGGACAAGCAGCGTGTCGATCTCACCTCTGTGGGTTGGCAGCGCCGTGGCCTCCAGCACCAGACCGGCCGAGGTCCTTATCCGGGGCGAGGCGGCGACGACCACGACCTCGTAGGGGGCCGGCTCGCCCGCCTGCCGCTTGAAGTCGTTGGCGCTGGCAAAGACCTGGAGCGGTCCGCTGACGTCGAGGAGCTGGATGTCGGGATAGGCAAGCACTTCGATACGGCGCATCGGGTTTTGGCCTGAAACGAGGGGTGAATGGCAATCGTGCCAAACCATGATGCCGTAGATTGCCCGAAGTCAACCCACGGAGATTTCCATGCCCCTTCGTTTCGGCATCCTCGTATTCCCCGACGTCCAACAACTCGACCTCACCGGCCCATACGAAGTCCTGGCATCCGCCAAGGATGCCGAGGTGGAACTGATCTGGAAGGATCGCAACCCGGTGATGTCGTCGACGCACCTCTCCCTCACCCCGACGGCGACCTTTGACGATTGCCGGCCCCTCGACGTGCTGTGCATTCCTGGCGGGGGCGGGGTCAACGCGCTGCTGGAGGACCAGACAGTCCTCGATTTCGTGTGGGAGCGCGCGGGGCAGGTGCGCTACATCACCTCCGTTTGCAGCGGTGCCCTGGTGCTTGGGGCGGCCGGACTGCTGAGGGGCAAGCGCGCGACCACGCACTGGTATGCGCATGATTTCCTCGAGGAGTTCGGAGCGATCCCGGTCGACGAGCGTATCGTCGAAGACGGCAAGCTCATCACCGCCGGCGGTGTCACTTCCGGGATCGATTTCGGCCTGGCGCTGGTTGCGAGGCTGCTTGGACAGGAGGAGGCCGAGATCGTGCAGCTCTCGCTCGAATACGCCCCGGCTCCTCCCTTTCGGTCCGGCACGCCCGCCGAGGCGTCGCCTGCGGTGCTGGCGCAGGCAAAAAAGCGCCTCTCTGGTTCGAGGCGGGTTCGCGAGGCAATCTTCGCTCGCTGGCGCGAGGCTCGCGCCGCCGCTGCGCCGGCGCGCATCCACGGCTGAAGCAGCAAGGCCGAAGGTGCATCCCCTGGCCCTTCGGCCTTGCTGCGTTTCCACTGTTGACAGGTCCCTTCGTCTGTGCAGAAATTGGTTGGACCATTGAACCACTTCGGTAATAGCCCCGGTGACCGAATTCAGCCTTCCGCCGATCCAGACGACGGCCCGCGACGACGCGGTGCTGAAGGCGTTGGCCGGCTTCGTCATGCGCGAGAAGCTGGAACCCGGTGAGAGGCTGCCGACCGAACGCATCCTCGCTGAGCGTCTGAAGGTCAGCCGCAACACGGTGCGCGAGGCGCTGACGCGCTGGGAAGGGCTTGGCCTGGTCGAGCGCCGGCAGGGCTCGGGCACCTATCTCAAGGCCGCCGTCTCGCTCGACATGCTGCACATGCCGCTGACGCTTGCCGGCGGCAATGATTTCACCGGCCTGATGCGCACGCTGGAAATCCGCCGCGCGCTGGAAGCGGAAGCCGCCGCCCTTTGCGCCATTCGTGCCGACAAGGACGACCTCGCCGAGATCGAGCGCAAGCTCGACATCATGGAGGAAGAGTTTCTCAGCCGCGCCGGCATGTCGTCGGAAGAGGACTGGGAATTCCATCAGGCGATCTACCGCGCCTGCGGCAATCCGCTGTTCGAGCAGATTATCGCCGCCATGCACGAACTGTTCCACCGCTTCTGGGAACATCCGCTCGGCGTGCGCGATTTCGGCCACGCAAGCTTTCCCTACCACCGCACCATGTTCGACTGCATCGCCGCGCACGATCCGGAAGGCGCCCGGGCCGAAGCGCTGAAGCTGATCGCCACGGTCGAGGACGATTTGAAGCGCGGCGCCGCCAACCTCAAACTTTCGGTCCGCACATGAACGAGCACAGCTTCGACCCAGGCATTTCCGGCAGCGACTATCTCGCCGAGGCGGCGACGCTTCTGGCGCATGACGGCCCGTTCCCCGGCAATGCGGTGGTGCCGCCGATCTACCAGACCTCGCTGTTCACCTTCGCCAGCTATGCCGACATGGCCGACACCTTTGCCGGGCGCAGGAAACAGCCGATCTATTCGCGCGGCGACAATCCGACGGTGATGGAATTCGAGTCGCGCGTCGCAGCGCTTGAAGGTGCTGAAGCCGCACGTGGTTTTTCGAGCGGCATGGCTGCGATCAGCGCGACGTTGCTGGCTTTCGTCGGCGCAGGCGAACGCATCCTTGCGGTGCGCAATTGCTATGGCGACGCCTACCGACTGTTCGAGCGGCTGTTTCCGCGCCTGCATATCAAGGTCGACTATGTCGACGGCTCCGATCCGGATGCGGTGGCCGCGGCACTTCCCGGTGCGAAACTGCTCTATCTGGAAAGCCCGACCTCGATGATGTTCGAGCTGCAGGATCTCGAGCATCTGACGCGGCTGGCGAAAGAGCAGGGCATCGTCACCACCATCGACAATTCCTGGGCCACGCCGGTGTTCCAGAAGCCGATCCTGCACGGCGTCGATCTGGTGCTGCATTCCGCCTCGAAATATCTCGGCGGTCACAGCGACACCGTCGCCGGCGTGGTGGCTGGCTCGGCCGCTCACATCAAGCATGTCAACGACCAGACCTATTCGCAGCTCGGCGCAAAGCTGTCGCCTTTCGAAGGCTGGCTCTTGGTGCGCGGCCTGCGCACGCTGCCGCTGAGACTGCCGCATCACATGAAGAGCGGGCTCATCATCGCCGAGCGCTTGAAGGCGCATGACAAGGTCGAGCGGGTCAATCATCCCGCCTATTCCAACCATCCCGGCAAGAAGACGCTTGCCGGCTATGCCGGGCTGTTCTCCTTCGAGGTGACGGAGGATGTCGACATTCCCGCTTTCGTCGATGCGCTGAAATTTTTCCGCATCGGCGTCAGCTGGGGCGGTCATGAAAGCCTGGTCGTGCCGGCAAAGGCCTCGCTCGAGCAGACACCGGGTCTCAATTCGATGGCGCGCTTCGGCGTCAGCCCCCGAACCATCCGCTTCAATGTCGGATTGGAAAGCGTCGAAGACCTCTGGGCCGACATCGGCCAGGCCTTCGACAAAGCAAAAAAATGACTGGGTTCAAAATGGGAGTTCTGAACATGAAACGACTGAGCATCATGCTTGCCACCGCTGCCGGCCTGGCGATGTCCGCCAGCGGCGCGCTGGCCGATACCACCCTCAAGCTGGTCGAGGTCATCACCAGCCCGCAGCGCACCGAATTCCTGAAGAAGCAGATTGCCGAGTTCGAGGCCGCCAATGCCGGCGTCAAGGTCGAGGTGGTCTCGCTGCCCTGGGGGCAGGCCTTCGAGAAATTCCTCACCATGGTGCAGGCCGGCGATACGCCCGACATCGTCGAGATGCCGGAGCGCTGGATGGGCCTGTACGCCACCAACGGCCAGCTCGAGGATCTCGGCCCTTACATGGCCAAATGGGACGACGCCAAGACGCTGGGCGACCGCGCCAAGCAATTCGGCTCGACCGTCAACAACACCCAGTTCATGATCCCGTACGGCTACTATGTGAATGCGCTGTTCTGGAACAAGAAGCTGTTCAAGGAGGCCGGTCTCGACGGCCCGCCGGCGACGCTCGACGACTTCATCGCCGACTCCAAGAAGATCTCCGCCATTCCGGGCAAGTACGGCTACTGCCTGCGCGGTGGCCCGGGCGCCTTCAACGGCATGCACATGTTCATGAACATCGCCGCTGGCAAGGGCGGCTACTTCAACGAGGACGGCACCTCGACCATCAACGAGGAGGGCTCGGTCAAGGGCCTGCAGATGCTGGCCGACATGTACAAGGACGGGCTGGCGCCCAAGGATGCGGTGAGCTGGGGCTTTAACGAGACCGTCACCGGCTTCTATTCCGGCACCTGCGCCATGCTCAACCAGGATCCGGATGCGCTGATCGGCATTGCCGACAAGATGAGTGCCGACGATTTTGCCGTGGCGCCGCTGCCTGTGGGGCCAAGCGGCAAATCCTATCCGACGCTGGGCTATGCCGGCTGGGCGATGTTCGCCAATTCGCAGCACAAGGACGATGCCTGGAAGCTGATGGCGATGCTGTTGTCGCCCAAGGACAATCTCGAATGGGCCAAGGAAGTCGGCGTCGTGCCGATCCACAATGGCGCCGACCAGGATGCCCACTTCAAGACGGAGCAGTTCAAAGGCTGGTTCACCGAACTCAGCGACACTTCCAAATATGAAATGGTGACGCCGCCGACACATCTGGAGAACCTCGGCAATTTCGTCGACCAGGTGGCGATCAAGAATTTCCAGGAAGTGCTGCTCGGCCAGAAGTCGGCCAAGGACGTTGCCGATCAATGGGCCGCGTTCCTGACCAAGGAACAGCAGGACTGGCTGGCCAAGAACAAGAAGTAGTTCTTCCACCTCTCCCCGTTTACGGTGAGAAGGTGGCCCGAATGCATGTCGCCCAAAAGTGCGTAGCGGTTTTGGGGCAACGACATGCACAGACAGGCCCGGATGAGGGGCAGCGCGAGCACCCCAAGGCTGGCGCCGCCCCTCATCTGCCTGCCCGTCCTCCGCAGCAGCTGCGCTGCAGCTACGGAGGGTGGACCGGCATCTTCCTCGTGAGCGGGTAGGACGCTTGTCGCCAATCCCGGCGCTCCTCCAGGAGACGATTTAGCACCCAATGACCTACGCCGTGTCCGAAATACGATCCGCCGGCCGGCCGCGAAAGAAGCGGCTGACGCATGCAGCAATCGAGCCCTGGCTTTATCTTTCGCCGGCGATCGTTCTGCTGGTCGTGGTGCTGCTGGTGCCGCTGATCATCGGCATCAGCTATTCGTTCCGGAAGTTCTCCGCCTTCAAATCCGAATATGTCGGTCTAGGCCAGTATCAGGCGATGCTGACCGACCAGGTGCTGGGGCAGGCGCTGGTCAACACGCTGTGGTGGACCGTCGCCAGCCTGTTCTTCCAGTTCTTCCTCGGCCTGGGTCTGGCGTTGCTGCTCGACAAACCGTTTGTCGGGCGCAAGTTCGTGCAGGCGGTGGTGTTCCTGCCCTGGGCGGTGCCATCTTTCCTGTCGGGCCTGACCTGGGCGTGGCTGTTCAATCCGATCATCGGACCACTGCCGCATTGGCTCTTCACGCTCGGGCTCACGGCCGAGCCGACCAATGTGCTGTCCGATCCGGCGACCGCCATGTGGGGGCCGATCATCGCCAACATCTGGTTCGGCATTCCGTTCTTCGCCATCACGCTGCTGGCGGCGCTGAAGTCGATCCCGTCGGAACTGCATGAGGCGGCCGCAATCGACGGCGCTTCGCCCTGGCAGCGCTTCACCAAGGTGACGCTGCCGTTCCTGGCGCCGACCATCGTCATCACCGTCATGCTGCGTACGATCTGGATCGCCACCTTCGCCGATCTGATCTTTGTCATGACCGAGGGCGGGCCGGCAGGCTCGACCAGCACGGTGCCGGTCTACATCTATGTCAGTGCCTTCAAGTCGCTGGACAAGGGCTATGCCTCCGCGGTGGCGGTGCTGCTCTTGATCTTGCTGATCGCCTATGCGATCGCGCTGATCGCCATCCGCCGCTTGCTGGTGAGGCACGTCTGATGATTGCCGGACGCTCCACCTCCTCGCGCATCTTCAGCGGCATCGGCCTCTACGCGGCGATTGCCGCCTATATGATCTTTGCGCTGTTTCCGATCTTCTGGACGCTGAAGATTTCGGTAACGCCGGAGCGGCTGCTCTATTCCGAGGGCATCACGCTGTGGCCGTCGCAGACCACCTTCCGCAACTTCATCACTGTCCTGGAAGCCTCTGACTTCCCCCGCTATTTCCTCAACAGCGTTATCGTCTCGGTGTCGACGGCGGCCCTGGTGACAGTCATCGCCACGCTCGCCGGCTACGCCATGTCGCGCTTCACCTTTCGCGGCAAGGCAACGCTGGCGATCATGCTTTTGCTGACGCAAACCTTCCCGCTGGTGATGGTCATTCCGCCGATCTACCGCGTCATGGGCGAGCTTGGCCTGACCAACAGTCTGGTTGGTCTGATCATCATCTACACCGCCTTCAACACCGCCTTCGCCACCTTTCTGATGCAGTCCTTCTTCGACGGCATTCCGAAGGATCTGGAGGAAGCGGCGATGATCGACGGCTGCACGCGGGCGCAGGCGATGCGCAAGGTGATCGTGCCGCTGACCTTGCCCGGCATGGGCGCCACGCTTGGCTTCGTCTTCACCGCCGCCTGGAGCGAATTGCTGTTCGCGCTGATGCTCATTTCCAGCGACGACCAGAAGACCTTTGCCGTCGGCCTGCTCACCTATATCGGCAAGTTCGCCGTCGACTGGGGGCAGATGATGGCGGCGTCGATCCTGGCGCTGATCCCGGTCTGCATCTTCTTCGCCTTCCTGCAACGCTATCTCGTCACCGGCCTCACCGCCGGCGCGGTCAAAGGATAATCGATGGCTTCCGTCACGCTGCAAAACGTCGAGAAGGACTACGGTTCGCTGCGCATCCTGCACGGCGTCGACCTCGAAATCGCCGATGGCGAGTTCGTCGTGCTGGTCGGCCCGTCCGGCTGCGGCAAGTCGACCCTTTTGCGCATGATTGCCGGGCTGGAGGAAGTGTCGGGCGGCGAGATCCATATCGGCGATCGGCTGGTCAACGATGTCGCGCCGAAGGACCGCGATATTGCCATGGTGTTCCAGTCCTACGCGCTCTATCCGCACATGGACGTGTCGTCGAACATGGGCTTCAGCCTGCTTTTGAAGAAGGCGGAGAAGACGACGATCGACGGCAGGGTAGGGGCGGCGGCCAAGCGGCTCGGCCTCGACAGTTTTCTCGGCCGTCTGCCCAGGCAACTGTCCGGCGGCCAGCGCCAGCGCGTCGCCATGGGCCGCGCCATCGTGCGCGATCCCAAAGTGTTCCTGTTCGACGAACCGCTCAGCAATCTCGACGCCAAATTGCGCGTCCATATGCGCGCCGAGATCAAGGCGCTGCACCAGCAGCTCAAGACCACATCGGTCTATGTCACCCACGACCAGATCGAAGCCATGACTATGGCCGACCGCATCGTCGTCATGCATGACGGTTACGTCCAGCAGGTCGGCCATCCGCTCGAACTCTACGATCGGCCGATCAACACTTTTGTGGCCGGCTTCATCGGCTCGCCCGGCATGAATTTCTTTCCGGCGACAGTCGCCAAGGGCGGCAAGGTGGATGCGGTGCTGGCCGACGGCCAGAAGCTGAGATTGCCTGATGGCTTGCCATCGAAGGATGGCGATGTGCTCACCGTCGGGCTACGGCCGGAGCACATCCAGCTTGCCGACGATGGTCCGCTCAAGGCAGAAGTCGAGGTGGTCGAGCCGCTCGGCCTGTCGACGCAGTTCTATGTCCGGCTCGCCAACCAGCTGGTTTGTGTCTTCGTCATGGGACGCAGCACTATCCGACCGCGCGATACGGTGCGGCTGTCTGCCGATCCGGCGGCGCTGCATCTGTTCGATCCCGCAAGCGGCAACCGCATCGGGTAATCCTATCGAAGGCTGCCCAGGCTGGCATACATGCCGGTGGTACGGAACTGCGTCGGGTTGATGCCGTAGAGCCGGCGGAAGACTTTCGAGAAATAGTTGGCGTCCTCGAAGCCGCACAGGATGGCGACCTCCTTGACCGGCAGGAAATCGGCTTTGGTTAGCAGCTTCGCCGCCCGCTGCAGCCGCTGCTGCAGCACGAACTCGGCTGGCGGAATGCCTTCGCTCTCGGCGAAGCAGCGCGAGAAATGGGCGCGGCTGAGGCCGCTGATCTGGACGAGCTCGGCCACGGGCAAGGGCTTGTCGAGATTGGCGTTGATATGATCGATGACCGGCTGCATGACGCTCTGTTTCTCAGTGAAGGCGTGCGAGCCGAAGACATCGTCGTAAAGCGCCATCGCCGCCTCATAGGCGATTGCCGAAGCAGCGCCAGGCGAAGCGCCGCCCTTGATCAGGCGCAGGCTGCAATCGGCGAGATGATCGATCGTCTCCGGCTGCAGCCGAAACACCGGGCCGGAGACGCTGAGTATGGATTTGTGGACGCGCAGCGCCTCCTCGCCATTCATCGAGATCCAGAAATATTCCCAGCGGTCGCCCTTCTCCAGCCAGTAGCGATGGTTGTGCGGCACCAGCACCAGCAGCGTGTCGTTGGCCTGCAGGCGGTAGTTGCGGTTCTCGTAGCGCAGCTGGCCGGTGCCGCTGATCGTGTGCTGCAGCACGGTGAACGGTGTCTGGCCGCGCTTGCGCCCATCCCAGTCATAGGTCACGCCCTCGCGTACTTCATAGCCGGTGCTGGTCGGCATGGCATGCAGGCGCTGGCGGCCGCGCGGCAGCGAGATGGTGCGCATCAACTGTCCGTTGGCGATCAGATCATGCAGCACAAAATTACCCTCGAAAGCATAATCGTTCTCTGGCCGCGCCCTGGAATAACGGCATAATCCAAATCCTGAGAACGCGAAAGACCCGCGGTCGAGGAGCGGGCGGGGAGGAGAACGAGCCGGAATTCCGGCTCGAATGGCATGCGCGCCGAGGCGAGCCGCCATTCCCTTTCCTGTTGCTCCTTACCCGGCATTCGAATGCATCGAGGTGAGGTGATGAGTTTCAAAATCGCTATTATCGGCGCCGGCAGCGTCGGCTTCACCAAGAAGCTGTTCACCGACATTTTGTGCGTCCCGGAATTCAGCGACATCGAATTCGCGCTGACCGATCTCAGCGAACACAATCTGCAAATGATCAAGGCGATCCTCGACCGCATCGTCGAGGCCAACAAGCTGCCGACCAGGGTGACGGCGACGACCGACCGCCGCAAGGCGCTGGAAGGCGCGCGCTACGTCATCAGCTGCGTGCGGGTGGGCGGGCTCGAAGCCTATGCCGACGATATCCGCATTCCCTTGAAATATGGCATCGACCAGTGCGTCGGTGACACGATTTGCGCCGGGGGCATCCTCTACGGCCAGCGCAACATCCCGGTCATCCTCGACTTCTGCAAGGATATATTGGAGATCGCCGAGCCAGGCGCCAAATTCCTCAACTATGCCAACCCGATGGCGATGAACACCTGGGCGGCGATCGAATATGGCAAGGTCGATACGGTCGGCCTCTGCCACGGTGTCCAGCACGGCGCCGAACAGATCGCCGAAGTGCTCGGCGCCAAGTCGCACAGCGAACTCGATTATGTCTGCTCCGGTATCAACCACCAGACCTGGTTCATCGATTTGCGGCTCAACGGCCGCAAGATCGGCAAGGACGAACTGGTGGCTGCCTTCGAGGCGCATCCGGTCTATTCGCAGCAGGAAAAGCTGCGCATCGACGTGCTGAAGCGCTTCGGCGTCTACTCCACCGAAAGCAACGGTCATCTCTCCGAATATCTGCCCTGGTATCGCAAGCGGCCGGACGAAATCACCCGCTGGATCGACATGTCCGACTGGATCCATGGCGAGACCGGCGGCTATCTTCGCTACTCCACGGAAACCCGCAACTGGTTCGAGACGGAATTTCCGCAATTCCTCGAAGCGGCGTCGAAGCCGCTCGACGTATCGAAGCGCTCGAACGAGCATGCCAGCCATATTCTCGAAGCGCTGGAGACGAACCGCGTCTATCGCGGCCACTTCAACGTCAAGAACACCGGCATCATCACCAATCTGCCGCAGGACGCGATCATCGAATCGCCCGGTTTCGTCGATCGCTTCGGCATCAACATGGCGTCAGGCATCACGCTGCCGGAAGCCTGCGCGGCCACCTGCATGGCTTCGATCAACGTTCAGCGCATGTCGGTGCATGCGGCTGTTACGGGCGACATTGACCTGCTCAAGCTCGCGGTGCTGCACGATCCGCTGGTGGGTGCGGTGTCGACGCCGGAAGAGGTCTGGCAGATGGTCGACGAGATGGTCGTCGCCCAGGCGCGTTGGCTGCCGCAATACGCCGATGCCGTGCCGGCCGCCAAGGAGCGGCTTTCGAAATCGATGGTGAAAACCCGCGACTGGGCGGGTGCGGCGCGGCGCAAAGTGCGCTCGATCGAGGAACTGCGCGCCGAAAAAACGGCCCTGAAACAGGCCGGCTGAGAATGCTGGCAGGCGGACAGCGGGAGGCCGGTTCGCCAATCAGCCGTCATGAATAGATGCGGGCAGCAGCAGACGTCGAAACATCTGGGAGGAACACAATGAGGAACTTTCGTGGAATTGGCATTCTCGCCGGTCGAAGAATTGGCATTCTCGCCGGGCGAAGAATTGGCATTCTCGCCGGGCGAAGAATTGGCATTCTCGCCGGGCTGGCGCTGAGCGTCTCGGCATTGGCGCTTGGCAGTGCATACGCGTCCGAGCCGACCACGCCGCCGGCGCCGGCGGCGTTTCCCGCCGAGGGCAAGATCAAATACGTCGCCCGCGATTCCATCCTGGAGTTCAAGGCGCTGCCCGAATATCACGAGCCCGAGTGGGTCACCGAGAAATACGTCAAGACTGGCAAGCTGCCGCCGGTCAAGGATCGCCTGCCGAAGGAGCCGCTGGTGTTCAAGACCGGCAACATGCCGGACGGCATCGGCGTTTATGGCGACACCATGCGCCACGTCATTGGCGGCCGGCCGGAAGGCTGGAATTATGGCGCCGGCCAGACCCAAGGATGGGGCGGCATCGACATCGGCCTTTCGGAATGCCTGACGCGCACCGCGCCTTTGTTCCAGGTCGAGGCCAAGGACACCGAGCCGCTGCCCAACCTCGCCAGGAGCTGGGACTGGTCGAAGGATGGCCACACGCTGACCATGCACCTGGTCGAAGGCGCCAAATGGTCTGACGGCGTTGCCTTCAATGCCGACGATGTCATGTTCTACTGGGACGATGAGGTCGTCGACCCCAATGTCTCGCCGTTGAACGGCGCCACAGCGGAAACCTTCGGTGTCGGCACGACGCTGAAGAAGGTCGACGATTACACCGTCGAGTGGACCTTCAAGGACGCTTTCCCCAAACAGTATCTCTACGCCATGGCCTATGGCACCTTCTGCCCCGGCCCAGCGCATATCCTCAAGCCGCAGCATCCGAAGTACTCGAAGAATACCTACGAGCAGTTCAAGAACGCGTTCCCGCCGGAATATATGAACATTCCGGTGATGGGCGCCTGGGTGCCGGTGGAGTATAGGCCCGACGACATCATCGTCTTGCGCCGCAATCCCTACTACTGGAAGGTCGACGAGAAGGGCAACCAGCTGCCCTATCTCAACGAACTGCACTACAAGCTGTCGACCTGGGCCGACCGCGACGTGCAGGCGGTGGCAGGGGCCGCCGACTTCTCCAACCTCGAGCAGCCGGAGAATTTCGTCGCTTCGCTGAAGCGAGCGGCGGACAAGGACGCGCCGGCCCGGCTCGCCTTTGGCCCGCGCCTGATCGGCTACAATCTGCGCATGAACTTTTCCGCCAATGGCTGGGGCAATCCCGACGAACGCGGCCAGGCGATCCGCGAGCTCAACCGCAATGAGGACTTCCGCAAGGGCATCACCATGGCGCTCGACCGCAAGGCGCTCGGCGACTCGCTGGTCAAGGGGCCGTTCACCGCCATCTACCCCGGTGGCTTTTCCTCGGGCACCAGCTTCTATGACCGCAACTCGACCGTCTACTATCCCTTCGACATCGAGGGCGCCAAGGCGGAACTGGCCAAGGCTGGTCTCAAGGATACGGATGGCGACGGCTTCGTGAACTTCCCGGCCGGGACCGCCGGCGGCAAGAATGTCGAGATCGTGATGCTGGTCAACAATGACTACGGCACTGACAAGAGCCTCGCCGAAGGCGTCGTCGGCCAGATGGAAAAGCTTGGCATCAGGGTCGTGCTCAACGGCCTCAACGGCACCCAGCGTGATGCCTCGCAATATTCCGGCCGCTTCGACTGGCTGATCAGGCGCAACGAGCAGGAGCTGACTTCCGTCGTGCAGAATACCGTGCAACTCGCGCCCGTCGGACCCAAGACCAGCTGGGATCACCGCGCGCCCGAAAGCGGCGTGGTCGACCTGATGCCGTTCGAAAAGGAGCTTGTCGACATCGTCAACAAGTTCGTCTCCTCGTCAGACAATGACGAGCGCGCCAGCCTGATGAAGACGTTCCAGAAGATCTCGACGGAGCATGTCTACAATATCGGACTGACCGAATATCCCGGCGCCCTGATCATCAACAAGCGCTTCTCCAACATCCCGCAGGGAACGCCGATCTTCATGTTCAACTGGGCCGAGGATTCGATCGTGCGCGAACGCGTCTTCGTCGCCGCCGACAAGCAGCAGAAATACGAACTCTTTCCCGACCAGCTTCCCGGCAAGCCCGGCGACAAGGGTCCGACGAACTGAGTTTCCTCCCTTGGCTGACGCCCGGCCGCGCTGCGCGCGCGGCCGGGACGGAGTAAGGTCAGCGGCAACAGATTAGATCCAAGGAGGAGAAACGGTCCGATGCTGCGATTCCTGGCCATGCGCATAGCATCGGCGGTGCCGGTCATGGTCATCCTGAGCCTGGTCACCTTTGCCATCATCCAGGCGCCGCCGGGCGACTATGCCGACTATATCCGTTCGCAGCTCATCAACCAGGGCGGGGCGTCTTTTGCCGAAGCCGACGCGCAGGCGCAGGCCTATCGGGTCGAGCACGGCCTCGATAAACCGCTGCCCGTCCAGTACCTGAACTGGGTCGCCGGCATCATCACCCGCGGCGATTTCGGCTACAGCCTCTATTACAACAAGCCGGTCGCCGCAGTGGTCGGCGAGCGGCTGCCGCGCACGCTGCTGCTGGCATTGGTCTGCCATCTGCTGGCGTCGGTGCTCGGCATCACCTTCGGCATCTGGGCGGCGACCAGGCAATACACATGGATCGACTCGGTGCTGTCGGCCATCTCCTTCCTCGGCATGACGGTGCCGCGCTTCCTGATGGCGCTGATCATCGTCTATCTCCTGGTCTTCCAGTTCAACGTGTCGGAGATCGGCAGCTTCTTCTCGCCGCAATATGGCGGCGCGCCGTGGTCGTGGGCGAAATTCGCCGACCTCGTCAAGCATGTCTGGCCGGTGGTGGCGATCGCCACCTTCGGCGGGCTCGCCTACAATATGCGCGTCATGCGCGGCAATCTGCTCGATACGCTGAACGCGCAATATGTCGAGACGGCCAAGGCCAAGGGCCTGACCGGCAGCGCCGTCGTCATGCGCCATGCCGTGCCCAACGCACTGCACCCGCTCATCATGTATCAGGGCGTGGTGCTGCCCTACATGCTGACCGGCGAGATCGAGACGGCGATCATCTTTGCGCTGCCGACGGTCGGGCCCGCCATCGTCGGCTCGATGGCGGTCGGCGACGTTTATGTCACGGCGACCTTCATGATGGTGCTGTCGGCAACGCTGATCGTCGGCAACATCATCGCCGACATGCTGCTCGCGCTGCTCGATCCGCGCGTACGCCAGTTCAGGGAGAGCTAGATGCTGGCGCGTGACCCATCCCCGCCGCCGCCCCCGGCTGAAGCAACCGCGATTGCGACCCCACGCGGCAATGAGAGCTATATGGCGCTGGTCTGGCGCCGGCTGAGGCGCTCCTGGACCGGCATGGCCGGGCTGATCCTGGTCGTGCTTCTGGTGCTGATGGCGCTGTTCGCCGATTTCTTCGCGCCGATGGACCCCAAGGTGACCGATGTCGCTTTCGCCCCGCCGCAAGTGATGAGTTTTCACGACAGAGACGGGAATTTCGTGCTCCAGCCGCGGGTCTATGCGCTGGCGGATTCTGCAGACCTCGACCCGGTCACCTTCCAGCCGGTCGTCGGGCCGGATTACGAGCATCCGCGCCTGCTCGGCTTCTTCGTCAAGGGCGCCGACTACCGGCTGCTTGGCCTGATCCCCGCCAACCGGCATTTCTTCGCTTCGGCCGACGGCCAGCCGGTGCATTTTCTCGGCACCGACAAATTCGGCCGCGATGTGTTGTCGCGCGCCATCCAGGGCTCGCGCGTCTCGCTGATGATCGCGATGACGGTGGTGTTCATCATCACCGTCATCGGCACCACGGTCGGCATGGTCTCGGGCTATTTCGGCGGCCGCTTCGACGTCTGGATGCAGCGCTTTGTCGAGCTGGTGCTCGCCTTCCCGCAATTGCCGCTCTATCTTGCGCTGACGACGCTGATCCCGGTGACCGCGCCGACCAACGTCTTCCTCGCCTTCGTCATCATCGTCATGTCGGCGCTGGGCTGGGCGCAGATGTCGCGCGAGGTGCGCGGCAAGACGCTGGCGCTGGCGCGGATCGACTATGTGCGCGCTGCCATGGCGGTTGGCGCCACCGACATGCGTATCATCATGCAGCACATTTTCCCCAATGTGATGAGCCACGTCATCGTCGCCGTGACGATCGCGATCCCGACGGTGGTACTGCTCGAAGCCTTTCTCGGCTTCCTCGGCTTCGCCGTGAAACCGCCGCTGATCTCATGGGGGCTGATGCTGCAGGACACGGCTACCTATTCGGTCATCGGCACCTATCCGTGGATCCTGTCGCCGGTCGGCTTCGTGCTGATCACCGTCTTTGCCTTCAACGCGCTGGGCGACGGCCTGCGCGATGCCGTCGATCCCTATTGAGGTGGCCGGGATGACCGTAGCGCTCGCAGCCACCTTCGCACCAGCCGTCCGGTTCGACCATGCCGGCCGCCACGACCAACCCATCATCGATGCCCGCAACATCGAGGTCGCCTTCAAGGTCGAGCACGGCGTCGTCGACGCGGTGAAGGATGTCTCGTTCCAGCTCTATCGCGGGGAGACGATCGCCATCGTCGGCGAGTCCGGTTCCGGCAAGTCGGTGACGGCGCGCGCTGTCATGGGGCTCTTGTCAAAGCGGGCCACCGTGTCGCCGAAATCCACCATCGACTATTGCGGGCAGGACATACTGAAATTCCCCGAGAGCGCCCGGCGCAAGTTGCGCGGCAATCGCATCTCGATGATCTTCCAGGAGCCGATGAGCTCGCTCAACCCGATCTATACGGTCGGCAGTCAGATCGTCGAGGCGATCAGGGTGCATCGAAAGGTCAGCCGCAAGCAAGCCTGGGCACGGGCGCTCGAGCTTTTGCGCCATGTCCAGATCCCCGAGCCGGAAGCGCGCATCAAACAGTATCCGCACCAGATGTCGGGCGGGCAGCGCCAGCGCGTGATGATCGCCATGGCGCTCGCCAACGACCCTGATGTGCTGATCGCCGACGAGCCAACGACGGCGCTCGACGTCACGGTGCAAGCACAGATCCTCAATTTGATCCGCAATCTGCAAAAAGAACTCAGGATGGCGGTCATCCTGATCACCCACGACCTCACCGTGGTGCGGAAATTCTCGGACTATGTCTATGTCATGCAGCATGGCGAGATGTGCGAGCACAACGTCACCGAGCGGCTGTTCGCCGACCCGCAGCATGCCTATACCAAGCGGCTGCTCGCTTCAGAGCCGCACGGCAAGCCGCAGCCGCTGCCGGAAAACAGCGGCACCATCCTCGAGGCCCGTGACATGCGCGTCTGCTTCATGCTGCGCCATGGCAGCTTCCTGAAGCCGGACTGGCGCGAACTGGTCGCCGTCGACGATCTCGGCCTGAAACTTTGCCGCCACGAGACACTTGGGCTGGTCGGCGAATCCGGCTCCGGCAAGACGACGTTCGGTCTCGCCTTGCTCAAGCTCACCGAGGCCAAGCGCGGCGAGGTCAGCTTCGACGGCCAGCCGATCCACGGCCTGTCGCGCGCCGGGATGCGGCCGTTGCGCTCGCGCATGCAGGTCGTCTTCCAGGATCCGTTCTCCTCGCTCAACCCGCGCATGACGATCGGCCAGATCATCGAGGAAGGGCTGGTCGTCAACAGGATCGGCGCGACACGGCGCGAGCGGGTCGATCGGGTTCGCGACGCCCTGGTCAGCGCCGGCATGCCCGGCGATATCCTGTCGCGGTTCCCGCACGAATTTTCCGGCGGCCAGCGGCAGCGCATCGCAATTGCCCGAGCCATCGCGCTGGAGCCCGAATTCATCCTGCTCGATGAACCGACATCGGCGCTCGACCTTTCGGTGCAGGCGCAGATCATCGACTTGTTGCGCAAGCTGCAGGACGAACGCGGCCTTAGCTATCTCTTCATTTCGCACGACCTCAAGGTGGTGCGCGCGCTCTGCCATCGCGTCATCGTTATGCAGAACGGCAAGATCGTCGAACAGGGACCCGTCGACGAGGTCCTCACCCATCCCAAGACCGCCTACACCGAACGGCTCGTCAGGGCCGCCTTCGACGTGGCGTAGCAAAGTGCCGGAGGTTTAATAGTGGCAAGACATCCCAGGATCACCTTCATTGGCGCGGGTTCGACCGTGTTCATGAAGAACATTGTCGGCGACGTGCTGCAGCGGCCATCGCTGTCAGGCGCGACGATCGCGCTGATGGACATCAATCCGCAGCGGCTGGAAGAGAGCGCCATCGTCGTCAACAAGCTGATCGCGACGCTGGGCGTGAAGGCGAAGGCCGAGACCTATTCCGACCAGCGCAGGGCGCTCGCCGGCGCCGACTTCGTCGTCGTCGCCTTCCAGATCGGCGGCTTTGAGCCCTGCACCGTCACCGATTTCGAGGTGCCGAAGAAATACGGCCTGCGCCAGACCATTGCCGACACGCTCGGCGTCGGCGGCATCATGCGCGGCCTCCGGACCGTGCCGCATCTGTGGAAGATCTGCGAGGACATGCTGGCCGTCTGCCCCGACGCGATCATGCTGCAATATGTCAACCCGATGGCGATCAACACCTGGGCGATCTCAGAGAAATACCCTGAGATCAAACAGGTAGGCCTCTGCCACTCGGTGCAGGGCACGGCGATGGAACTGGCGCACGATCTCGACATTCCCTACGACGAGATACGCTACCGCTCGGCCGGCATCAACCACATGGCCTTCTACCTGAAGTTCGAGCACCGGCAGCCGGATGGCTCTTACCGCAACCTCTATCCGGACCTGGTCCGCGCCTATCGCGAAGGCAGGGCGCCGAAGCCGGGCTGGAACCCGCGCTGCCCCAACAAGGTGCGCTACGAGATGCTGACGCGGCTCGGCTATTTCGTCACCGAAAGCTCCGAGCATTTCGCCGAATACACGCCCTATTTCATCAAGGAAGGCCGCCCCGACCTGATCGACAAGTTCGGCATTCCGCTCGACGAATATCCCAAGCGCTGCATCGAACAGATCGAGCGCTGGAAGGGCCAGGCCGAGGCCTATCGCTCGGCCGACCGCATCGAGGTCGAGCAATCGAAGGAATACGCGTCCTCGATCATGAACTCGGTGTGGACCGGGGAGCCTTCGGTGATCTACGGCAATGTCCGCAACAATGGCTGCATCACCTCGCTGCCGGACAATTGCGCCGCCGAGGTGCCGTGTCTGGTGGACGCCTCCGGCATCCAGCCGACCTATATTGGCGAGCTGCCGCCGCAACTCACCGCGTTGATACGCACCAACATCAATGTGCAGGAACTGACGGTGCAGGCGTTGATGACCGAAAACCGCGAGCACATCTACCACGCGGCGATGATGGACCCGCATACGGCGGCCGAACTCGATCTCGACCAGATCTGGGCGCTGGTCGATGAGTTGCTGGCGACACATGGCGACTGGCTGCCGACCTGGGCGCGTGGGAGCGCCAAGGTCCGGGCCGCCTGAGCGCTGCTGCGGCGGTATCTACTCCACCGTCAGGCCTCCGGTGGCGCCGGCAACCGGTGGCGCAGTTCCTCGACCAGCACGCGCTCGTTCTCCGAATAGTCGATCGGAACGACGACGAGATGGACGCCACCGCCGGCAAAAGCCTGTTCAAGCGTCGATTGTATTTCTGAGACGGCGCCGACCCTGGTTCCCTTGGCGCCATAGGCCTCGGCATAGCGGACGAAATCGGGATTGCCGAAGGTCATGCCGAAATCGGGGAACTGGTCGGCCGCCTGCTTCCAGCGGATCATGCCGAAAGCATTGTCCTCGATGATCAGCACGACCAAATTGAGCTTCAGCCTGACGGCGGTTTCCAGTTCCTGGCTGTTCATCATGAAGCCGCCATCGCCGCAGATCGCCATGACGCGGCGTGCGGGATAGAGCATCGCGGCCGTCATCGCCGACGGCAGGCCGGCGCCCATCGTGGCCAGGGCGTTGTCGAGCAGCAAAGTGTTGGCGACGCGCGTGCGGTAGTTGCGCGCAAACCAGATCTTGTACATGCCGTTGTCGAGCGCCAGGATGCCATCGGCCGGCATCACCGCGCGCACATCGTGCACCAAGCGCTGCGGCGTGAAACGGTCTTCGGTGGCGCGGGTGGCAATGCGGCTCAAAATCCCTTCGCGCAGCGGCAGTAGCGCCTGCGCGTTGGGGATCTTGCCCTCGATCCGGTCGGCAAGCAGCCTGAGCGAAGCGCCGATGTCGCCGACCACTTCGGTCTGCGGGAAATAGACCTGCTCGACATTGGCCGGCTGGTAACCGACATGGATCACCTTCGGTCCCTTGTCGCCCATAATGAAGGGCGGCTTCTCGATCGTGTCGTGGCCGATAGTGATGATGAGGTCGGCCTGTTCGATGGCCTCATGCACATAGTCGCGCTCGGAGAGCGCGGCGGTGCCCATGTAGAGTTCGGTGCCGCCGGGCACCGTGCCCTTGCCCATCTGCGTGGTGAAATAGGGAATGCCGGTCCTGATCACGAACTGGGCGAGGTCGGACGTCGAGCGCGGCCGCGATGCGGCGGCGCCCAGCATCGCCAGAGGACGCTGCGCCTTGATGATCATCTCGGCGGCGCGGTCGAGCGCAAGCGGGCTGGCCAGCGGAAGCTCGACCGGATGCGGCGGGATCAGCGCGACATCGTCGCACTCCTCGGCCGCGATGTCTTCGGGCAGTTCCAGATGCACCGGTCCCGGACGCTCCTCTTCGGCAATCCGAAACGCTTCGCGCACCACGGCGGGAATGGTCTTCGCCGAGATGATCTGGCGTGACAGCTTGGTCAGCGGCTTCATCGCGGCGACGATGTCGACGATCTGGAAGCGGGCCTGGCGCGACGACCGGATGCCCTTCTGCCCGGTGATCATGATCATCGGCATGGCGCCGAGCAGCGCATAGGCGGCACCCGTCGTCAGGTTCAGGGCGCCGGGTCCCAGCGTGGTGATGCACACACCTGGCTTGCCGGTGAGCCTGCCATGGGTGGCGGCCATGAACGCCGCCGCCTGCTCATGACGGGTGAGGATGAGCTGGATCGAGGATTTGCGGATAGATTCGACGACGTCCAGGTTTTCTTCGCCGGGAATGCCGAAGATGCGATCGACGCCCTCATTCTCGAGGGCGGCAACAAGCAGGTCAGAACCTTTGGGCACGAAGCATCTCCTGGGCAAAGCGGCGGCGAACCGCGTCGGGATATGATCAGACATAGTGCTGGCAAAGCCCTAGCGCGAGGCGCGGCCGCCGCCAATATCGCTCTGCCTTACAGATCCTTCGTTTCCTGAATTGGCCGGGCGAGACGCCGGCGTGGCGCCTGAAGGCGGTGGAGAAGGCGGCTTCCGAGCTGTAGCCGACCGCCTCGGCGACTTGGCCCAGGCTCTTGCCCTCGTGCAGCAGCCGGCTGGCCTGCCGCATGCGGCAGCCGAAGAGATAGGCCATGGGCGCTTCGCCGACGAGATCGCGAAAGCGGGCGGCAAAGGTTGCCCTGGAGAGCCCGACCGCGCGTGCCAGGGTCTCGATCGTCCAGTCGTGGCCATAGGCTTCATGCAGGGTCGCGAGCGCTCTGGCGATCGCGGGGTCCTGCAATCCCCTCAGCCAACCTGGATTGTCCATGCTTTCCAGACCGGAGCGCAAGGCGCGCGTGACGATGGCCCCAGACAGGCGAGCCATGACCACGTCGCTGCCGGGACCTTCGTCGGTCGCTTCCACCAGCAAGGCCTCGACATAGCCACGCAGCCATTTGGGCAGACGGCCATTCGATCCCCGGATGTGAACGATGCGCGGTAGGCCGGCAAGTGCCGGATGGTCGGCGTCGCGAAAGTCGAAGGCGCCGCACAGGATGACGGTCTTTTCGCCTTCGCCGCCGCTGCGAATACGCCCGGCTGCGGTTTGGGTCGCCAGTTCGGCGGCGGGGACGTTCGCGCTTTTGAGCGCGCCGGGCGACCGCAGCACATGCGGATCGGCGCGCGGTGCAATGATCAGGTCGCCGGCATCGAGAGGCTCGACATCTTCCTCACCGAACACCGCCTCGCATCGCCCCTTGATGACGACGTGAATGCCGCGAAGCCCAGCCTGGCTGAACGAGATCGCCCAGGGCGCGGCCAGTTCGAGGCGCCGGTACCCGGCGGCTGCGAAGTGCAATTCGCGCATGAGGGTAGCCAGGAGATCCACGCTTTGCTCCAGAAACAGACGATCGATAAATCAATCCAGACGCTGTCGAATAGCGCGCCGGCCTTACTGGACCTAGCTATGCCCGACAGGCCGCTTGTCGGCGATAACGAAACTCAGGAGTTATTCATGCCGCCAATCGAGCTTTTTGTCGCGCAGCTTTGTCCCTATGCGCACCGTGTCAGGCTCGCCCTTGCCGAGAAAGGCCTGCAGGCGACGGAAATCGAAATCGATCTGCGCAACAAGCCGGCGTGGTTCCTGAAACTCACGCCGACGGCAAAGGTGCCGCTGCTGCGCCATCAGGGGCAATATGTCAGGGAGTCGGCGATCATCTGCGAATATCTCGATGATGCATTCCCCGAACGGCCGATTTTCCCCAGGGATGCTCATGCCCGCGCTGAGGCGCGCATCTGGATCAGTTTCGCCGACACGCAGCTTTACGCCAGGACGGCAACCATGATGCACAGTTCCGACGCTATGGTTCATGAGCGGATCAAGGCCCAGCTTGCCGACGCCCTGCGCTTTGTGGAACAGCATGCCTTTGCGAGGCGAGGGGCGGACGAACGGTTTTTGCTGGGCTCGGAATTCAGCGCCGCCGACATCGCCTTCTATTCCTGGTTCGAACAGCTGTGCGTGCTTGAGAAATATCTGGGCTTCGTCATGCCGGCCGAATGCGAGCGCCTGCTGCGGTGGCAGGAAACGGTTGCCGCCAGGGAGGCGGTGCGGACCTGCGCTAGGTCAACCGGCTTCTATCTGGAATCCTATGGCCGGCTTCTCGCGGCCTGAGACGAGCGGGCAAACGGAAAAAAAATCCCCGGCAATGGCGCTGGAGGGCCTATCCTTGCTTCTTGCGGCAGGCGCAAGCCTGTAAATATGCGGTATGAAACCCCGCCGCGAGAGGTGAGAGAAATATGCCCAATCCAACCGTCGTCGGGTTTTCCGGCAATTTCACCAGGCCGTCCAAGACGCGTGGTTTTGTCGACCAGGTTGTCAGGGATATTGCGCGCCAGCATGGCCTGTCGGCGAGCACCTATGACATCGAAGACCTCGGCCCGTCGCTCGGCGCTGCCAAATGGGCGCGCGATCTCGACGGCCAGGCACGGGCAATCTTCGACAGCGTCGTCAATGCCGATGTGATGGTGGTGGGGTCGCCGACCTACAAGGGCAGCTACACCGGCCTGTTCAAGCACTTCTTCGATCTGTTCGATCCCGCCGCCTTGCGCGGCAAGCCGATGGTGCTGCTTGCCACCGGCGGCAACGATCGCCACGCGTTGATCGTCGAGCACCAGCTGCGGCCGTTGTTCGGCTTCTTCGAGGCGCTGACGCTGCCGACAGGGGTCTATGCCACGGACAAGGACTTTTCCGACGGCGTGCTGCGGGCCGAACCCATCCTGAAGCGCGTCGAGCAGGTTGTCGGCGAGGTCGGGCTGGTGCTGGCCAATCGCTCGGCAGCCGGCGTTGCTGCCGGATAGCACGCAGATTTTTACGTCATCCGCAAATCAATACCCCGCCGGCCAGGCCTGGCGGGGTATCGCCGTGCAAAGGTTCCCGCGCTTGCGGTCATCCTGAGCGACGATGACAACGCGGCTTGGCCAACTCCGAAATCCATTTCAGACGGATTTATCGCGATAACTAGTTCCTGTCCGCCGGCTTCGAACGCATCCTTGACACGGTCTCGCGCTCGGCGCGCTTGGAGCGCAGCGGCGGCAGGCCACGGTCGATCAGGTCCATGTCTTCCAGAACCATGTCGCCCATGCGCTTGAAGGCGATGTCAAGCGCACCGGCGCGGTGGGCGGAGCGCAGGAAGCCGGGGATCGCACGGACCGGATGGTCCTGCGCCAGCGGTTCTTCAGGGAAGACATCGCTGGCGGCGACGATGTGGCCGCTTTTCACCGCCGCCATCAGGGCAGGGAAGTCGACGACGCCGGCGCGGCTGAGCAGGATGAAGGCGGCGCCCTTGCGCATACTTGCAAAGGCCTCAGCGCCGAGGAAACCCTGGTTCTCCGAGGTCACCGAAGCGACGACGAAGACGAAATCGCTTGATGTCAGCACCTCGGCCAGCGAGGCCGGCTCGACGCCATTGTCGATCAGGATCGACGGCGGCAGCCAAGGGTCGAAGACCTTGGTGCGGGTGCGAAAACCCGACAGCAGCCGGTTCAGCGCACGGCCGAGATCGCCGAAGCCGATGATGCCGACATCGGCGCCGGACAGAAGCCGCGCCGTCAAATTGCCGTCACCGCCCCACAGCTCCTCGCCTTTGCGGAAGGCGAGGTCAGCATCGACGATGTTGCGGGCGAGGTTGAGCGCCATGGCGAGGCCAAGCTCGGCCACCGGCTCGGCGAAGACGAGGCCGGTGGTGACGACATGGATGCCGCGCGCAAACAGCGTCTCATAGGGCATGTTGTTGATGAGGTTGGTCTCGACATTGAAGACGCAACGCAGCGCCTGCATCCGGTCCAAGGTCTCGGGCGAGATCGGCGGCTGGCCGATAATATAGCGGGCTTCGGCAAGCACGTCGGCGGGCAAGTTCGCCACGCCCTCGGCCGTCGTCTCGACGACGCGGTAATGCGCTTTGAGGCGCGCCAGCTGCGGTGAGGTGAAGATCAGGTCGAGCGTGCGTGGTTCCGGCGCGCTGATGACCAGCGGCAGGGCCTTGTTTGGCATAACGATTCCTCCCCGGCGCGATCCGTATCGCGTATTTTGCTTTGCACTTGTGGTAGTCCCCAAAACCGCTTGCCGCCGTCCGGCGGCATGTGCTTGAGGGGTAAAATACCCACGATCAAACGATTTACAACTCCGGGAGGGGCCGCCGATCGCGCGACTCGAGCCTTGCCGGGTTTTGATGCGGGAATCCGTTGGCTCGCCAGGCAACGGCCCTGAGGGCTCCTTCCCTTCTCCCCCCCTGTGGGAGAAGGTGCAGTCAAAACGGATAGTGCTGCCCCGGATCCTCGATGGTCAGCCAGCGCAGGTCGGTGAACTCGGCGATCGAGGCCTTGCCGCCGAAGCGGCCGTAGCCTGAACCCTTGACGCCGCCGAACGGCATTTGCGCCTCGTCGCCGACGGTCGGGCCGTTGATGTGGCAGATACCGGCTTCGATGCGCGCGGCAACCGCCATGGCACGGCGGATATCGCGGCTGAACACGGCTGAAGACAGGCCGTATTCGGTATCGTTGGCGACACATACCGCTTCGTCCTCGCCCTTAACGCGGATCACCGGCTTGACCGGGCCGAAGGATTCTTCCGAATAGACGCGCATCGCTGGCGTCACGTGGTCGAGCAATGTCGCCTCGACCACGGTTCCGGTGCGCTTGCCGCCGGCCACGAGCCTGGCGCCCTTGGCGACGGCGTCGGCAACCAGTTCTTCCATCTTGTCGGCGGCTCGGTCGCTGATCAGCGAACCGAGCACGACATGGCCGCGCGGGTCACCGGCAGGCAGCTGCGCCGCGCGGGCGGCGAGCTTGGCGACGAACTCGTCGGCGACCTTTTCATCGACGACCAGGCGCTCGGTCGACATGCAGATCTGGCCCTGATGCATGTAGGCGCCGAAGGTCGCCGCATTGACCGCCGCATCGATGTCGGCATCGTCGAGCACGACCAGCGGCGCCTTGCCGCCGAGTTCGAGCAGCGCCGGCTTCAAGTGACGGCCGGCGAGTTCGGCAATGATCCTGCCGACCTTGGTCGAGCCGGTGAAGTTGACACGCCTGACTGCAGGGTGCGCGACCAGTGTTTCGACGATTGCCGCTGCGTCCTTGGGGTCATTGGTGACGACATTGATGACGCCCTTGGGCAGGCCGGCCTCGACCAGCACCTGGCCGATCAGCCGGTGTGTGCCTGGGCACATTTCCGAAGCTTTCAGCACAACCGTGTTGCCGCAGGCGATCGGCATGGCGATGGCACGGGTTCCGAGGATGACCGGTGCATTCCACGGCGCGATGCCGAGGCAGACGCCGGCCGGCTGGCGGATCGCCATGGCCAGCGTGCCGGGCTTGTCGGAGGGAATGACCTCGCCCGAAATCTGCGTCGTCATGGCGGCTGCCTCGCGCAGCATTTTGGCGGCGAGCATGACGTTGAAGCCGGCCCAGGGGCCGGTCGCGCCGGTTTCTTCCATCATCAATTTGGTGAATTCGCCGACCTTGGAGTCCATGACATCGGCCGCCTTGGACAGCAAAGCGCGGCGCTCGCCCGGGCCGGTCTTCGACCACGTCTTGAAAGCGGCAGCAGCGGCTTCGACCGCGGCATTGGCGTCGGCGATGCTGGCTGCGGCAGCGCGGGTCGCCAGCTTGCCGGTGAACGGGTCCATGCGCTCGTAAGAGGCTGAGCCGGAGGCATCCCTTTTGTCGCCGTCGATCAGAAGTCCGATGTCCATTGTTCTCTCCCTCGCTCGCCGTGGAGCGTCTTTTCTATCTATTATCGACCACGATCTGATCCGAACACCGGCTCCCACTTTTCGGGATCATGGTCTAGAAGCCGAGTACCTCGGCATTGATCGATGCTTCAAGCCCACCGTCAACCGGCACATTGACGCCGTTGACCCAGCGTGCGCCGTCCGAGCACAGGAACAGCACGACAGGCGCGATGTCGCCCGAGGTTCCGGCGCGCCCGACCCTGGCGATGTCGCTGTCCACGCGGGCGTCACCCAGCACATTGCGGAACTGTTTGAGGATCGGCGTCTCGACCGGGCCGGGGCTCACTGCATTGACGCGGATGCCGCGGCTCCTGAACAGGTCCTGATGTGCGGCGCGCTGCGTCCACAACAGCAGCAGCTCCTTGGAAACGGGATAGCCTTCCTCGTTCTTCACCTGATGGTCGGCGATCATCTTCGCCACATCGGGAAAGCCTTCGATGCCGACCATCGATGCCGCGCGGTTGAGATTGGCGCGCCAGCCATAGCCGGCGATCGAGGCGACGTTGACTACGGTGCCGCCTTCACGAAGTCTTGGTGCGAGGCCTTCCGAGAGCGCGCGCAGGCCGTAGAAGTTGACGGCCAGTGTCGACACCGCACCGGTGTTGCCGGGGAGGCCGGCGACATTGCAGAGCGCATCGATGCGCTGCGGCAGGCGCCCGAGGAGATCGTCGACGCCGGCCTTGGATGAGATGTCAGCCTTGACGAAACTGCCGGCCGATGCTGCCGGTTCACGCATATCGACGCCGATCACGTCAGCGCCCAGTTGGCCGGCAAGTTCGGCCGTGCGAGCGCCGATACCAGAGGCGACACCGGTGATGAGGATGGTCTTGCCGAACAGCATGGTCACGCCTTTTCACTATACGTTGCGGCCTGTTGCGGCGAAGGCGTCGCGTCACTATCGCCGGCGTTTGCCGGCAGCCTGACCCGGTAGCCGACCGGTAGCAGGCGCAGGCCAAAGCGCTCCTCCAGCGTTCCCCACACGCCGCGCGGCAGGAACAGCGAGAACAGCACCGCCGTGGCGCCGAGGCCGATCAGATACCAGACGCCGGTGCCGCCGAACCAGGTCTCGATGAGGAAGAACAGCAGCGCACCCAGAATGGCGCCCTCGAAGGTGCCGATGCCGCCGACCAGCACCATGAAGATCATGTAGGCGGTCCACTGGACGTTGAAGTAGGTTTTCGGCTGGAAGGTGATCGACGTGGCCAACCACAGCGCGCCGGCCATGCCGATGCCGAAGGCGGCGAGCACGAAGAGCAGCCGCTTGGTTCCGGTGACGCGCACGCCGACCGATGCCGCGGCCTCCTCATTGTCCCTGATGGCGCGGATGGCCGCACCCGTGCTGCCGCGCAGCAGGCTAAACAGGGTGGCGAGCAGCGCCGTCATCGCGGCCAGCGCCAGCCAGTAGATCGTCGCCCGCCTGGAACCGGCGTCATAGACGTTGAGCGAGATCAGCGACGTCCCGGTCTCGCCTTGCACCAGCCGGTCGAGATTGACCAGCAGATGGGTGAGCGCGGCGATCACCCACATGCCGATGGCGAACTCGCCATTCCTGAGCTTCAGCATGAACAGCGACATCGGCCAGGAGATCGCGCCGACGATGATCGCCGAGACGAACAGCGAGGCGAACGGGTTGAGGCCGGCATCGGCCAGGCGGATGGTGAAATAGGCGCCGAGGCCGAAGAACACTTGCTGTCCCACCGAAACCAGCCCGCCGAAGCCGGCCAGCGCGTTCCACATCGCTGCCAGGATCACATAGATGAACAAGGCGGTCACGCGGTCGACGGCGCCGGCCGACAGGAAGTGCGGCGCGATGCCAAGCAGCGCGATGATGACGACGACCGCAATCGCCGAGATGCGCGAGGCGGAGGTGCCGCGCTCGATGACGGGGTCGTTTAAAACCGCGCTCATGATGCTTTCCTCGCGGGCAGGCGCAGCAGGCCGCGCAGGCCGAGGCCGGAGGTGGAGAGCCGGATGAACAGCACGATCAGGAAGGCGACATGGCCGCCGATCAGGAAGCCTTGCGGATGCACCTGCGCGCCGAGCGTCTGGGCGAGCGCCAGCACGATGCCGCCGACCAGCGTGCCCCATAGCGAACCGGCGCCGCCGATCACCGCCGCCTCGAAAGCGAACAGCAATTGAGGTGCGCCGGTATAGGGATCGAAGGTGGCGCGCATGGCGAGGAAGGCGCCGGCCAGCCCAACGGTGACCATGGCGATGGAGGCGGCGAGGGCATTGGCGCGGCGCGCATCGACGCCGACGAGACCGGCCGTGTCGGGATCTTCCGACGTGGCGCGGATCGAGCGGCCAAGCCTGGTGCGGGTGAGGAACAGCTGCAGTCCGCCAAGCAATATGACGGCGGCGGCGAACATGATCACGGCAAGCTTGCCGACATAGATGCTGCCCGGCCATTCCCAGGAATCGTAGGAGAGGCTGCCGATATAGGGCGCCAGCGAACGTGTGTCGGCGCCGAACTGCTCGAACAGCGCATTGTCGATGACGATGGCGAGGCCGAACGTGGTCAGGATCGGCAGGAGCGCGCCGCCGCGGGCGCTGCGCTCGAGCAGGAAGCGCTGCAGCGCCCAGCCGATGGCCGCCATCAGCGGCAGCACGATGAGCAGGCCGACGAAGGGCGAGATATGGAATTGCGAGGCGAGCCACCACAGCGCGTAGGCGGAAAACACGGCCAGGCTGCCATGCGCGAGGTTGATTATGCGCATCACCGAAAACATGAAGGAGAGGCCGCAGGCGATCAGCGCGTAGTAGCCGCCGAGCAGGATGCCCTGGACGATCTGGTTGCTCATGCCGGCACACTCCCGGCGCTTTTCCTGTGCAGGCCGAAATAGGCTTTCGTCACTTCATCGCGGGACATGCCCTTGCTCGGGCCTTCCAGCGCGACGCGTCCTTCGAGCATGCAGATGACCTTGTCCGAGACCGAGAGCGCGCGATTGAGGTCCTGTTCGACCAGGATGATCGTCGTGCCGGAGCTGATCAGCCCTTGCAGCGAAGCGTATACGCGATCGACCACCAGCGGCGACAGGCCGAGCGAGACCTCGTCGAGCAGCAGCAGCTCCGGATTGCTCATCAACGCGCGGCCGATGGCGGTGGCCTGCTGCTCGCCACCGGAGAGATGCCCGGTCTTGGCGTGGCGGCGCGGCTTCAGATTGGGGAACGTGTCGAGCACTCGTTCCACGCTCCAGTCGCCGGGACGGCCGGCGGCCTTGCCAAGCAGGAGGTTCTCCTCGACCGTCATCTGCACGAACAGTTTTCGCCCTTCCGGCACCAGCGCGACGCCCATGCCGACGCGCTTGTGCGAGGGAACGCCGGTGATATCGGCGCCATTCAGCAGCACGCGGCCGGCCGTCGGCTCATGGGCGCCGGCGATCGCCCGCAGCAGCGTCGTCTTGCCGGCGCCGTTGGCGCCGACCAGCGCCAGCGTTTCGCCGCGCTCGATCGTAAAGCTCACACCGCGCACCGCCTGCAACAGGCCATGGCGGACGACCAGATTCTCGATTGCGAGCAGGCTCATTTCGGGCCTCCGCCGAGATAGGCGCGCACGACTTCCGGGTCGGCCATCACCGCTTGCGGCTCGCCATCGGCGATGATCTTGCCGGCGTCCATACAGATCAGCCGCTCTGCCACCTGCAGCAGGATGTGGACGATGTGCTCGATCCAGACGATGCCGATCTTGCGGCGGCGCAATTCCTTGATGGTATCGACAAGTTCGCTCGCCTCGCCATCGGTCAGTCCGCCGCCGATCTCGTCGAGCAGAAGCAGCGTAGGCCTTGCCGCGAGCGCGCGGGCAAGTTCCAGCCGCTTGCGGTCGAGCAGGCCGAGCGTTTCGGCGCGCCGGTTGGCCACGCCCATCATGCCGCACAGTTTCAGCGCCTCCAGCGCCTCTTCATAGGCCTCGTCGCGGGCGAGACCGGCGCCATGCGACGCGGCAACAAAAACGTTCTCGAACGTGGTCATGCCGCTGAACGGCTTGGGCACCTGGTGCGTGCGCACCAGGCCGAGACGACAGCGCGCTGTAGCCGGCATCGCGGTCACATCGCCACCCTTGAAGGCGACCGTGCCGGCGCTCGGCGGGAAGGCGCCTGACAAGATGCTGAGCAGCGTCGTCTTGCCGGCGCCGTTGGGGCCGACGATGCCGACGGCCTCATCGGCATTCATGGCGAAGTCGACATCGTCGAGCACCACCAGCGCGCCGAAGCGTTTCTGGATGCCGGCAGCGCGGAGGATCGCGGCGTTTGCTGAACCGTTCACGATGCGATCCCCGTAACCGACCGTCAGCTGTTATACGGCTGGAGCTTGGCCTCGACCGGAACCTTCGGGTCGGTGGCGTTCTCGGTCACGACGTAGTCGAGCGGGAATTTGCCGCCTTCCTTGGCCGCCACCCATTGGGTGCCGATGATCGGGCCGGGAGAGACATTGGCGACCGGGCCGCTGGTGAAGTCGACCTTGCCGATCATGGTCTCGGTGTTGAGCGTGCTCAGCGCCTTGGCGACGGCCGCCTTGTCCTTGGCGTCGGTGCTTGCCTTCAGCGCCTCGAAGCCGGCGTCGAGCAGCGACATCGAGGCGCCGAGCTGCTGCGTCCACTGCTTGCCGCTTGCGGCCTCATAGCCGTCGGCCAGTTCGGTTCCCGACACGCCGGTCAACGGCGACTTGTAGGGGAAGGCCTTGTGCCAGTAAGCGGCGCTCGAAATCTTGTTGCCGAGATCGCCGAGCGCCTCGATGTCGGATGGGAACAGTCCGGTCTTGGCGACCTGGCAGATCTTGATCTGCTTGATCAGGCCTTGCTGCGCGGCCTGGCGCCAGAAGGCGGCGAAGTCCGGCGGGATCGGGAAGGAGTTGAAGATCTCGACGCCTTCCTGTTTGAACAGTGCGATCTGCGAGGAATAGTCGGTGGTGCCGGTCTCGTAGGCGCCGGGATCGACGATGGTGAAACCCTGCTTTGCCAGCAACGGCGCCAGATGGGTGCGGATGGCATTGCCGTCGGCGTCGTTGGGATACATGACGCCGACCTTCTTGTTGGTCTCGATCAGGTTCCATTGCGAGATGTAGGTCCGGAAGAACTCGTCCACGCCGAAGCCGAAATGATAGGTCCATTTGAACGGCGAGGGTTCGCCGGGCTTGGCGCCGCGGCCGAAATACCAGGCCTCCCACGGCATGACGGTGGAGAGGCAAGGCACGCCGGCGGCTTCGCAGGCGTCGGCGACCGGGTTGATCACCTCCGGCGTCGACACCGCCAGCATCAGGTCGACGGCCTGGTTGTTGATGAGGTCCTTGGCGAGCTGGCCGGCGCGGGACGGGTCGGATTGCGTGTCCTGGTCGATGATCTCGACACTGTATTTCTTGCCGCCGATGTCGATGCCGTTGGCGAGCGCCTTGCGGGCGAGGTCGAGCACATAGCCGTCGGTCTGGCCGAAGCCGGCGAGCGGCCCGGTGCGCGGGCTGACAAAGCCGACCTTCAGCGTGTCGGCGGCCTGCGCGAAGGCCTGGCCGCGGCTGAGCGCAAGTGCCGCGCCGCCGGCGAGCGATGTAGCGATGAACTGGCGCCGCGAGACGCCGGATTTGCTTGAGGTCATGCTGATATTCCTCCCTTTCCTGACGGCACCTGAAGGCGACCGCCGGCCTGCTCAAAATCGATGCCGCCCGTTCTTCAGATCGGAGATCGCCCCGGCTGGCTTTGAGGCGGCAGCGGAACGCCGCCAATGCCGATAACGGCACGATTTCGATCCTCCCATCGTCACAGTGCCCTAGGTGTTTGGTTTGGTAAAATGATATTTTGCGGTGTTTCGTTAACCAACAGGTTACGGAAATACGGCTGAAGGCCCGCTCTGCGCCAGATTGGCGAACGGTGATCAGGCGTTCTGGCTGGCCGCCTCGCGAATGGTCTGCAGCAGGATGGTGAAGGCCGGCGAAGGCGCAGTGTCGGTGCGCATCGTCAGGCCGACCGGCCCTTTGGTTTCCTCGGTGTTGACGGGCAAAGCGACGAAGGCGCCGCTGGAGATTTCGTTGGCGACGACGCCTGTCGAGATGATCCAGACCGCATTGCTTTGGCGCAAGAAGGCACGGCCGAAGGAATCCGAGACCGTCTCGATCTCGGTCGCCGGCGCCGTCATGCCGTTGGTGATGAACAGGCGGTCGACGAACGGGCGGATGACCGATTCCCGCGTCGGCATCAGCACCGGGAATTCATCGAGCCGGGCGAAGATGTCCTGGCCCGGCTGCAGCAGCGGATGGCCGGCCCTCACCACGAACAGCACCGGTTCGGAATAGAGATGCTCGAAGAAGAAGCCGGTCATGTTTTCCGGCGCCGCAAGCCGGCCGACGACGAGATCGAGCGCACCGACGCGCAACTGTTCGAGCAGGACCGCGTTCTCGCCGGTGACGATCTTGATCGCAGCACCGGTATTTTCACTCAGGAACAGGCTTATGGCGCGTGGCATCACCTTGGCCGACACTGTCGGGAGCGCCCCGATGCGGATCGGATGCCGGTTGATGGCGCCGTCCTGGCGGACGGAATCGACGCCGCGCTTCAGTGCCGTGATCGCCGTGCCGGCATGGCCGAGAAAGATTTCGCCAAGCCGCGTCACCCTGATGCCGCGGCCGTCGCGTTCGACGACAGCGATGCCAAGCGCCTCCTCCAGTTCGCGCAGCGTCTTGGTCACGGCCGGTGGGCTGACATGGAGAAAGTCGGCCGCCCTCGCCACGCTGCCTTGCCGCGCTACCTCAAGGAATGCCTGCAGGTGACGGAACCTTATGCGGCTTTCGGACATGTTCTCATAACCTAGCAGTTAATGAAACGGCGTAAAATATCATTTTACCAAACCAAATGCCTTGTGCAATGTGAACACGGAGGATCGAAATCGTGCCATTCGTCAACATTGGCGGCATCACGCTGCACCATCGCCATATCAAGGCGAAGGGAAATGCGCGGCCGATCGTGTTCATCAATTCGCTGGGCACCGACTTCCGCATCTGGGACGAGGTGTTGTCCGAACTGGGTGGTGAAATGCCTGCGTTGGTCTACGACAAGCGCGGCCATGGCCTGTCCGACATTGGTGGCGTCAGCTCGATCGACGAGCATGTCGATGATCTGTCGGGCCTGATCGATCATTTCGAACTGAACAATGCGGTGCTGTGCGGCCTGTCGGTGGGCGGCCTGATTGCGCAAGGGTTTTATGCCCGGCGCCCCGAAATCGTCGACGGCCTCATCCTGTGCGACACCGCCCACAAGATCGGCACGGCCGACAGCTGGAACACCCGCATCGAAACGGTCGAAAGCAAAGGCATCCAGGCCATCGCCGATGCCGTGCTCAAAATGTGGTTTACGCCTGCCTTCCACGCGGACCGTGTCGCCGAGCTCGACGGCTACTGGAACATGATGACCCGGCAAGCCGTCGCCGGCTATGTCGGCACCTGCGCCGCGGTGCGCGATGCCGATTTTACCGAGGCTGCGCAGGCGATCGCGGTGCCCACGCTTTGCGTCGTTGGCGACCAGGACGGCTCGACGCCGCCGGATCTCGTCCGCTGGCTGGCCGATCTGATCCCAGGCGCACATTTCGAAATCATTCGTGACGCCGCGCACATCCCTTGCGTCGAACAGCCCGAGGCGCTGACCACCCTGATCCGCGATTTCGTCGCGGCGCTTCCCCTGAGAAAGCAGACCCATGGATGAACTGCCCAAAAACGAAACCAGATACCGAACCGGGCTGACCGTCAGGCGCTCGGTGCTCGGCGACCCTCATGTCGATCGCAGCGAGGATGCCGTCACCGATTTCGACCGGCCGTTCCAGGAGCTGATCACCGAGGCAGCCTGGGGCACTGTGTGGGCGCGTCCGGGCTTCAGCAGGCGCGAACGCTCGATCGTGACGCTGGCACTGCTGGCCGCCCTTGGCCATGATGAAGAGGTCGCCATGCATGTGCGCGCCACCGCCAACACCGGTGCGTCGCGCGATGATATCTGCGAAGCGTTCCTGCATGTCGCGATCTATGCCGGCGTGCCGGCCGCCAACCGCGCCTTCAGGATCGCCAAGGAGGTGTTTTCGGAAATGGACGGAAGCAGGGCTGGCCATGCCAGCTGATGCCGGCTCGAACCGCAGGCCCGAGACCGGCGCCTTCTTCCAGCGCGACCGCGGCTGGCACCCGCCGGCGCTGACGCCCGACTACAAGACTTCGGTGCTGCGCTCGCCGCAGAAGGCGCTGCTGGCCTTCGACAACACGGCGTCGGAGATCACCGGTCCGGTGTTCGGCCACGCCGTGCTGGGCGAACTCGACAATGACCTGATCCACAATTTTGCAAAGTCCGGCGAGAGCGCCATCGGCGAGCGTATCATCGTCTATGGCCGCGTGCTCGACGAGCGCGGCCAGGGCGTCTCCGGCGCGCTGCTCGAATTCTGGCAGGCCAATGCGGGCGGCCGCTACCGCCACAAGAAGGACGGCTATCTCGCGCCGCTCGATCCGAATTTCGGCGGCTGCGGCCGCACCATCACCGATGCCGATGGCGGTTATGCCTTTCGCACGGTGAAGCCAGGTCCCTATCCCTGGCCGAACGGGCCCAATGACTGGCGGCCGTCGCACATCCATTTCTCGGTGTTCGGCCACGGCTTCGCACAGCGGCTGATCACCCAGATGTATTTCGAGGGCGACCCGCTGATCTGGCGGTGCCCGATCGTGCGCGGTATCCGCGACAGGGCGGCGATCGAGACGCTGGTAGCGGCGCTCGACATGCAGGCGACGATCCCGTTCGACGCGCGCGCCTACAAGTTCGACATCGTGTTGCGCGGACGCCGCGCCTCGCTGTTCGAAAACCGTCCGGAGGGCAATTGATGGCGCAATCGCTGACCCGGCTGAAGGAGAGCCCGTCGCAGACCGCCGGGCCCTACGTGCATATCGGGCTGACGCCGAATTTCGGCGGTATCGGCGGCGTCTACCCGACAGACCTGGGCGCCACGATGCTCAACGACAACGCCAAGGGCGACCGCATCGGTTTGCGCATTCGCGTGCTCGACGGCACCGGCACGCCGCTCAGGGATGCGTTGATCGAGATCTGGCAAGCGGATGCCAATGGCTTCTACAATTCGCCGGCCGAATTGCGCGGCGATGCCGATCCGGATTTTCAGGGCTGGGGCCGTCAGCCGACCGACATGGAAACCGGCCTGTGCAGTTTTCAGACGATCAAGCCGGGACGCGTGCCGTATGGCGACGGCCGGCTGATGGCGCCGCATATCAGCCTGTGGATCGTCGCCCGCGGCATCAATATCGGCCTCCACACGCGGCTCTATTTCTCCGACGAGGCCAAGGCCAATGCCGAGGATCCGATCCTGGCCCGCATCGAGCACAAGGTGCGCGTGCCGACGCTGATCGCCGAGCGGCAAGGCGACGACTATATTTTCGACGTCCATCTCCAAGGGGAGAAGGAAACGGTCTTCTTCGACAGCTGACGGTCAGGAAACCAATGACATGACCGTATCGCCCTTCGACCATCCGCTGCTTTCCGGCCTGCTCGGCGACGAGGAGGCGGCTCGGCATTTTTCGGTGGATGGGGAAATCGCCGCCATGCTCGATTTCGAGCGCGCGCTGGCGCAAGCGGAAGCCGAAAGCGGGATTATCGGCACGGATGCCGCCGCGGCGATTATACCTGTCCTGTTGTCATACAAGCCGGACACCGCGCGGCTGCGGGCCGGTGTGGCGAAGGATGGCGTGATCGTGCCCGAACTGGTGCGCCAGTTGAAGGCAGCGGTCGGCGCGCCGCACGACGCCGGCGTGCATTTCGGCGCAACCAGCCAGGACGTCATCGACACTGGCCTGGTTCTTCGGCTGCGCCGGCTCATTGAACATCTCGACCTGCTGCTGACTGAGAACATTTTGCGGCTGGTGGGGCTGGAAGAACGTTTTGGCAGCCGTGCATTGACAGCGATTACGCGCATGCAGCCGGCGATCCCAATTCAGGCGTCGGACCGCGTGGCGGTGTGGCGCACGCCGCTGCAACGGCATCAGCAGAGACTCTCGGAGCAATCCAAGGGTCTGCTGGTAGTGCAATTCGGCGGCGCCGCCGGCACGCTGGAAAAGCTCGGCGACAAAGGCCCCGCAGTGCGCGCCGCCCTTGCCGCAAAGCTTGGCCTTGGCGATGCGCCGCAATGGCACAACCAGCGCGATGCGCTGGCCGAATTCGCCGGGCTGCTATCGCTCATCACCGGCAGTCTCGGCAAGTTCGGCCAGGACGTTGCGCTGATGGCGCAAGGTGGAACCGACATCAAACTATCCGGCGGTGGCGGCTCATCGGCCATGCCGCACAAGCAGAATCCGGTCAAGGCCGAAGCGCTGGTGGCGCTGGCCCGCTTCAACGCCACGCAGCTTTCCGGCATGCACCAGGCGCTGGTGCATGAGCAGGAGCGCTCGGGCGCGGCCTGGACGCTGGAATGGCTGCTCTTGCCGCAAATGGCGGTTGCGACCGCGGCCGCCTTGCGGCTTGCCGCCGAACTCGCCGGACAGATCGAAAGCCTGGGACACTGATGCGCACCCAGATTGTCATTGTCGGCTCCGGACCGTCCGGGCTGCTGCTTGGCCAGCTTCTCGGCACCATCGGCGTCGAGACGGTGATCCTCGATCGTTCGAGCCGGGAGCATGTGCTTGGCCGGGTACGGGCAGGGGTGCTCGAACAAGGCACCGTCGAGTTGCTGGAAGAGGCGGGCGCAGCTGCAAGGCTGCATGCCGAGGGCCTACTGCATGCCGGCATCTCGCTTGCGTTCGGCGGCGGCCTGCACCGGCTCGACCTCACGGCACTGACCGGCGGCAAGCATGTCACCGTCTATGGTCAGACCGAAGTGACGCACGATCTGATGGACAAGCGCGAGGCGGCCGGGCTGACCACCGTCTATGAGGCGGCCAACGTCGCGCTGCATGGTTTCGATGGCGAAGCGCCTTACGTCACCTATAGCAAGGACGGCGTCAGCCATCGCATCGACTGCGACTTCATCGCCGGCTGCGATGGCTATCACGGCGTCAGCCGCAAATCGGCGCCTGGGCGGGCGCTGAAAACCTTCGAGCGGACCTATCCCTTCGGCTGGCTCGGCATGCTGGCCGAAGTGCCGCCGGCCGATCACGAACTGGTCTACGCCAACCATGAGCGGGGCTTTGCGCTGTGCTCGATGCGGTCGACGCATCGCAGCCGCTACTATGTGCAGGTCCCCGCTGACGAACAGGTCGAGTCCTGGAGCGACGGTCGCTTCTGGGACGAATTGCGCAGTCGCCTGCCGGAACAGACCGCAGCCGCGGTCGTTACCGGCCCGTCCTTCGAAAAATCGATTGCGCCGCTGCGCTCCTTCGTCGCCGAGCCGATGCGCTTCGGCCGGCTGTTCCTGGTCGGCGACGCCGCCCATATCGTGCCGCCGACGGGCGCCAAGGGGCTCAACCTTGCCGCCAGCGACGTGCGCTATCTCTTTGCCGGGCTTCGCGAATTCTATCTGGACAAATCACCAAACGGGCTTGACGCCTATTCGGCCAAGGCGCTGGCGCGGGTCTGGAAGGCGGTACGCTTCTCCTGGTGGATGACGACGATGCTGCACCGCTTTCCTGATACGGGCGAGTTCGGCCAACGCATCCAGGAAGCCGAGCTCGACTATCTCGTTCATTCGCAAGCGGCGTCGACCGCGATGGCTGAAAACTATGTCGGTTTGCCCTATTAAGGGCGGTGCAAACTCAAACCCGTTCGAGCGCCACCGCGATGCCCTGGCCGACGCCGATGCACATGGTGGCCAGCGCATAGCGGGCGCTGCGCTCGCGAAGCTCCAGCGCAGCCGTGCCTGCAACGCGCGCGCCCGACATGCCCAAGGGATGACCAAGCGCGATGGCGCCGCCATTGGGGTTGACGTGCTCCGCATCCTCGGCGATGCCGAGTTGGCGGAGCACGGCGATGCCTTGGGAGGCGAAGGCTTCGTTGAGTTCGATGACATCGAATTGGTGCGGTGTCAGGCCGAGGCGAGCGCAGAGCTTTTGTGTCGCCGGGGCAGGGCCGATGCCCATGATGCGCGGCGCCACGCCGGCGGCAGCGCCGCCGAGGATGCGGGCGATCGGCGTCAGGCCGTGTTTTTTCACAGCCGCTTCGGAGGCGATGATCAGCGCCGCCGCGCCATCGTTGACGCCCGATGCGTTGCCGGCGGTGACGGTGCCGCCCTGGCGGAACGGCGTCGGCAATTTGGCCAGCGACTCGACCGTGGTGCCGGCACGGGGATGCTCATCCTTCGATACGATAATCGCATCGCCCTTTTTCTGCGGGATCGTCACCGGGGTGATCTCCTTCGCCAGCCGGCCATTGGCCTGTGCCGCGACGGCCTTGTCCTGGCTGCGCACGGCAAAGGCATCCTGGTCGGTGCGCGACACTGAAAAATCCTCGGCGACGTTCTCGCCGGTCTCCGGCATGGAATCGACGCCATATTGTTTCTTCATCAGCGGGTTGATGAAACGCCAGCCGATGGTGGTGTCGTGGATCTCGGCATGGCGCGAAAAGGCGGTCTCGGCCTTGGGCATGACGAAGGGGGCGCGGCTCATCGATTCGACGCCGCCGGCAATCATCAACTCGGCCTCGCCTGCCTTGATGGCGCGGGCGGCTATGGTGAGCGCATCCATGCCGGAACCGCAGAGGCGATTGACGGTCGAGCCTGACACTTCCTGCGGCAATCCGGCGAGCAGGAGCGACATGCGCGCGACATTGCGATTGTCCTCGCCGGCCTGGTTGGCGCAGCCATAGACGACGTCGTCGATGGCCTGCCAGTCGATGCCGGAATTGCGCTCGACCAGCGCCTTCAGCGGAATGGCGCCGAGATCGTCGGCCCGCACCGACGACAGCGAGCCGCCGAAACGGCCGATCGGGGTGCGGATGTAATCGCAGATGAATGCCTCGGTCATGTCATGCAGCCTTTTCTTTTCCGCTTCCCTCATGCGCCGCCTTGGTGCGGGCCTGCAGGTCACGCAATGTCGTCAGCTCGAGTTCCGTCGGCGCCGGCGTTTCGTCAAGCGCCTCGGCGAACTTTACGATCCAGCCGCAGCTGTCCTGCACCTGCTGCCGCGTCACGCCGGGATGCAGCGACACCACGGTGAATTCCTTGCTCATCGGGTCGGGCTTCCAGATGGCAAGGTCGGTGATCAGCAGCGTCGGCCCTGATGTCTCGATGCCGAGGCGCTGGCGATGGTCGCCGCCATCGCCATGGCCGAAGGAGGTGAAGAAGTCGATCTTCTCGACCATGCCGCGCTTGGTCTGCGCCATGGTGATGTAGACTTCCTTCGACGAGGTGGCGATCTCCGGCGCGCCGCCGCCGCCGGGCAGGCGGGTCTTGGGGTGTCCATAGTCGCCGATGATAGTGGTGTTGATGTTGCCGAACTTGTCGAGCTGGGCGGCACCGAGGAAACCGATCGAAATGCGGCCGCCCTGCAGCCAGTAACGAAACATCTCCGGCACCGAGACGGTCGTGACGGCGGTGTCGCAAAGTTCGCCGTCACCGATCGACAGCGGCAAAACATCGGGCGCGGTGCCGATGGTGCCGCTTTCATAGATCAGCGTGATGTCGGGCGCATGCGTCAGTCGCGCGACGTTGCAGGCGGCCGACGGCGCGCCAATGCCGACGAAGCAGACATCGTCGTTTTTCAGGGCTCGGCTGGCGGCAATCGTCATCATCTCATTGGGAGTAAAGCCGCTCATGCCGCGCTCCTCAGATGCTTTACGCGGCCGGCGAAATCGTCCGCCGTGCGCTCGAGGACATTGGCCTGCATCCAGGTCTGGAATTTTTCACGGTCGGCGGCGATGTCGTCCCATTCGAGATAGGCGGCGTTGTCCCTGGCATAGTAGCCGTGCGTGTAGGAGGGATGCGAACCGCCTGATACCACCGAGATCGCAGCGATGGTCCAGCGCGGCAGCACGGTGAGGTTGGGATGCAGGTCGTCGAAATTGTCGACGACTTCCTCTACCGTCACCACGGCGCGCTTGGCCGCGAGCACCGCTTCCTTCTGGATGCCGATAATGCCTTCGACCAGCACATTGCCTTTTTTGTCGGCCTTCTGAGAGTGGATGAAGGTCACGTCCGGTCGGATGGAAGGAACGGCGGCAAGCACCTCGCCGGTGAACGGGCAGGTGACCGAGCGGATGTTGGGATTGACTGCCGCCAGCCCGGCGCCGCGATAGCCGCGGAACACCGCGCAAGGCAGGCCGGCAGCTCCCGCCTCGTAGGCGTTGGCCATGCCGGCATGGCTGTGCTCCTCGATCTCGATCGACCGGGGGAAGCCGTTCTCGATGGCGTCGCGGGCGCGGCGCAGCAGGCCGACGCCGGGATTGCCGACATAGGAGAAGATGATCTTCTTGGCCATGCCCATGCCGATCATCTGGTCGTAGATCAGGTCGGGGGTCATGCGGATGAGCGTCAGGTCGCGAAAGCCCTGGCGGATGGCCTCATGCGCCGCCGCCGTCGGGATCAGATGCGTGAAGCCTTCGAAGGCCACCGTATCGCCATCATGCAGGTTCTCCGCCACGGCCTGTTTGAGCGGCAGGAAATTGACCATCGCCAAGAACTCCGAAGTTCAAAAAGTTCGTATTGCGAACATTTGTTTTGTATGAGATATTTTTACATCGCGCCGCCGAGACGAGTCAAGGCGGCGCATTGTCTTGCGGAGGCCGCATGGAGGACAAGGCAAAGACGCGCGACCATGTCGGCTCGCTGGAGCGCGGCCTTGAAGTCATGGAGATACTGGCCCGGCATCCGGCCGGGATGACGCTGACCGAAATGGCGGAGGAGGCGGGGCTGACCCGCGCCGGCGCGCGTCGCTTCCTGCTGACGCTGACCGCCACCGGCTATGCCACGCAATCCGGCCGGCAGTTTTCGCTGTCGCCGCGCCTGCTCGCCATCGTGCGCTCTTGGCTCGGCGGCGCCTCGCTGTGGACATTCGCGGCATCCATCATGCGCGACGTCGCGGGCCAATTCGACGAGGCCTGTAACGCGGCGGTGCTGTCGGGCGAGGAAGTCGTCTATGTCGCGCGCATTCCTGGCCGCCGCATCCTCAGCGTTTCGCTCGATGTCGGCACCAGGCTGCCGGCGCATTGCACCTCGATGGGGCGCGTCCTGCTTGCGGGGCTGGGCGCGGATGAGCTGAAGGCCTTGCTTGCAGAGGCGAGGATCGAACGGCGCACGCCGAAGACGATCACCAGCCGCGCCGCGCTGGCCAAGGCCATCGACGCGGCGAGGGCGGATGGCTTTGCCGTCGTCGATGAAGAGCTGGAACTTGGCCTGCGCTCGATAGCGGTGCCGATCTATGACCGCGCCGGCAAGACCGTGGCGGCGATCAACGTCTCGACGCAGTCGGCGCGGTTCTCCGTCGAGGCGATGGAGCGGGATATCCTGCCAGCGCTGCGGACGGCCAAGCAACGGATTGAGGAATTTTTCTTCGTGTGAGCGCAAGGCTAATCGCCTGAGGGAAGCGCTGCCCCCGCTCTGTCTCGGAGACGGGACGCCCTGCGCGGTTAGCGTCGCCATGCGAACAAACGATGCCCGGGGCACCTCCTGAGCACAACGCATATGCGTGAATCCAAATATATCGTTGACGTCGCCCTTCAACTCCAATATTGAACAGGACTATACAGGTTTACTGAACAGGTACCCATATGAAGCGGCGCGCGGTTCAACTTTCTCCCGGCACGGGCAAGCCCGAGCAGATCGCCACCGTTCTCGAACATGAGATCCGCTCCGGCGTGCTTGGCTTCGGCGACCGCCTGCAAAGCGAGAACGAACTCGTCCAGCGCTTTTCCGTCAGCCGCAACACGATCCGCAAGGGCCTCGAGGAGTTGTCCAGCCGTGGGCTGATCACGACCAAGGTCGGCATCGGCTCCTTCGTCACTTTCGACGGCAAGCCGGTCGATGACAGCATTGGCTGGTCGCGGGCGCTGGCCAATGCCGGCGCCAATGCCGAGACGCGGACGCTGCGGCTTGAAGTGATCGAGGATGCCGATCTTGCCGCGCTGCTTGGCATCGAAAGCCCGTTCTTCATCGCCGTCGACCGGGTGCGCACCAATGCCAGCGACGGCCATGCGATCTCCATCGAACGCAGCCGCCTGCCGCTGTCGCCCGAACTGGAGGACGTGCCGCTGCGTGGTCTGCGCGAAGGCTCGCTGCACCAGACGCTGCGCGGCGCCGGCCTCATCCCAGACCATGGCGAGGAATGGGTCGGCATCGAGATGCTGAATGCCGAAGACGCCGCCATTCTCGGCTGCCCGCAAGGCACGCCGTTCCTGCGCGGACGCCGGCTGACGCGTGCGGCCGACGACCGGCCGATCGAATATGTCACCAGCCTGCTCAACCCGGCGCATTTCGCGCTGCATATGAGGTTTTGAGCGATGCCGGACAGAACCAACGACACGCTCGATCGCGCCATGGGCGCGCTTGTCGGTGGGGCGCTCGGTGATGCGCTGGGCATGCCGACGCAGCTTCTGTCGCCGGCGCGGATCGCCGAGCTATACGGCCATGTCGAGGATTTCGTGGCGCCGTTTGCCGATCATCCGGTGTCGAAGGGGCTCGTTGCCGGCACCATCACCGACGATACCGAACAGGCGCTGCTGCTTGGTCGCATTCTCGTCGAGTCCGGCGACCGCTTCGATCATGCGCGCTGGGTGAACGCACTGCTCGACTGGGAGCGCGAGGTCAAGGCGCGCGGCAGCTATGACCTGCTGGGACCATCGACCAAGCGCGCCATCGACGCCATCAATGACGGCGTGCCGGCGGAAGAGGCGGGAAGCCGGGGCGACACCAATGGCGCGGCCATGCGCATCGCGCCGGTCGGCATCATGATGCCGCTGGAACCGCTCGACGCTTTTATCGCCAAGGTGGCGGAGACCTGCCGCGCGACGCACAACACCTCGATCGCCATTGCCACGGCTGCCGCCGTCGCCGCCGCCGTCAGCCGTGGCGTCGCCGGCGGCGACTGGCGTGCCGCTTCCGACAGCGCGGTAGCAGCCGCGCGGCGAGGCGCCAGGCTCGGACATTGGGTGACTGGTGGCGATATCGCCGCGCGTATCGCCTGGGCGCAGGAGCTCGTGCGCGGCAAGACCACGCGGGATGCGATCGGGCTCATCACCGATCTCGTCGGCACCGGTNTCGCCGCGCGTATCGCCTGGGCGCAGGAGCTCGTGCGCGGCAAGACCACGCGGGATGCGATCGGGCTCATCACCGATCTCGTCGGCACCGGTGTGGCCAGCCAGGAGTCCGTGCCGGCAGCTTTCGCCGTGCTTGAAGTCGCGCAGGGCGATCCCTGGCAAGCGGCAATCATCAGCGCCAATCTCGGCGGCGACACCGACACGATCGGCGCGATTGCCTCAGGCATGGCCGGCGCCTGCGTCGGCTTTTCGCAACTGCCGCAACAACACATTGCCGGGCTCGTCGGCATAGATATGGGGGAGGTGCGCTCGCTTGCCGAAGACCTCGTCGCGGCGCGCACGGCAAAGGCCAGCAAGGATGCCGCGGCATGAGTGGGCGTCTGGTCCATATCGGCAGCGCCGTCGTCGACTATGTCTACCGCATCGACGCCTTGCCGGCGCCGGGCTGCGAGAAGACCGCGTCGAGCTTTGCGCAGGTCGCCGCCGGCGGCTTCAACATGATGGTCGCGGCCAGCCGCACCGGCATGACGGTTGTGTTCGGCGGCCAGCTCGGCAGCGGACCGAATGGCGATTTCTTGCGCGCCGCGTTTGCGGCCGAAGGCATCATAACGCTGACGTCGCCATCGCCGGTCATGGACAGCGGCAATTGCGTCGCCATGATCTCCGGGGATGCCGAGCGCACCTTCGTGTCGTGGCCCGGTGCGGAGAGCTTTCTCAGCCTCGAGATGATGAGGCCCGTGGTGGTCGCGCCTGATGATTGGGTGTTCACGTCGGGCTATACGCTGAGCTATTCCGGCAGCCGCGACGCGCTGACCGACTGGATCGAGGCGCTGCCAGAAAACATTCCCTTCGTTTTCGATCCAACGCCGGTCATCGCGGATATCCCACGTCCCATCCTTTCGCGGGTGCTTGCCCGTACGACATGGCTGAGCTGCAACATGACGGAAGCGGTCGAGATCGCTGGGCAAGGCGATGTCGAGGCACTCGCCGCCCGGCTGCTCGCCGACCACTGCCCAAAGGCCGAAGGCGTCGTTATCCGCGCCGGCGCCAAGGGCTGTTTCGTGAGGTTGGTCAATGGCGAGACGCAGACCATTGCCGGCTTCAAGGTCGATGCCATCGACACCAATGGCGCCGGCGACACCCATATCGGCGGTTTCGTCAGTGCACTCTCGCGCGGCGTGCATCCCTTCGAGGCGGCGCGCTATGCCAATGCGGCGGCAGCACTTTCCGTCACCCGCCATGGCGGCTCATCGGCGCCGACCGACAGCGAGATCCAGACTTTCCTGAGCCAGGCCGCCACGGGCGAGCCGGGCCAGAACCAGAAGGCCCATCAGACAGCCTGACCCGCCAAGCGGGCAAACAAGAGAGGAACGAACATGCGCATGCCAAGACTGACTGCCCTGCTGACGGCGACCGCCGTCATCACCTCCGCGCTCACGCTGGCCGCCAGTGCCGCCGAAGTGCATGTGCTCAACTGGAAGGGCTACGGCGCTGACGAGCCGTGGGCGATCGAAGCCTTCGAAAAGGCGACCAGCAACAAGGTCGTCAACGACTTCTTCAATTCCGAACAGGAAATGCTGACCAAGATCCGCACCAATCCGGGCCTCTATGACGTGGTCATGATCAACGCCGCCTTCAACGATCAGGCGATGGCGGAAAAGCTGATCCAGCCGATCGATGTCTCGAAGCTGCCGAACTATGCCGACATCAGCAAGGACAAGGCGCAATCGCCGATGCTCGACCATGACGGCAAGGTCTATGGCGTGCCGTGGGTGTGGGGCCTGACGGCGCTGGCAATCAACGAAAAGTCCTTCGACAAGCCACCGACCTCGATCGCCGAAATGTGGGACCCAGCGCATAAGGGCCGGGTCGTCATTCGCGACGACGCTGTCGAAGCGGTGCAGTTCGGCGCCATCGCCACCGGTCAGAATATCAACGACATCAAGGATATGGAAGCGGTCAAGGCGAAGCTGACCTCGCTGATGCCGCAGATCAAGACGTTCTGGAGTTCGGAGAACGACTGGAACCAGATGGTCGCCTCCAACCAGATCGACATCGGCACCTATTGGAGCGGCTCGGCCGATCGCGCCAAGACCCACTTCAAGCTGCCGGTCTCGCTGGTCGTTCCGCAGGAAGGCGCCGTCGCCTGGCTCGACGCGTTCTCGATCCCGGTGGGCTCGAAGAATGTCGAAGGTGCGCAGGCCTTCATCAACTGGATGATCGATCCGAAATTCTATGTCGAATGGGTCACCAAGGTCGGCGCTCCGGTGTCGGCCAACACCAAGGCGGTGGAAGCGCTGCCTGAAGACTCCTTCAACCGCAAGGTGATGGGCGATCCCGAGGTGGCCAAGCGCATCCAGTTCCAGGCGCCGATCACCGACGCGCAGCGCGAGGCCTATCTGGCGCTGTGGCAGCAGCTCAAAGTCGACGTGAAGTAACGCTCACGTCCGGACCAGCCGGCGGTTGGCGCCGGCTGGCCCTTCAATCCTGGGGAGGAGGGTATCATGGCGGTACAGGGTGCGGTCGCGTCGCGCAGCGGGCTGAGATCGGCCCTGCCGCTGCTGGCGCCGGCCTATCTCTGGCTGACGGTGGCGATCTTCCTGCCGCTCTCGGCCATGGTGTTCTTCTCCTTCATGACCGACCTGCCGCTGTCGGGAAAGCCGTGGGCCTTGACCCTTGGCAATTACGCCGCCTTCTTCTCGCAGAGCCTGTACCTGACGCTGCTGCTCGCTTCGCTGCGGCTCGGCCTCGAAGTGACTTTGTGGTGCGTCGTCATCGGCTACCCCGCCGCCTATGTGCTGGCCAAGGTGCTGGAGGGGCGCAGCCGCGAGGCGATCTTCCTGCTGGTCATCCTGCCGTTCTGGTCGAACGGGCTGGTGCGCATCTTCTCCTGGGCGATGGTGCTGCGCGAGGGCGGCATCCTCGACACGGCGCTCAACGCCGTGCTGCCGTTCAAGATCAACATCGACCTGATGTATTCCTATCCCGCAATCATCATCGGCCTGGTGCACTCCTACGTGCCCTATATGGTGCTGACCTGCTATCTCACGCTGCAGGCAATCGACGACTCGCTGATCGAGGCCGGGCGCTCGCTCGGCGCCTCGCGGCTGCAGGTGCTGAAGCGGGTGATCATCCCGCTGTCTATGCCCGGCCTGGTGGCAGGTGCGGCACTGATCTTCGTGCCGGTCGTCGGCTCGTTCATGGAGCCGCGCATTCTCGGCGGCCGCACCGGCACGTTCTATGGCACGGTGATCGAGGACCAGTTCGTCGCCGTCTTCAACTGGCCGCTGGGGGCGGCGCTTTCCTTCATCCTGCTGGCGGTGGTGCTGGTGATCCTGGCGGTTGCCTCGCCGGTGCTGCGGAGGGCTGCTTGATGATGACGACCCGCATCCTCGAAGGACTAGGCCGCTTCTACATCGGACTGCTGCTCGCCTTCCTCTATCTGCCGATCATCATCATGGCGCTGATGTCGTTCAACGTCTCGCCCTTCTACCAATTGCCGTTCGAATGGACGACGGAATGGTATGCCTCGCTCTGGCAGAACGACCAGCTGATCGCGGCCACCTGGAACAGCCTCGAGATCGCGGTCATCACCACGCTCATCTCAGTGGTGCTTGGCTCGGCCGCTTCGCTAGCGCTGTTCCGCTATGATTTCCGCGGCAAGAAAGTGCTGCAGGCGCTGCTGTTTCCGCCAATCGCCATTCCGTGGCTGATCACCGGCACGGCGATGCTGATCTTCTTCTTCGGCGTCGGCATTGGCCGCGGCCTGTTCGCCATCCTGCTCGGCCATGTGGCGCTGGCGCTGCCCTATGTCATCGTCGTCGTCTCGGCCCGGCTGCAGACTTTTGCACCGGAGCTGGAAGAGGCGGCGCGCTCGCTCGGCGCCAACCAGTGGCAGGTGACCGCGCGTGTGACGCTGCCGTGGATCATGCCCGGCGTCATTGCCGGCGGCTTGTTCGCATTTGCCGTGTCGTTCGACCAGTTTGTCGTCTCCTACTTCCTGGCGACGCCGGGGCAGACGACGCTGCCGGTCGAAATCTACGCCGCGATCCGCAAGGGGTTCACGCCCGAGATCAACGCGGTCTCGACCATCATCATTGTCGTGTCGATGGCGCTGATGCTGTTCACGGCGCGCTTCTTCAAATTCGGCGGAGAGAAATAATGGCCGGCGTGCAGGTATCGAACGTCTCCCGCAGTTTTGGCGCGCACAAGGCGCTGGACCACGTCTCCATCGATTTCGCCGATGGCGGTTTCTATGGGCTGCTTGGCCCCTCGGGCAGCGGCAAGACCACGCTGCTCAGGCAAATCGCCGGCTTCGACTTTCCCGACTCCGGCCGCATCGCCATTGGCGGCGAGAGCGTCGAACGGGTGCCGGTCGAAAAGCGGCGCATCGGCATGGTGTTCCAGAACTATGCGCTGTTTCCCAATATGAGCGTCGCCGATAATGTCGCCTTCGGCCTGTCGGTGCGCGGCGAAACGAAAGCGACGATCGCCACCGAAGTGCAGCGCGCGCTCGATCTGGTTCAGCTCGGCAAGCTCGGCGAGCGCCGGCCGCACCAGCTCTCCGGCGGCCAACGCCAGCGTGTGGCGCTGGCGCGCGCCATCGTCACCAAGCCGCGCGTGCTGTTGCTCGACGAGCCGCTCGGCGCGCTCGACAAGGCGCTGCGCGTCGACATGCAGATCGAGCTGAAGCGCATCCAGCGCGAGATCGGCATCACCACCATCTTCGTCACCCACGACCAGGAAGAGGCGCTGACGATGAGCGACCGCATCGGCATATTGCGGGACGGCAGGCTCGTGCAGGAAGGGCCGCCGGAGGAAATCTACGACCGGCCGAAGAGCGAATTCGCCGCCACCTTCCTTGGCGACGCAAACATTTTTCGTGGCGATGCGACCGGCGACGGCATCCGCCTGCTTGACGGCACGGCGATCGTTGCCGGCGTAGGCGACAGGCTTGCCGCCGGCACAAAGGCCAGCTGCGCCGTGCGCCCCGAACGCATTCGCATCGCCACCGATGCCGAGGCATCGAGCGGCAATGCCAACACGCTGAAGGGGCAAGTCTCCAAGCGCATCTTCGCCGGCAACAACAGCACCTATTTCGTCGAGCGCGCCGGCCAGACGTTGAAAGTCATCGTCCAGAATACCGGCAGTGACCGGCTGGCCGAGGGCCAGAATGTAATGCTCAGCTGGTCGCCGGAAAGCACTGTGCTGATTGCCGCAAACTAGTTCGCACCGTCACCCCGGCATGGTTCTGATGGGAATTGATGGAGCGGACCTTGGCTGATGGGCCGGCCATGGCGTTATATCCTGTCGTCCAAGGGAGGAATGGATGGCAGGCCAGGGTTTCGAGCCGGATGTGAGGGTTCGCACCAGCGAATACCGGATCGGTTGCATCGGCGCCGGCATGATCATGGCCGAATGCCATCTTGCCGCCTATGCGCAGGCCGGTTTCCCAGTCGTCGCCATCGCTTCGCGCACCAAGGCCAGTNGCGGCGCGCTGGGCGACATCGTCTTTGCGCAGATCGACATGCATGCGATCCCGCACTGGCAGACCTTCCTTCAGGACTACGACCGGCTGACGCTGGCCAATATGAGCGTGCATCATCTCGACGTGCTGCGCTTCCTGTTCGGCGATCCCTCGGAAATCACCACGCTGACACGCAAGGACCCGCGCACGACATTCGAACATACCGACGGAATCACCGTCTCGACGCTGCGCTTTCCCTCCGGCGTGCTCGCCGTGTCGCTGGAGGATGTCTGGTCCGGCCCACGTCAGGAGGGCTATCTGGACGACCAGCACATCAACTGGCGCGTCGACGGCACCAACGGTGTCGCCAAAGGCACGATCGGCTGGCCGAAAGGCGTGGCCTCGACGCTGACCTATGCCTCGACCGAGACNCAACGGTGTCGCCAAAGGCACGATCGGCTGGCCGAAAGGCGTGGCCTCGACGCTGACCTATGCCTCGACCGAGACGACGGATGGCAAGTGGGTCAGCCCGAGCTGGGACGCGATGTGGTTCCCGCATGCCTTCATCGGCGTGATGGAGCAATTGCAGCATGCGGTAAAGACAGGCGCGCCGCCGGCATTATCGGTTGCCGACAACGTCAAGACGATGGCGCTGGTCGAGGCCGGCTACCGCTCGATGGCGCAAGGCCGCACCGTCAAACTGTCCGAGATATCGATCGACTGAACATGCCGCCGAATAGCGTGGCGGCTGAATCGCTCACAGGGAGGAGTTCACATCATGATGCAGGCAGGTATATTCACCGGCTATTTCCCCTATGAGCTCGCCGAGGCCGCCCGCCGCATCCGTGCACTCGGCTTCAACACGGTGCAGCTCGACATGCATTTCAGGGATGTCGATCTCACGGCCGGGCAGATCACCGGGGACAAGGCGAGGACAGTGCGCGACACGTTTCGCGACCACAATCTGCCGGTCTGCTGCATCTCCGGCTACACCAACATCATTCATCCCGACAAATCCGAGCGCGAGAAGCGCGTCGGCTATCTCAAGGAAATCATCCGCAATGCGCGCGACTTCGGCTCGCCCTACGTGATCTCGGAGACCGGCACCTACAACACCGAATCCGACTGGGTGCATCATCCCAAAAACAAGACCGAGGAAGGCTTCGAGGAATGCCGCAAGGTGATCTCGGACCTTGCCCAGACGGCTTACGACCACGGCGCGGTGTTCCTGCTCGAAACCTATGTCAACAATGTCGTCGGCTCGGTCGAGGAGACGGTCAAAATGTTCGCGCAGGTCGACCATCCAGGCCTCGGCCTGCTGATGGATCCGACCAACTATTTCGAGGCGCACAATATCGACCGCATGGACCAGGTGCTGAACCAGGTGTTCGACACGCTGGCCGACAAGATCCGGATCGCGCATGCCAAGGATGTGAAACGCTCCGGCAGCGACAAGACGGAAAAGCATGCCGATATCGGCGATGCGGATGCGCATGAGGGGCTGACCTTCCGCGGCGTCGGCGAGATCGAATTGCCGGCGCCCGGTCTCGGCTCGCTCAACTACGACCTCTATCTGAAGCGGCTCAGCGAAAAGCACCCGAACATCCCGGTCATCATCGAGCATCTGACCGAGGACGACGTGCCGCGCGCAAAGACATTCCTCGACGGGAAGTTCCGCGCCAACGGGCTTTGAGGTAGGCGAGACGGTGATGGCGACGGCGGCCAAGACAAAGCGCGATTACGGCCTGGTCGGCGAAAGCACCCGCCGGGCGATCGAGACCGGGCTGGCCTCGGCCGAGTGGTATCACACCGACGTGCCGCGCAAGGCAATGAAGGAACTGATGCAGCGCTCCGACGGGCCGGCGATCCGCGATACCATCATCTGGATCGCAGCCATCCTGGGCTCGGCCGCCGGCATCATCTGGTTCTGGGGCACGTGGTGGGTGGTGCCGTTCCTGCTCGTCTATGGCGTGCTCTATGGATCGTCGAGCGACTCGCGCTGGCACGAATGTGGCCATGGCACCGCCTTCCGCACACGCTGGATGAACGATGCGATCTACGAAATCGCCAGCTTCATGGTGGTGCGCAATCCGGTGCAATGGCGCTGGAGCCATGCGCGGCATCACACCGACACGATCATCGTCGGCCGTGACGCCGAGATCGCGGTAATGCGGCCGCCAAATCTGGTCAAGGCGGCGCTTGCCTTCACCGGCATTCTCGATTTCCGTTATTCGCTGCCGATCCTGGCGCGCCAGGCGTTGGGCAAGCTGTCGGACGGCGAAAAGAGCTACATTCCTGAGACCGAACAGGGCAAGGCCATCACGGCGGCGCGCTGGCATGTCGCCGTGTACGTTGCGACGATCGCCCTCGCGATCGCGCTGGGTTCATGGCTGCCGCTGGTGCTGATCGGCCTGCCGCGTCTTTATGGCAGCTGGCACATGGTTCTGACCGGCCTGCTCCAGCATATCGGGTTGGCCGACAATGTCGTCGACCACCGGCTGAACACGCGCACCGTCTACATGAACCCGGTCAGCCGCTTCATCTACTGGAACATGAATTACCACGTCGAGCATCACATGTTTCCGATGGTGCCCTACCATGCGCTGCCGAGTCTGCACGAGCTGATCAAGCACGACCTGCCGGCGGCGAACCCGTCCATGTGGCATGCCTATCGCGAGGTCTGGCCGGTGCTGCTGAAGCAGCTGCGGTACGAGGATTATTTCCTCAAGCGCGAATTGCCGCCGACGGCGCGGCCCTATCGCGGTGAATTTCACGAGCTCGATATGTCGGCGGCGGCCGAGTAGCGAATAAACCACCCGCCTTCTATCCGGCCTGTTACGGGGCCGGTAAGGTGACGGGGAAAAGCAACCAGCCAACAGGGACATCCCGATGAGCCGAAAGAGACCGACCGTCGCCGATCTGCGCGCCATGAAGGGCAAGCGCCAGCTGACCATGCTGCGCGTCCTGACCATGGACGAGGCCGAGGCTGCCGAGCGGGCAGGGGTCGATATCGTCTCGGTGCCGCCCGAGCTGGCGCTAAACCCTGAGTATCGCGATGCGGCGCCCAGCCTGTTCACCATGCCGGGCGAGAACTTCTATGAAATAGGCACGGCGGACGATTTCCTGCGCTGGGCGTTCCGGCTCTACAAGGCCGGAGCCGACGCCGTTTATTGCAGCGCCGGTTTCGCCACCGTGAAGCGGCTCGCCGACGACGCGATCCCCGTGATCGGCCATGTCGGCCTCATTCCGTCCCGCGCCACCTGGACCGGCGGCTTCAAGGCCGTCGGCAAGACCGCCGACACCGCCATGCAGATTTTTGAGGCGGTCAAGCAGTATGAGGCCGTTGGAGCGCTTGGCGCCGAGATCGAAGTGGTGCCGATCGAGGTCGCCAAGGCGATCTCGGAACGGACCTCGCTGATCATGCTGTCGATGGGCGCGGGCACCGGCTGCGACGCGCAATATCTGTTTGCCGACGATATTCTTGGCCAGAACCGGGGCCACATGCCGCGCCATTCCAAGGTCTACCGCAACTTCGCCGCCGAGTACGATCGTCTGCAGGCGGAACGCGTCGCGGCGTTTTCCGAGTACGTTGCCGACGTCGATAGCGGCGCCTATCCGGAAGACAGGCATGTCGTGCGCATGGATCCGGCCGAGCTCAGCCTGTTCATGAAACGGGTGGACGCAAAGGGCTGACTACTCGGCCTCCTTGCCGATCATCGCTGCACCTTGCCATGTTCCGTCAGCGAGCATTGCGTGGAGCACCTCGGCGTCTGTTCCCAGCGGCCGGTCTTCCCTCAGCATCGCTACATGCGCGCGCACCGCGGTATGGACCGCTGCTGTGCCGGGCGCCAGCTTGAGACCGTCGCGCAGGTCCACGGCTTGCGCGGCGGCCATCAGTTCGAAGGCGATCAGCCGGCGCCATAGCGCGAGCATCCCGGCGCATTTCGACACCGCCAGAGGCGTCTGCGTCGCATGGTCCTCGACGCCTTCGGACACGGGAAGGAAATCCAGCATCACCGGATTGGCCTTGTGGCGGATGCCGGCCAGGATTGCCGTTGCCGTCTTTTGCAGCGGCACGAAACCGGCCGAGGCGCCGCCGACCGGCGACAAATATTTCGGCAGGCCGTTGCGGCCGGAGCCGGCGAGCTGGATGAAGCGGGCAACGCTTGCCGCGGCACATTGCGCGATCCCCAGGCCGAGCGTCTCGAAGGCAAGTGCCAGCGATGCGGTGTGGAAATTGCCGGTCGACAGAACCAGCCCGTCATCGCCCAGCACCAGCGGATTGTCGGCGGCGGCATTGAGTTCGATCTCCAGCGCCAGCCGCGCCTGGTCGATCGCCTGGATCAGCGCGCCATGGATCGACGGCATGCAGCGGATCGACAGCGGGTCCTGCAGGGTGGTCGGCGTCGGCTCCTCGTCACGGGCAAGCAGGTCGCGCAGGCCCTTGGCCGCGAGTTGCTGGCAGGCTGCCGGCCGCGCCAGATGCAGGCGCGGATCGAGGATGGTGCGGTTGGCGCCAAACCCTTCCATGGTCAGCGCTCCCGCCTGCTGCTGTTGCGCAAAGGCCGACAGCGCGTCGGCCAGTACCAACGCGCCAGTGCCGGCTGATACCGCCGAGGCGTTGATCAGCGACAGGCCGTCTTTCGGCGCCAGGCTGATCGGAGCCAACCGCGCCATCATCAACGCCTTGGCCGCCGGCATGCGCCGACCCTGATAGTCAGCTTCGCCGTCGCCGGTCAGCAGACGGGCGAGCGCCGCCATCAGCACGAGATCGCCGGCGCCGATCGAGCCCAACTGCGGCATTACCGGATGCACGCCGGCATTGAGCGCATCGACAAGGGCGGTGAAAACCGCCGGCGAAATGCCGGAGCCGCCGACTGCCAGCATCGCTGCGCGCGCAAGCATGGTCGCCCGCACCGCCTCTTGGGGCAACGGTTCGCCGACAGCGCCGCTTCGCCCTTCCAGCAACTGGCGCTGGAAGGCGCTGGCATCGCCCTCGACCGATGTGCCGAGATTGGCGCCGAGCCCGGTGTTGAGCCCATAGATTTGCTGACCGGACGCGGCGACCTGATCGAGCACTTTTCGCGCTTTGTCGAGCCTCTCGATGACAGTCGGTTCAACCTCGACCTTGCGGCCGCCGCGGGCAACCTGCGCAACGTCCTCGACGCTGACGCTGACGCCGGCGCCGGTGAGGACGAGCGCGCTCATGCGAAGCGCAGCCTCTGGCCGATACCTTTATCTCCTGCTTTGGCCAGCATCGCCTTGCCCAGTGCAATGTCGGATAGCGACAGGCCGCGATGCCAGAACAGGATCGTCTCGTCGTCGCTTTGCCGGCCCGGCTTGAGGCCGGCGGCGATCTGGCCAAGCTCGGCGTGCAATGTGGCCTCGCTCAGCTTCCCGGCCTCGACATGGGCGCGCAGCGAGCCGAACTTGCCGCCCTTGCACTGGCCCCAATCATCGACCACCATTTTCTGCATGATGTCGGTCAGCGACAGCTCCACCGCACTCATCGTGCCATAGGGCACGACCAGCGCACCATGCTTGATCCATTCGGTCTTGAGCAGCGGCTGCGGCTCCGGCAGCCGTGACGCTTCAACGACGATGTCGGCGCCCTCGACGCAGCTTTCCCAGTCGGCGACCGCAGTGACTTTCTTGCCGAGATCGGCGGAGAGTTTGGCAGCAAAGCCGTCGCGGCTTTCCGGACGGCGCGAATGGACGCGGATCTCGTCGAAGTCGAAGAGATGGTCGAGCAGGCGGACATTCCAATAGGCGGTGCCACGTGCGCCGATATGGGCCAGCACCTTGGAGTTCTTGCGCGCCAGATGTTTGGCGCCGATAGCGGTGACGGCGCCGGTGCGCATGTCGGTGATGACGGTGGCGTCGAGAATGGCGCGCGGCATGCCGGTGCGCGGATCGAACAGGTTTAGAATGCCAAATTCTGAAGGGAGCCCGTGCAGATAATTGTCGACATAGTCGCCGACGATTTTCACGCCCGCCGTATCGAGCGGCGCAACGTAGCCGCGCAGAACGTTGAAATGGCCATGGAAGGAAGGGTCGGGTTCAAGATGGACGCGCGGCTCGATCACCGTCTGGCCATTGCCTTGCGCGATAAGCCCGGCTTCGACAGCGGCAATGATTTCGCCGTCGGTCATCTCCAGGGCTTCGATATCTAGGGCATTGAGGTAGTCGATATAGATAGGCTTCATGCAATGTCCTTGGCCGCCCGCCCATCCATAACAGGCTGCGAGCCGACACGGAAGTTTGTTGGATAAGCTCTGGACGGGGCCAGCCATATGCTGTTCAACGCGGTTCGCTATGACTGCCGTTCCCGACACCGAGGCCTCCGCCGCAACCGCCAGCAATGCGCGGCGCGTGGCGTTGATCGTTGCCATCGCCTTTTTCATGCAGCTGCTGGATTCGACGATCATCTCGACCTCGCTGCCGCAGATGGGACAATCCTTCGGCGTGACGGCGGTGGCGATGAGCATCGGCATCACCGCCTACATGCTGACCATGGCGGTGTTCGTGCCGCTGTCGGGCTGGCTTGCCGACCGCTTCGGCGCGCGCAACATCTTCCTGCTGGCGATTGTGCTGTTCACGCTGGCCTCGCTCGCTTGCGGCTTCTCGCAAAATCTGACCCAGTTTGTCGCCGCCCGTGTCGTGCAAGGCCTTGGCAGCGCGCTGATGACGCCGGTCGGGCGAATTCTGGTGCTGCGCAATGCGTCGAAATCGGAGCTGCTCAACGCCACGGCGCTGATCACCTGGCCGGCGTTGTTTGCGCCCGTGGTCGGGCCGGTGCTTGGCGGCTTCATCACAACCTATCTCTCCTGGCACTGGAATTTCTTCATCAACATCCCGCTTGGGCTCGTCGGGCTGGCGCTGGTCGCGCGCTTCATTCCGGGCGACCGCGCGGCCGATCCCAAGCCGCTGGATTGGCCGGGGTTTTTCCTCACGTCGCTGGGGCTCGCGCTGCTGCTCTACGGCCTTGAGCGCATCGCACATCCGGAAGACGGCGCCTTGCCCGCCGTGCTGCTGGTTGCCGCCGGCATCGTCATCGGCTGGCTGGCGGTGCGGCATCTCCGGCGCGCGCCGCATCCGCTGCTCGATCTCAGCGCGTTCAGGGTGCAGACCTTCGCCATCTCGACGCTTGCCGCCGGCACCATTTTTCGCGTGGCGATAAACGCCACGCCGTTCCTTTTGCCGCTGCTGTTTCAGGTCGGCTTTGGCCTTTCGCCGGTCGATGCCGGCTTGATGATCCTGGCCTACTTCCTCGGCAATCTCGGCATGAAGACGGTGACGACGCCGACGCTGCGACGCTTTGGTTTTCGCACGGTCATGGTCGTCAACGGCCTGATCGCCTCGGCCTCGATCATGGCCTGCGCGGCGATCTCGCCCGAAACGCCGCAGGCGCTGGTAGTGATGCTGATGCTGATCGCCGGCCTGACGCGCTCGATGCAGTTCACGGCGCTGAATACTCTGGCCTTCGCCGACATCGATGCCGCGCAGCGCAACTCGGCGGCGACTTTGTCGTCCATGCTGCAGCAGATATCGATGCTGTTCGGCGTGGCGGTGGCGGCTGCCATCCTCAACCTGTCGCAGATCGTCAGGGACCGGCCGGCGCTCGACCTCGTCGATTTTCGCATCGCCTTCCTGGTCATCGGCGCCATCGGGCTGGTGGCGGCGTTGCGGTTCCTCGTGCTGCCGCCCGGTGCAGGCGCCGAAGTTTCAGGCCACATGACCAGGACCTGAATTCGCGATTTTCGCCGCTCAGGCGGCAATTAATTCCGCCTTGTGCTTTCGCCTCAGAACGGCACCTTCGCGCATACGCGCAATGGCGCAACCAAATGCCAAAAGCGCAGCCTTTTCCTAGCATTGCGCCAGTTCTAGCAATCGGTGCGTCCACTGGAAGATTATCACTGCCAACGGGTGTTCCGAGCGCGGATTCATTTGACGAAGCGGCGCCGAGCCGATTAGCTTTCTTCGGAAGGGGCGGCAGAGCTGCCATCGGGGCGAATGCAGACATGAACACGATTGGCTGGCCAAATGTCAGGAGCCTGAATCAGGAAGGCATTGTCTTTGCCATCGCCGTGGTGCTGTTCGTCGCCGCTGCCATTGGGCTGCCTGGTTTCATCGCTGCCAACAATCTCGTTGCCATCGTCCGCTCGGTGTCGGTGCTGGGCATTTTGGCGCTCGGCATGGCGGTCGTCATAATCGGCAGGGGCATCGACCTGTCGGCGGTGGCGATCATGGCGATGTCGGTCGCCTGGTATCTGCAATTGCTCAACGCCGGAACGCCTGATGGGCTCGCCTTCGCCTATGTGCTGGCAGGCGTGCTCGCCATCGGCCTGCTCAATGGTTTTCTCGTCGCTTATGCCGACGTGCCGGCGATCTTCGTGACGCTGGCGACCGGCTCCTTCGTCTTCGGCTATGTCCGCTCGCAACTGATCACACAGGATGCGGTGCCGGTGCCTCAGGGCCATTGGGTGGAGTTGCTCGGCGGCCTGCGTTTCCTCGACATTCCGATCGAAGTGTTCGTCTTCGCCGGGCTCGCCTTCCTGTTCTTCCTGTTCCTGCGCTACACCAAATGGGGCCGCTACATCTATTTCGCCGGCGACAATCCGGTCGCCGCGCGCAACATCGGCATTCCGGTGCGGCCAATGCTGGTGCTGCGTTATGTGGTTTCGGCCTTCGTCGCGCTGATCGCCGGCCTGCTGACGGCGTCGAGCCTGCACTCGATCAACACCCGCGTCGTCAACTCGACGCTGCTCTATGACATCGTGCTGGTGGCGGTGATCGGCGGCATCGGCCTTTCCGGCGGGCGGGGCGGGGTGCGCAATGTGCTGGTGGGCGCTGCACTTATCGGCATCCTGTCGAACGCGATGACCATCATCGACATTCCGCTGCTCTATCAAAACCTGATCAAGGCGGCGATCCTGCTCGGAGCCATCATCGTCGACGGCATCATCAATCCGCGTGACGAACAGACCGCGCAGCAGGGCGACATCTAAGGGGTACCCGACCGGGTCATGCCGACCGGCCGGCAATAAGTGAAAAACAGAGGATGTGACATGAAACTGATCAGAACACTGATGGCCGCCGCCACGGCGCTGGCCGCTACCGCCTTCGTCGCGCCGACCTTCGCCGCCGACGATCCGGGCCCGGCCGCATACGCGCAGGCGCTCAAGGGCAAGCGCGTCATGCTGGTGCCGCTGGCGATGGGCTTCGACCTTGCGCAGGGCTGGTCGCACTATCTGAAGACGGAAGTCGAGGCGTGGGGCGGCACCTTCGAAACACGCGATCCGAACTGGGTCGTCGATGCCGGCGCACAGGCGATCACCGACGCGATCTCGTCCGACACAAGGCCGGACGTGCTGATCATCCATGCGCCGGATCTCAACTCCTATTCCAAGCTGATGAAGAAAGCGCAGGCTGCCGGAACCTACGTCATCCTGGTCGACAATCCCGCCAACTTCCCGGCCGACGCCTTTGTCGGCAGTGACTGGGACCGGCTCGGCCAACTCGAGGCCGAAGCGGCGATCAAGGGCTGCGGCGAGAATTCGTCGAAGAAGATCGGCCTTGTGCAGGGTGATCAGGCCAACTCGTCCAGTCTCTACCAGTATGCCGGCATCATGAAGGTGCTGGAGAAGCACCCCGACTTCAAAGTCGTGGCCAAGCCCGACTCCAACTGGGATCCGACGACGTCGCGCAACGTGACGACGACAATGCTGCAGCAGAACCCGGACATCTGCTCTATCATCGACTTCTGGGATGGCGACGCCACCGGCGCATCCGCCGCGATCCGCGACGCCAAGCTCGACGGCAAGGTGTTTTTGGTCACCACCGGCGGCGGCGAGAAGGCGGCCGATTGCGACAAATTGCAGGACGGAACTTACGGCGCCGTGGTGATGACCGATCTGGCTCGCCAGTCCGGCGACATGAACGCTATCATCAAGTTCCTGCTGCAGAGCGGCCAGCCGGCCGGCACGTCGCACACCTACATCTACACACTGGAGAAGGCTACGACCAAGGCCGACCTCAAGCCCGACAGTTGCTGGGACCTGAAGGCGCTGCAGGCCGAAGCGGCGGCGAAGTAAGCCGCGCTTTTTCGACTGAAATAAACGAGGTGGCTGGACAATCCGGTCACCTCGTTCCCTCATGGAATAGCAGCCGCCGATGTCCTTTCGCGAACGCCTCAAGTCCTGGCGCTACAATCTCGTGCCCGACCATCTGGTCGGCGAAATCCTGACAAAACGCTGGACCGACAACGCCATTCCGTTCCTGGCGCTGGTGGCGACGCTCAGCGTGTTCGGCTCGATCATTCCCGGCTTCTTCAAGCTGACCTCGCTACAGGAATCGACCCGCCAGCTCGGCGAGTTCTCGATGGTGGTCACCGGCATGACGGTGGTGATGCTGGGCGGCGGCATCGATCTGTCCGTCGGTTCGATCTTCGCGCTGTCCTGCTTCTCCGCCGTCTATGTCTTCTTCATCCTCGAACAGTCTATCTGGCTGGCGCTGGCGGCATCGCTTGCCACCGGGCTCATCTTCGGCGCCGTCAACGGCTACCTCGTCGGCTATCTCAGGCTGCGCGCCTTTCTGACTACGCTGGTCACCTTCATTTTTGGCCGGGCGCTGTTCGATATTCTCGTCACCACCTATGCCGCAGACGTGCAGCTTTCCCAGGCGACATCCGATGTGCTCGACTTCATCGGCGACAGCACCTTCTGGGGGCTTTCGGTCTCGGTGTGGCTGGCGATCATTCTTGCCATCGTCACCCATATCGCGCTGACGCGCTCACGGCTGGGCTGGCATGTGCTGGCGGTCGGCGGCTCCAGGCGCTCGGCGCATAATGCCGGCATTCGCGTGCGCCGCACCGTGTTCATGACCTATGTCTTTTCCGGCTTCTGCGCCTCGATCGGCGGCTTCCTGATCGCTTGCCGCCTGAGTGGGGCAGGGCCGGGCACCGGCCTCAACCTGGAGATCATGGCGCTGACGGCGGCGGTGGTCGGCGGCGTCAGCCTGGGTGGTGGCCGCGGCTCGGTCATCAAGGGGCTGATGGGCGCCATCATCGTCTTGACCATGACCAACGGGCTGATCCGGCTGGGCTATGGCACCGGCACCAACCAGATGGTGCTGGGCATCATGCTGGCGGTGGCGGTGACGATCGACATCCGCTGGCTGAAGAACCGCCATAAGGTGCTGAACGAGATCTATGTCGCGCCGGTCTATCTCAAGATGGGCGAGACACAGTCTGCGGTGCCGGGCTCAGGCACGCCCTACGCGCTCGACAACCGGCTGTCGGCGGCCGACCATATCGGGCTCGGCGAGTTGGAAGGGCCGGAAGACGTCATCCTCGACCGCGACGATCACCTCTATTGCGGCACGCGCCATGGCGAGATCGTCCGCTTCTTCGCGCCGGATTACGTTAAGTCGGAGGTGTTTGCCCACATCGGCGGCTTTCCGCTGGGCCTGGCCTTCGACAAATCGGGCAATCTGATCAGCTGCGTCGGCGCCATGGGGCTCTATTCCGTCTCGCCGGATCGGGAAGTGAAGCGCCTGTCGGCCGAGACGTCGCGCTCCTGGACCTCGATCGTCGACGATGCGCGGCTGCGCGACCCCAATGATTGCGACATCGCGCCGGACGGGCGCATCTATTTCACTGACTCCACCAAGCGCTATGACGCCCACGATTGGGCGCTTGACTCGATCGAGAACCGCGCCACCGGCCGGCTGCTGGTCTATGACCCGAAAGACGGTTCGACGAAGACACTGCTCGACGGCTACCGCTACACCAATGGTGTGTGCATGGCGCATGATGGGAAGTCGCTGTTCTTCGCTGAGAGCTGGGCCTGCCGCGTGCATCGCTACTGGCTGGAAGGGCCGAAGGCGGGCGCCGCCGAATGCGTCATCCGCGACATGCCGGGTTATCCCGACAACATCAACCGCGCCTCCGACGGCAATTACTGGATGGCATGGCTCGGCATGCGCACGCCGAGCTTCGACCTGTCGCTGCGCCATCCCGATATGCGCAAGCGCATGACGCGCCGGCTGCCGCAGGACGAGTGGCTGTTCCCCAACATCAACACCGGCGGCGTGGTGAAATTCAACGACAAGGGCGGCATTGTCGAGGCGATGGGCGACCTCTCCGGCGGCGCGCATCCGATGGTCACCTCGATGCGCGAGCACAAGGGTTTCCTGTTCGTCGGCGGCATCCTTAACAACCGCATCGGCCGCTACAAGATTGCGGGCGCCGACCCGAACTGGACCAGTTCCGCTTCTTATTGGGGAGCGAAGCCATGATCCTCGATCCTGTGCTCGACCTGTTTCGTGGCAAGGCGGTGACCATCCCACCGCTCGACGGTGCCTTCCGTCCCAACACGCGGCTGGACGAGGCGCCAGTGTTCGCCGATTTGACGGAGCCCGACAATCTTCTGGTTGCCGATGGCCGGCTGCTCGTTTCCAGCGGCAATGCGGTATATTCGCTTGCCGCAGGGGTGGAGCCGAAGGTTGTCGGGACCTTTCTTTCCCCCATCACGGCGCTGGCTCTATCACTGTCGGGCGACCTGACGGTGGGGTTGGAAAGCGGCAAGCTGCTGGTTGCCGGCAAGGAGGTTTCGCTGCCGGCCGGCGTCAGCTGCATCACCGCGCTTGCCTATGCAGACGACGGCACGTTGTGGCTGGCCCATGGCTCGGCTGAGCACACGCCGTCGCAATGGGCCGCCGACCTGATGAAGAAGGGCGCGTCCGGATCGCTTTGGAGGCGGGACGCAGCCGGCGGCGGGTTCCGCAAAGTGGCCGGCGATATCGCCTTTCCCTATGGGCTGCATCCCATTGGGCGGGATGTGCTGGTCAGCGAAAGCTGGCGCCATCAGCTCGTTCGCTTCGATGGTGCGACCGGTAGCCGCTCGACCGTGCTGACGCATCTGCCCGGCTATCCCGCGCGCCTCGCGCCGGCCGGCGTTGGCGGCGCGTGGCTGGCTCTGTTCGCGCCACGCAACCGGCTGATCGAATTCGTTCTCCAGGAAACCCACTATCGGCGCGACATGCTAGACCAGGTGGCGCCGGCCTACTGGATCGCGCCGGCTTTGGCCTCCAATCGCAGCTTCCTCGAACCGCTGCAATGCGGCGGCATCCGCACCATGGGCATCCACAAGCCCTGGTCGCCGAGCCGCTCCTATGGGCTGGTGGTCAGGCTCGATCAGAACATGCAGCCGCAATTCAGCCTGCACAGCCGCGCCGACGGCACGCGCCATGGCATCTGCAGCGTGGCGGAAACGGACGGCCGCCTGTTCATCGCCTCAAGGGGCGGCGATTGCGTGCTGGCCATCGACGCAGGAGGTCTCTGATGGAACCGATCGTGCGCCTGGAAAACGTCACCAAAAACTATCGCGGCGTGCCCGCGGTCAGACAAGTCAGCTTTGAACTGCGCAAGGGCGAAATCCACGCGCTGCTCGGCGAGAATGGCGCCGGAAAATCGACGCTGACCAAGATCATTGCCGGCGTCGTCGACGCCACTTCCGGCAAGATGTTCCACAAAGGCGGCGAGATCGCCTACGCCTCGCCGCATGCGGCGCTCGAGGCCGGCATCGCCATGGTGTTCCAGGAGACCAGCCTGGTGCCGTCGATGACGGTGGCGCAGAACCTCTATCTCGGCACCGAAAAGTTTCTCAACCGGCTGCGCGGCACCTACATTTCGGCGCAACAGTTTTTGCAATCGCTGAACTTCCCGGTCGACCCGAACGCCATGGTGGCGACGCTGGGCGCGGCCAAGCGTCAGATGGTCGAGATCGCGCGCGCCGTTCACCACAATGCCGAGATCATCATCTTCGACGAGCCGACGGCGACGCTGACGCCGGAGGAGAAGCGGCACTTCTTCGCGCTGATCCGGCGGCTGAAGGCGAACGGCGTCTCGATCGTCTTCATCAGCCATGCATTGGAAGAGGCGCTGATGATCGCCGACCGCATCACAATCCTGCGCGATGGCGAACTGGTGATCACCGACGACACATCGGCCTTCGATCGCGACAAGATCGTCGCCGCCATGGTAGGGCGTACGTTGTCGGGACAGATCTACCGCCAGCGCGACGAGGCCAGGCTGCGCAAGGCCGGCAAGAAGGTGCTGTCGGTGCAGGACATTTCGATGAGCAATGTCGTGCGCAACACCTCCTTCTCGATCTTTCAGGGACAGATCACCGGCGTGTTCGGGCTGATCGGCTCCGGCCGCACCGAGACCTTCAAGATCGTCTCCGGCATCTACAAGCGCGATTTTTTGCGCGGTGGCGCGATTGAACTCGACGACAGGCCGGTGCGCTATCTCGTGCCCAGTGAGGCGGTCGCCGACGGCATCGTCTATGTTACCGAGGACCGCAAGAGCGAGGGCATTTTCGAGACGATGGGCATCGCCGAGAACCTGTTCGGCGGGCTGCTGGCAGCGGGCCGCGAAAAGGCCTGGGTGATCAACCAGCAGGAGATGCGCACGCTTTCCGCTGAATGGACGAAGACGCTGAACATCAAGGCGATCAACGACAATGCCCGCGTGGTCGAGCTTTCCGGCGGCAACCAGCAGAAGGTGGTGATCGGCAAGGGGCTGGTGCAGCAGCCGCGCATCGTCATCTTCGACGAACCGACGCGCGGCGTCGATGTCGGCGCCATCGCCGAGATCCACCAGATCATCAACCGGCTGGCCGATGAGGGGCTGGCCGTGGTGGTGATCTCGTCCTACCTGCCGGAAATCATGAACCTGTCGGACCGGATTCTGGTGTGCCGACAGGGGCGCATCGTGGAGGAGTTCTCGCCGGCGGAGGCGACGGAGGAGAAGATCATGTATGCGGCAGTGCACTAGGTTGCCGGTCGGTGTTTGACGGTGCGCATAGGTCACCAATTGGCGAAGGCCTCAGCGCCTTCGTCGTCTTCGGGTCTCCGCGACGGCGCTTCGCGCCTGCTTCGCCCGTGAATGACGAAGCTGAGATGCTTCGGCCAGTCGCCATGGTTCCGCGCGTAAAACCGAATCAGAAAAGCTGGTTAGCCGTCTTTGCTCCAGACCTGATTCAACGACCTGATCCACCGATTCAACGAAAGGAAACGCCATGGCCGCCACAAAACTCCTCAGCGATGCTGAGGTCGAAAAAATCCCGGTTGCGAAGGCTGTGTTCGATGACATCCGCGCGACGCGCAAATCGGATTTCGTCAACAATTTCTGGCGTGGGCTCGCCAACGATCCGGCCTTGCTGAAACGGACATGGGAACAGGTGAAGGTGGTGATGGCCACGGAGAGCGCCATCGACCCGCTGACCAAGGAAATGATCTATATCGCGGTGTCGACCGCCAATGGCTGCTCCTACTGCGTCCACTCGCATACGGCAGCTGCCCGCGCCAAAGGCATGACCGATGCGCAGCATGGCGAGATGGTGTCGATCATCGGGCTGGCCGGGCAGACCAACCATCTGGTGACGGCGATGCAGATTCCGGTCGATCCTGAGTTTGAAGTGAGGTGAGGGGCGGATTTCCCTTCTCCCCTGTGGGAGAGGGGAAGCAGTGCGCTATGCCGGTCTGTAAACCTTCTCGGCCGTGTTCCAGAAGATATCCGCCTCGGCGGCCGCGCCATGCTTGCCTACCGCGGCGCGGTGCGCCTTGATTAGTTCGGCATGGGTCGTCCAGAGTTTTTCGATCGGGAAGTTGGAGCCGAACATCAGGTGGTCAGCGCCCAGAATGTCGATGGCATTGTCGACGATGTAGGCAATCAACGCCGGATCGTTGCGGTGGGCGAAGGTGCCGAGGCCCGACAGCTTGGCGTAGAAGTTCGGCGCTGTTGATAGAGAACTCAGGCCGGCTTTCCAGGCCTCGGTGGTTTCCGGCTCCATGCCGGTCAGCATGCCGGCATGGGTGAGGATGAAATTGGTGTCGGGGTTCTCGCCGACGAGCGTCAGCCCGTTCTTCATCTGGGCGGGGAAAAGCTGCAGGTCGAAGGACAGGCCATAGTCTTTAAGCCGCGCGACATTGGCCCGCACCCTGGGGTCGATGACCTGATCGGCCGAGGCAGCGAAGCGGAAGGCCGGCGTCTCGTGCCAATGCAGCTGCATGCGCACGCCGCGCAGGAGCGGGTACTTTTTCAATCGATCGATCTGGGGCCGGACATCGTCGACAGTCATATCGGTATAGCCGACGATAGCGTGCGGCCAGCCGGTCTCGTCGGCAGTCTTCTGCAGGAAGGCGACTTCTTTTTCGAAATCCTCCTTGGCCCAGTTGGTCTGGACATAGACGGCCTTCTCGACACCTGCGCCTTGCTGATCGGCGAGAAATTCCTCGATCGGATAGTCGCGGCGGATCGGCTCGTAGGGGCCGAAAATGCGTGGCACCATCGGCCCGACCAGCCAGGGCTGATCCTGCTGGCGCCAGATGTGGAAATGCGCGTCGATGGCTTTCTGCATCACGATACCCTTTTCCAGATTGCCGACGCCGCCGGGGCCGGGCGGGCGAGCGACAGGATGAAATCGGTGAGACTCCCGAGCGACGAGCCGTCGATGAGATCGTCGAGATCGGGCAAGATGGCGCGCAACGCCGCCGTTGCCGGCTGGAAGCGCGGATCGCCGGCCAAAGGTGTCGCCAGCGAAAGCCGGAAGGCGCGCGCGCTCAGTCGGCGCATTGCGGTCTCGAGATCGGCATGGTCGCCGCGCTCCAGCGCGTCCGACAGGATGATCACAGCAGCGCCGCGGGCGAAGGCTGAGAAACGGGGCACCGAGAGGAAGGCGAGCAGGGTCGGTCCCATGCGCGTGCCGCCGTCCCAGTCGTCGACGAGTGCCGCCGCGCGGGCGAGAGCCTGGTCGCGATCGCGGATACGCAGTGCGGACGTGATGCGGGTGAGCCGCGTGCCGAAGGTGAAGATTTCGGCACGGTCAGCACCTTGTACGGCGGCGTGCGCCAGTTTGAGGTAGTCCGCCGTGTGCAGCTTCATCGAGCCGGAGACGTCGATCAGGATCAGCAGTTTGCGCGCCACCGTCTGGCGGCGGCGCAGCTGCGGCGAGGGGATATCGCCATCGGCGCTGACGATTTCCCTGAGCGAGCGGCGCAGATCGAGCTTGCCGCGCGAATGGGTGCGCACGGTGCGGAATGAGCGGCGCGCGGGGAGGGCTGAAGCGAGCTTGCGGCGGAAGGGCCCAAGGCCATCGTCGTCGCGGAGGAAGTCGCGGCTGCTGAGCTGTTCGATTGCCGACGACAGCTCGCCGCCTTTCTCCTGGCGCGTGGTCTGTTTCTCCTCCTGGCGCGTGCCGCCGTCGTCCTTGATGCGGGTCTCCTCGTCTTCCTCGCCTTCGACGGAAGGTTGGCCATCGCCATGGAAGTGATTGCGAAAATGCGCCTCGAATTCGCCGCGGCGATCGGGCGGGGGGGCAAGCGTTGCGAGCGCCGCCTCGCGGATGTCGGCCATCGAGCGGGGGCCGAGCAGGGTGACCGCCTGCATGAAGCTGCAGACCTGCTCGGGGGCGACGGCAAAGGCGTGGCGGCGCAGCAGCCGGGCGAAGTCGAGGAAGGGCGCGGAGGCGAGAGGAAGGGTTCCCTGACGCATCATTCCTTCGCGCCCCCCTCTGTCCTGCCGGATATCTCCCCCACAAGGGGGGAGATCAGCAGCTTTGGCGCTTCGGTTCTTTCTGCGCCGCTGGAGATTGGCGAAAGCCAGGATGACGGCTGATCTCCCCCCTTATGGGCATAGGCGCTAAGATAGGTATTGCCTTGCGGAATCGGGTGTGATTCTACGCTGCGATGACACACGAATCGC
>NZ_AYVK01000004.1:0-226023 GCF_000503155.1 Mesorhizobium sp. LSJC285A00
GACGACGCCGGCCGGCTGGCTGGGCAACGGTACCGCTGCAAGGCTGGAGCGGACGAAGCCCTCGAACAGGATGGGGGCGGCCGAGACATAGCCGGACAGGCCGGGCACGGCGCCGGCATCGGCGCGGCCGACCCAGACGCCCAGCACGTAGCGGCCGTCGAAGCCGACCGACCAGGCGTCGCGGTAGCCGTAGGACGTGCCGGTCTTGTAGGCGATGCCGCGCTGCAAGGCGCCCTCGGGCGGCTTCACGCCCGACAATATGTCGGTGATCTGCCAGTTCGCCTGGGCGTCGAGGATGGTGGCGGTGGTGCGCTCGGCATTGGCCGGCTCGGTGCCGTCATGGAGCGTGTTTGCCTTGCCGCCATTGGCGAGGCCGGTATAGAGCTGGACGAGATCGCGCAGCGTTACGCCGACGCCTCCGAGGCCGATGGCGAGGCCCGGCGCCTCGTTGACCGGTAGCACGGGGCTGACGCCGGCCTGGCGGAAGCGCGCCATCAGCCGTGCCGGGCCGACAGAGTCGAGCACGCGGATTGCCGGCACGTTGAGCGACAGCTGCAGCGCCTGGCGGATCGAGACATCCCCCTGATACCCCATGTCGAAATTCTTCGGCCGGTAGCCGCCGAAATCGACCGGGCTGTCCTCGATCAGCATTTCCTGGGCCACCAGCCCCTGCTCGAAGGCGAGGCCATAGATGAACGGCTTCAGCGTCGAACCGGGCGAACGCACGATCTTGGTCATGTCGATCCAGCCGGAGCGGCTGGCGTCGAAGAAATCGGCCGAGCCGACTTCGCCAAGAATGTCGCCGGTGCGCGCGTCCGCCATCACCATGGCGACCGACAGGCGCGGGCCAAGCTTGATCGCGGCATCGCGCGCCACCTGTTCCAGCCCTTGCTGGACGCTTTTGCGGATCGTCAGCTGCAATGGCTTGCCGGGTACGGCCTTGGGCAGCATGGCATAGGCGGCATGTGGCGCCAGTGCCGGCAGTTTGCGGCGCAAGCCCGAGACATCATCGAGCGCTGCGCGCGCGGCCTCGCGCTCGCCAAGCAGGTCAGCTGATACCATGCGGGTCAGCACGCGGTCGCGGGCTGCATGAGCGATGGTGAGATTGCGGTCGGGCCGGCGCTTTTCCGGCAATTGCGGCAGCGCCACCAAGAGGGCTGCTTCCGAGACCGTCAGCCGCTTCGGCTCCTTGCCGAAATAGGCGAGTGACGCGGCGCGCACGCCTTCGAGATTGCCGCCATAAGGCGCCAGCGTCAAATAGCGTTCGAGGATCTCCTGCTTAGACAGCCGCCGCTCGATCTGGATGGCACGCAGCATCTGCTTGATCTTCGAGCCGAGGCTGCGGTTTTCGCGTGGCTCGATCAGCCGGGCAAGCTGCATCGACAGGGTCGAGCCGCCGGAGACGATATGGCCGCTGGTGGCGAACTGGCCGGCGGCGCGCGCCAGCGCCAGCACATCGACGCCATCATGGTCCCAAAAGCGCTTGTCTTCATAGGTGACCAGCATGTTGACGAACTGCTTGTCGACCTGGTCGAGATGAGTGTCGAGCCGCCAGTAACCGTCCGGCGTGGCGAAGGCGCGCAACAGCTGGCCGTCGCGGTCCTGGACCTCGGTGGAGACGGTGAGCCTTCCGGGCAGCGGCGGCGGAAAAGCGCGGTCGAGTTCCCAGAGAGAAGCGGCAGCGATCGCCGCAAAGCCGACGAGGGAGGCGGCGGCGATGCCTGTTCGACGGAGAAATTTTCTGGAGAGCATGGTGGTGCCCTTCATCCGCCGGCCGGCTCCTTCTCTCCGCATAGCGGGGAGAAGGAGATGGTCGCGGACATCGGCGTGTTCATCTTCGTCAAGGCGCCTTACGGCGCCTTGATCTCCATCATGCCGGTGGCGGTGCGGGCCGAATATTGCGGCCGGTACATGTCCTCCACCGTGGCTGCCGGATGGGCATAGGTGCCCGGCGTTACCGCACGCACGACGTAGGCCAGCATGATGTTGCGGTCGCCATCGCCGTCATTGGGATTGAATGCCGCGACGAAACGGTCGTCGCGGAATTCGAGATGGGCTGCGTCCGTTTGCGCCAGCCAGGTGAAGTTCGACAGCTGGGCGCTGGAAACAAGGCCCGGATTGTCGATCTCGAAGCCGGCCGGCAACAGGTCGGTGATCAGCAGGCGCGAAGGCCAGCGGTTCTGCTCGTAAACCTTGAGCACGACCACGTAGCGTTCATTCTGCGTCGCCTCGGTGACGTTGGCTTCGGTGCCATCGAGCTTGTAGTAGGTGCGGTCGATGGTGAAGCCGTCGCCGCCGGCCGGCAAGGGCTCTACCGGCGAGGCGACCGTGGTGACGACCGCCTGCAGCGGCGTGGCGCCGGTGTTGGCGATGGTCAGCGGGCTGTCGGCAATGTCGGTGCCGCTGAGGTGGTTGGAATATCCACCTGCATGCGGCGCGCCGTTGACCGACAGCGTGATAGAGTCGTTGCCCGACTTCAGCGCGCGGGCCGCCAGAAGCATCCAGGACTCGTCCTGCGTGCTGGTCCAGCGGGCATCGGCGCGTTCCCTTGCCACCAGCCGGATCAGCTCCGGCACGATGGTCGGCACCGGCTTCGATTCGGCGGCGAGCGCCAGGATCGCGGCGCCATCACGCAGCCGCGAGCCATAGTCGGACCGGTAGTAGTCGTATTCGGTGGTCGACTTGGCCAGCTGCAGCGCCGTCTGGAAGGTTGCTTCCGAACGCTGCGCGTCGCCGTAGAGCGCCAGGCTCGCCGCCAACTGGGCGACGGCCATCGGGCTCGAGAAGGCTTCGAGCTTGGTGTCGGCGTAGTAGCGCAGATCGCCGACCGAGGCCTTCTTGTTGCGGGCCAGAACATAGAGCGCGTAGGCGATTTCGCTGCCGCGATCCTGGACGTCCTGGTCGTAACCGACCGAGTTTTGCAGATTGCTCAGCGCCTGGCTCATCGCCAGCGCCGGCACGTCGTAGTTCTGCTCGCGCGCCCGGGTCAGGAAGTCGGTGACGTAAGAGTCAAGCCACAGATCGCCGGAGCCCGGACCCCACAGGCCGAAGCTGCCGGCCGAAGCCTGGTAGCTCAGCACCTTGTAGATGGCGGCCTGCACGCGGCCGTGCAGTTCGGGATCGCTTTGCATGCCAACGCCGGACGCCAGATCGTTGACGTAGAGAAGCGGCATGGCGCGGCTGGTGGTCTGCTCGGCGCAACCATAGGGGTAGCGGTCGAGCGTCATCAGCAGCGACGGCACGTCGAAGGCGGCAGCCTGCGAAACGCCGACGCTGATCGAGGCGCCGTCGAGCAGGCTTGCCGCGAGCAGCTCCTTGTCGACGCGCAGCGAGCCGCCATTGCCCTTGAGGTCGACGACCAGACGGGTGGTGACCGGCAATTGCGCCGGACGCACCGGAACATACAGCGTCTGCTCGACGGCGGTGCCGTCGCCATGGGCGAGCTTGATGGTGATCGAGGCATTGCCCGCCGTCTGTGCAATCAGCGGCACGGTCAGCGTCTGGCGCTTGCCCTTGGCCAGCGTCAGCTTTTCGGGCAAGGGCTTGTCGCCGGTCGAGAGGTCGCCGGTCGTGGCGATCGACAGGGCATAGTCGCCCTCCGGACCGTCGGTGTCGGCGACGTCGAGCCGCATGATAGCTGCATCTCCAGGCGCCAGGAAGCGGGGCAGGCCGGCAGTGATCACCACCGGATCGCGCACGATGACATCGGTCGTGGCATGGCCGACGGCCTCCTTGGTCCAGGCGACGGCCATGACGCGCACGGTGCCGTTGAACTGCGGGATGTCGAAGTCGATCCTCGCCTTGCCGTCGGCGTCGAGCTGGACCGGGCCGGAGAAGAAGGCGACCAGCTTTTCGGTCGGCGGACTGCCTTGCGGCTGCATCGAGGCGCCGTCGCCGCCGGTCCTGAGCTTGCCGCTGGTGCCGAGCGAGCCGTCGATGAGACGGCCATAGATGTCGCGGACTTCGAGCCCGAGCATGCGCTGGCCGAAATACCAGCCCTCCGGATCCGGCGCCTTGTAGTTGGTGAGGTTCAAAATGCCGACATCGACGGCAGCGACCGTGACATAGGCATTGCTGCCCGGCGCTACGCCGGCGACCGAAACCGGGATCGACAGCTGCTGGCGCGGCATCGTCTTGTCCGGCGGCGTCAGGGTGACGGCGAGCTTTTTCGAGCCTGGGTCGACCGTCAGCCATTTTACGCCGATGGCGCGCGCCGGCATGCGGGTTTCCTGCGCATCGCCGGGCCGGAACAGGGTTGCGGTGATGTAGGCGCCGGCGCCCCAGTCGTCACCGACCGGGATCTCGACCGTGCTGCCGCCGGCCGGCACGGTTGCCGTGACGGTCTTGAGCAGCTTGTCGGCGCCGATGGTGACCAGCAGTTCGCCGGCAAAATGCGGCGACACTTTCAGCTTGGCCACGTCGCCGACGGCATAGCTGTCCTTGTCGAGAGCGATCTCGAGCCCGTCAGGCGTTTCGGTGGAGGTCGAGGAGACATACCAGCCGGCGTCGAACTCATAGCTGGTCGCCGGGCCCTCGGGATCGGCAGTCTCGATCTCGAGCCGGTACTGGCCCCAGTCGACCGGCATCGTCACGGCCGCCTCGGCATCGGCGCTGAGATCGACCTGGCCGTTGGCGATCGATTTGGTGAAGGTGACCGGTTCGTAGTTCCACGAGTTGTTGTTGCGATACCACTGGTAATTGCGTTCGACCTTGACCAGCGACCACTGCGCGCCCTTCAGCGTCTCGCGCTTGCCGTCGGGATCGACCGCGATGAGGCTGAATTTGGCGGTGCCGCCCTGCGGCACCTCATTGTCGGCGAAATCCGGACGAATGCCGATCATGTGGCCTTGCGGGCGGATGCCGATGTTGAGCGAGCGCTCGATGGCGCGGCCGCCGGTTTCGCGCATGCGAACCGTGACCTTGGCGTCGACCAGCTTGGTGGTCGCGGGCAATTGGTCGACCGTGACCGGGAAGGTCGCCTTGCCGTCGTCGCCGACCACCGGCAGACCGGTGAACGGGGTCACCGAAGGCTCGGCCGACTGCTCGTCGGCAAGGCCGAACGAATAGCCGGCGAAACGGTCCCAGTCGCGCGCTGTCGACAGCGTCAGCTCGCCTTCGAGCGCGAGGCCGGCGGCCGGCGCGCCATAGAGGAAGCGGCCGTCAATGTCGATGTTGGCGGTTTCGCCCTGTGCGATCTCCTGCTTGTCGGACTTCATGTCGAACTCGATGCGATCCGGCACGAAGTCTTCGACCAGGAACATCTGGCTGGAAACGGCCGCCTGCTTGGGATCGGTATAGATCGACACCGTCCAGGTGCCGCGCATGGCGTTGGCTTCCAGCGGGAGGTCGACGGCATAGCCGCCGGCCGAGACGCCATCGGCAACGATGCGGCGGTTCTCGACGCCGTCGGGACGGGTGAAGATGAAGGTCAGCGGCAGGTTTTCCACCGCTTTGGAGGCGCCGTCGCGGGCAAGGGCTGCGACATGCACATCCTCGCCGGCGCGGTAGATGCCGCGTTCGGTCCAGGCATAGACATCGAGCGCGCCCGGTGCGGCGCGTCCGGCGACGCCGCGATCGGACAGATCGAAGCCGGCGCGGCCCATGTCGAGGAAGACGAAATCGTTGTCGCCCTGCTTGGCCATCAGAACGGCCGGCACCATGCCGCCGTCGCCGCGCGTCAGGCCGGGGTTGAAGACAGCATGGCCTTCGGCGTCCGACGTGGCTGTGCCGAGGATTTCATTGTTCCTGGCCAGCAGCGTCAGTTCGGCGCCGGCGATCGGCTTGGCGGTTCCGAGCGAGCGGGCAAAGACATTGAGGCCATCCTGGCCGGTATAGGTCGACAGGCCGATGTCGGAGACGACGAACCACTGCGTGGCAAGCGAATTGTAATTGTCCTCGTCGTTTTCGTTTACCGCTTGCGCGGTCAGCACGTAGACGCCGGGCTTGCGCTGCGGCAAAGCTTCGTCGACCGGGAACGACGTCGTGACGTCCTTGTTGAGGTCGTTGGCGATGTCGAGCTGGCCCTGCCAGACCGGCTCACCCATCTGGTCGGAAATGCTGGAGATATCATAGCCGTCGAGCTGCTTCAGGAACTGATAGCCGGACAGAAGCTGCGCCAGCGAACGATCGCCGATGCGGTAGAGCTTCATCTGTGCGGCATTCATGTTGACGGTGACGACCGGGATGCCGCGGCGGGCGCCGGCGGGCAGCACGAAGCTGTCGCCGGTGAAGCGGGCGGACGGCGCGCGGTCCTGCACATAGATCGACAGCACGACCGGAGCGGCGGTGACCTCGCCAATGGCGGCCGGCAGACCGGCGCGGAAGGTCACTTCGTAATGTTGGCCGTGCTCCAGGCCTTCGACGCAGATCTGCTTGTCCTTGGCCTCGACGCCCTTGGGCGGCTGGTTGTCGACGGTGACGAACTGGGCGTAGTCGACGCCGGTCTTCACCAGCTCCTCGGAAAACTGCGCGCAAATGCGCGGCGCGCTGGTGTCGGCGTCGATCGAGTGATCGATGACGCGGAAGCCCTTGCGGGCCTTGAGATCCTCATATTCGGCCTTGACCGCCGGCGAACTGACCAGCGCGAGGCTGGCTTCATAAGCCTGCAGGGCCGGACGGTAGAGATCGCGGCGGTCGAGGCCGTTGCCGAGCAACGCCAGCACTTCGGCGCGGGTCTTGGTAGTGCGCAGCAATTTGTAGGCGTTGATGGCGGCGGAGGTGCCTTTGACCGGCAGATTGTAGGATTCGGAGGTGCCGCTGGCCGGCTGTATGGCAAGCGTTTCACGCGCCAGACCGAGCCAAAGCTGGCCGTCGTCAGGCAGGACCGAGACCGCGGCCTCGTATTTGTTCATGGCCTGGCCATGGTCGCCGGTCAGTGCAGCCTGTTCGGCGGCGGCGCGGAGTGATTCCAGCCCGTCGGTCGGCTTGTCATAGGCCGGATCAGTCAGCTTGTTGCGGTATTGCTGGGCCTGGTCGGCCATCCAGTTGGGGAAGAAGGCGAGTTCCGGCGGGGCGCCGATATCGGGGTCGCCATCGACATTGACGACCTTGCCCGCGACCGCGCCGCTGAAGGGTTTCAACTGGTTATAGTCGGATTTTAGGAAGCACCATTTGGCCTTGTTGTTGTAAGTAAAGGCGCGGCAGGCGGGGTCGCCGAGGCATGTCGTCTTGCACTGATCGAGGCTGACATTCTGGTCCGATCTGAGATCGAACCCGAAATAGTCGGAATTATTTGAGGTCACCACCCGGCGGGCTTCGGCCGCTTGCGCTACAGACCCCCAGGCGAAAATGAGAAGAATCAAGATCGACAGACCACGAGCCGCCGCGCGCATCGCCATAACACCCTCCAGACACTGCTACGTCCGCGGCATGTTCAAGCTTCAGTCAAGCTTGTCAACACGAGGACGGGCAGGTTTCCGCCCGCCAACGGTTCCCAAACCGGCCAATGACCGGTATGCCGATAGTTCATCCACGGGAAAGGGATCACGCATTCTTGCGAAAACGCAGAAGGTGTGAATTCCAAGCCCTGCCTATTTCAGACAATTGGATTGTGGCCCCTTTACGAGCGCTTCAAAACTTCATTCCAATTTTAGTTTTGTAACCTAGGTTGTCCTGATGCCGGCGTATGAAGCGCAGATGTCGAAGGTAAGTGCGCCACGGCGCACGCTTTCGCGTGCGCTGATTGTGGCGTTGGCGTGCTCGAGCGTGCTCGTTGCCGAATCAGGGTCGGCAGCCGCCTTCGAGCTCTTCGGCATCAAATTGTGGGGCTCTTCGAATGACGAGGACGCCGATATCGTCGACCCGCTGCGCTATGCGGTGACCATCGAAGCGCCCGATGCCGACAAGGACCTGATCAAGAAGCTCGAAAACGCCTCGTCGCTGAAATCCGACGAGGACCGCCCGGTTTCCGGCTCGCTCGGCCTTTTGGCAAAGGCGCGTAGCGACCGCGAACAGCTGGTCGCCGCGCTTTATGCCGACGCCCGCTATGAAGGCGTCGTCACCATCACCATCCAGGGCAAGGCGCTCGACGATTTGCCGCCCGATGCCGAATTCACTGGTCCGCAGCCGATCCCGGTGGTGGTCAGCATCGCCAGCGGGCCCAAATTCACACTCGGCAATATCAGGCTGGAGGGCGATGCCGCCGGGCTGGCGAGCGCCGATTTCGGCCTGATAGCCGGCGGCGATGCCGGCTCGGGCGCCGTGCTCAAGGCCGAGGCGCTGATCGTGCGGGCGCTGAAGCAGGAGGGCCGGCCGCTGGCCCGGATCACCGACCGGCAGGTCGTGGCCGAGCACACCACCTCGACGCTCGACGTGACGCTGACGGTGGCCGCCGGGCCGGTTGCCGGCTATGGCGACACCACCGTCGATGGCACCGAGAAGGTCGATCGCGAGTTCACCGAATATATGACCGGGCTGAAACGCGGCCGGCAATATTCGCCCGACGAGATCGACGATGCCCGCGACCGGCTGCTGAGGCTCGAAGTGTTCAACAGCGTGACGCTGAAGGAAGCCGACAGTCTTGACCCCGACGGCAACATTCCGATCGGCGTTCAGGTCAGCGAGCGCAAACCACGCTATTTCGGCGTCGGCGGCACTTTCTCCAACACCGAAGGGCTAGGCCTGGAAGGCTATTGGGGCCACCGAAATCTGTTCGGCCGGGCCGAAAAGCTGCGCATCGAGGGCAAGATCAGCGGCATCGGCAGCAACGATCTCAGCGAGCTCAACTACAATGCCGGCATCATGTTCGAGAAGCCGGGGGTGGTCGGGCCGGCCTCGAAATTCATCGCCAGCGTCAAGACCGTACTCGAACATCCCGACGCCTACGACCATTTTTCGGTCAAGGGCAGCACCGGCCTGTCCTATGAGATCGACAAGAAGCAGACGGTTTCGGCTGAAATCGCGCTCGACTACTCCAGGATCACCGACGCTTTCGGCAAGCACAAATACCTGATCGCCAGCATTCCGCTGCAATATGTCTACGACAACAGGGACAACCGGCTCAACCCGACCAGCGGCTTCAGGGTTCTGGCCTATGCCGAACCGAGTTACGACATTCTGAGCNCATTCTGAGCGGCGCCGCCTTCCTCAAGCTCAGGGGCGAGGGGTCGGCCTATCAGTCGCTCGACACGGCCTCGAAATTCGTGCTTGCCGAACGCGTCGCGCTGGGTTCGATCGTCGGCACCGGCCTTCAGAACGTTCCAGCCGACAGGCGCTTCTATTCCGGCGGTGGCGGCTCGGTGCGGGGCTATGCCTATCAGGGCATCGGACCGAAGGACATCGACAATCAGCCGATCGGCGGGCTTTCCTTCTTCGAAACATCGGTCGAAATGCGCATTGCTCTGACCGACACGATCGGCATCGTGCCGTTCGTCGACGCCGGCACTGTCTCGACCACAGCGACGCCGGACTTTTCAGACGTGAAGGTCGGCGCGGGCGTTGGCCTGCGCTACATCACGCCGTTCGGGCCGCTGCGCATCGACGCCGCCGTGCCGCTCAACCGCGACCGTGGCGACCCGCGTTTCGGCATCTATGCCGGGATCGGACAGGCGTTCTGACGATGAAGATTTTGAAACGCATCCTTCGCCTGTTTTTCTACACGCTGCTGATCGTGGCGGCGGCGGGCATCGGCGCGTTGGTCGTGCTGACCAAGACCGAGCGCGGCCGCGAAAATCTCGCCGGCATCATCTCTGACATGGCCTCGTCAGGGGACAGCAAAGTCACGGTCAGCGGCATTAACGGTATCTGGTCCGGCGCGCTGACGGTCGACCATGTCGTGCTGGAAGACCGCGAGGGCGCCTGGCTGGTGGCCCGCAAGGTGGCCGTCGACTGGTCGCCGCTGGCGCTGTTGTCGAAGAATTTCAGCGCCGACCGCATAGCGGCCGAACGGATAGAACTGGCACGGCTGCCTATGGCGAGCACCGAGCCGAGCAAGAGCGGGTCGACCGGCCTGCCGGTTTCGCTTGATATCAGAGCGATCGATTTGCCGGAGATCGCGCTCGGCCAGCAACTTGCCGGCAGCGGCATTGCCGAACTTGCGGCCAAGGGATCGGCCAAGGTCGATGCGTCGCCGCTGGCGATCCAGACGGTGCTCAACGTTACCCGCCATGACGGCAAGCAAGGCAATGTCGACGCCAACATCCACTTCGCGCCGGATGAAAACAAGCTCGACCTCGATCTCAAGGCTTCCGAGCCGGCCGGCGGCATCATCGCCAACCTGCTCAAGCTACCCGGCGCGCCGCCGGTCAACATCGTCGTCTCGGGCACCGGGCCGCTGGCCAACTGGAGCGGCATCGGCACCTTCATGGTCGACGGTCAGATCGTTACCCAGCTCACCGGCCGGCACCAGCTCACCGACAAGGGCAACCGGATCGAGGCCAAGGGCGACGGTTCGTTCGAAGGCTTCCTGCCGGAACGGTTCAAGTCGCTGTTTGCCGGCAAGACCAGCTTCGACCTAGCCGGCACCGCGACCGCGACCGGCGGCGTCGACATCGAGCGCGCTGCGATCGAGAGCGACGCAGTTCATGGTACCGCTGCCGGCATGGTCGACCCCAAGGGCGCCAGCGACCTTTCGGTCGAACTCGTGGCCAAAGCCAAGCCGGTCACGGTCAATGTCGGTACCCAGGCGCAGCCGATCATGGTGGCCATCAACAATGTGACCGCGCGCGCCTTCGGTGACGGCAAGGCGCCGATGATTGACGCCAGCGCTTCACTGGTGTCGGTGGTGGCGGGCGGCTCTCAGGTGAACAATCTGGATGCGAAGATCCATTCCGACGGTTTCGACATCGAGAGCCGCAGCGGCCCGGTCAGTGTAAGTCTGGCGGCCGCCGGGCTGAAGACCGACGTGGCGACGCTGGCGCCGCTGATCACCGGCAAGCTGACGGCCTCTCTTGCCGGTTCGATCAGCAGGGACGAGATTTCCCTCGACGAAGGCACGCTGCGCAGCGATGCTCTCAATGCCGGGCTGACGGCCAAGGTGACGCTGGCCGATCTCGCCATGACGCTGAAGATGAATGCCGATGCTGTGTCGACGGCGCTGCCGCCGCAGATCAGTTCGCTGCTTGGCGAACGGGTCAAATTCTCGGCGACCGCGACGCGCGATCCGCAGGGCTCTTTCGCCGCCAACTCGATCGAACTCACTTCCGGTTCGCTGAGCGCCAGCGGCACCGCCAGCGCGCAAGGCAGCGATATCCAGGCCGACATCAAGGGCAAGCTCGGCGACGTCTCGGTGCTGTCTTCGCTGGTCGGCGTGCCGGTCGCCGGCGGGGTCGATTTCGCGCTGACGGCAAGCGGCGCGCGCAACGCACCGGATTTCTCGGTTTCGGCCGACAGTGCCAGCCTGACGGCCTCCGGCCGCACGGTCAAGGACATCAAGCTGACCGCATCGGGCAAGGCCGACATTGTGAGCCCGGCCGCAGATATCTCGCTGACCGGCGCGGTCGACGAACAGCCGCTCGCCATCAAGGCGGCGCTGGTGACGAGCGATGGCAAGCGCTCCATCAAGGGGCTCAGCGTAGCGCTGGGCGACAACAAGGTGTCGGGCGACCTCACGCTCGATGAGAAATTCCTGCCGCTGGGGACGCTGACGATCTCCGCGCCCGATATCGCGCCGCTGGCGTCGCTGGCCGGGCAGACGGCGGCCGGCGATATCGGCGGCACCGTGGTGTTCGCCAAAGACGGCGAGGCTCCCACTGTCACCATCAATGCAGCCAGCGTGTCGATCGCGCGCGGTGATGTGGCAGCCAAGGCAGTCACCGTCAGCGCACTGATCGCCAACTATCTCAACAGCCCTGCGATCTCCGGCACGATCAAGGCCGAGAGCGTGACCTCGGGAACGACCGTCGTCAGTGGCATCGGCGTCGACCTCAAGCGTGACGGCGACTGGACGAATTTCACCGGCGGAGCAACCATATCAGGCATTCCGGCGACAGCTGCCGGGCGGGCGAAGATTGCTGGCGGCGCGACCAGCGTCGAGATCGCGTCCGGCGAGGCGACGGTGCGCGGCATCAAGGTGGCGATCGCCGAGCCGTCGAGCCTGACCATTGCCGATGGCATAACCAACATTCAAAGGCTGGTAGTCGATCTCGGCGGCGGCTCGGTGACGCTGTCGGGCACGGCGGGCCAGACGCTCGATCTGGCGGCGACCTTCTCGGCGCTGCCGGCTGCGCTTGCCAATGGCTTTTCGCCCCGCCTCGATGCCGCGGGCACGCTCGACGGCACGGCGCAAATCACCGGGCCATCAGCAAATCCCGACATTCGCTTTAATGCAAAGCTGGCCGGCGCCGAGACGAGCCAGACCCGTCAGGCCGGGCTCGGGCCGCTCGATGTCGATGCGGCCGGCAGCTATTCCGCGGCCGGCGGCGTCGTGCTCGACCAGGCGACGCTTTCGGGTGAGAAAATCTCCGGCAAGGCGGCCGGCACCCTCAACCCGAACGGCGCCAGCGATTTCGCGCTCGATCTGACATCGTCCGGTCCGAGCCTGCCGTTGACGCTGGGCAGCGCGGAAAGCCCGATCAAGCTCGAATTGCAGGCGCTGTCGGTGAAGGCGGCCGGGCAGGCTGCGCAAGCCAAGCTCGACATCTCGGCGGTACTGCCTTCGGTGGCGACGGATGACGCCAAGGTCGAGGGCATTGCGCTTGCGCTGCATTCCGATGCATTTGATATGAAAAGCCGAACCGGTCCGATCTCGGGCACGGTGACGGCGGACAAGATCGGTCTGGACAATCCGACCATCGCGCCGCTGATCGCCGGCAAGATCACCGCCAAGATCGCCGGCACCCTGGCGGCGGACGCGATCACCATCGACAGCGGCTCGGTGCAGGCCGATGCGCTGGGCAGCGCCTTCAATGGCCGTGTCGGCTTTGCCGATGGAGCAATCGACCTCAACCTCAACGCCGACGTGCTGTCGGCGGCGTTGCCGGCGGCGGCGCGCAGCGTGCTGGCAGAGCGCACGCAGCTCAGCGCCACGCTGAAGCGGGATGGCAATGGCAATGTCAGCGCCAATCCGGTCAAGCTGGCGTCGGGCGCACTGACCGCGGACGGTCAGGCCAGTCTCGCCGACAATAAGCTCAGCGCAGATATCAAGGGTGCACTGGCCGACATCTCACTGTTGTCGAAAGATGCCAAAGGCGCGATCAGCTTCGCACTCAGCGCGCAGGGGCCTAGCCTGGCGCCGGACCTGTCGCTGACAGTCAACAGCGACCGGCTGCTGGTGGCGGAACGCGAAATCACCGGGTTGAAGCTGACCGCAACCGGCAAGGCCGACGCCGCCAATCCGGCGGCCAATGTGCAACTGACCGGCAATGTCGCAGGGCAGGCGCTGCAAGGCAGCGCGGTGCTGGCGACGGCCGACGGCAAGAGCGCCATCAACGGCCTGCTGCTGTCGCTCGGCAACAACAAGATCTCCGGCGACCTTGCGCTCGACGAGGCTTTCGTGCCGGTCGGCACCATCGCGCTCGACCTGCCGGATATCGGGCCCCTGGCGGCGCTGGCGCTGGAAAAGGCCGAAGGCGACGTGCGCGGCACCATCGCCTTCTCAAAAACCGCGGATGGCCCGAACGTCGCCGTCAAGGCTGCGACCGCTTCGATTACGCGCGGCGACCTGCAGGCGAAGACGGTGTCGATCGATGCGCTGGTCGCCAACTATCTCGCCGCGCCGGTCATCTCGGGCAAAATTCGCGCCGACAGCGTCATTTCCGGCGGCACCGCCATCAGCGGCATCGATGTCGATTTGAAGCGCGACGGCGACTGGACCGGGTTTTCCGGCGGCGCCACCGTCAAGGGCATTCCGGCGAAGGCTGCGGGCAGGGTAAAGGTGGCTGGCGGCACCACCACCATCGAACTCGCTTCCGGCCAGGCCACGGTGCAGGGCATCAAGGCGGCCATCGCCCAGGCCTCGACCGTCAGCATCGCGAACGGCACCACGACGCTGGACAAGCTGGTGCTCAATCTCGGTGGCGGCACGGCGACGGTGACCGGCAAGGTCGGGCAGGCACTCGACATCAGCGCCGCGCTGTCGAAGGTGCCGGCCTCACTCGCCAACAGTTTTTCGCCGGGCCTCCAGGCCGCCGGTTCGATTTCGGGAACAGTCAAGGTAACCGGCGCGCCGGGCAATCCGACTGTCGCTTTCGATATCGATGCTGGTGGGGTGCAGACCTCGCAGACGCGCAGCGCCGGTCTTGGCGGCATGAATATCTCCTCGTCGGGAACATTCGCCGGCAAGAAGCTCACCTTCAACGCCGACATCAGCGACGGCGCCGGGCTTGGGCTCAAGGGCGGCGGTACGGTGACGACGGCCGGCACACCAGCGCTGGTGCTCGACTTCAACGGCAAGGTGCCATTTTCCTTCCTGGCCGCCAAGCTTGCGGCGCAAGGGCTGTCGCTCAGCGGCACCGCTAACGTCAATATCCAGATGCGCGGCCCGGCGGCGTCGCCGGTGATCGGCGGCACGGTCAGCACGTCGGGCGCCCGCCTGGTCGACGCGCGCTCCGGCCTTGCCGTCAACGACATTGCCGCCGACATTTCGATCGGCAACGGCGTTGCCCGGATCAACCGGCTGACCGGCACGCTGTCGACACGCGGCAGCCTGTCGGCCTCCGGCACACTCGGCATCAATCCGGCGCAAGGTTTCCCAGCCGATTTGTCTATCAAGCTGGTCGACGGCCGCTATACCGACGGCAGGGTGGTGACAGCCAATCTCGGCGGCGACCTGACCATCAAGGGGCCGCTCACCTCGGCGCCGGTGATTTCGGGCACCGTCAATCTGGCCAAGACCGTCATCACCGTTCCGGATAAGCTGCCGGGCTCGCTGGCAGCGCTCGGTGTCAAGCACAAGAACGCGCCCGCCTCCGTGCGGGCGCAGGACAAGGCCTTGCGACCGGCGGCGGCCAGCGGGGGTGGCGGCAGTGGGCTTGTCCTCGACGTCACGGTCAATGCGCCGAACCAGATCTTCATCCAGGGCAGGGGCGTCGATGCCGAGTTCGGTGGTTCGCTGAGGCTGACCGGCCCGGCGGCTTCGCCGCAGGCGGTCGGCACCTTCACCTTGCAGCGTGGGCGGCTGTCGATCCTCGGCAAGCGGCTGACCTTTACCGAAGGCACGGTCGGCTTTTCGGGCTCGCTGGTGCCCTACCTCAACTTGACCGCGACATCGACCACGACCAGCGCCACCGTCACCATCGTCGTCTCGGGCGAAGCGACCAATCCGAAATTCGACTTCTCCTCGGTGCCGGCGCTGCCCGAGGACGAGGTGCTGGCGCAGCTGATTTTCGGCCGCTCTATGTCGAACCTGTCGCCGCTTCAGATCGCGCAGCTGGCCGAGGCCGCCGGCCAACTGGCCGGCGTCGGCGGCTCGACCTCGCTGCTCGAAAACCTGCGCAGTGCAATCGGCGTCGACGACCTGGATGTGACCACCGATGACCAGGGCGGCACCGCCGTGTCGGCGGGCAAGTACCTCAATGACCGCACCTATGTGACGATCCAGAAAGGCGACAGGCCAGGATCGGGCAAGGCGACGATCGACCTCAATGTGGGACGCGGCGTCAAGCTGCGCGGCGAGGCCAACGATGGCGGCGAGGCCAAGGGCGGCATCTTCTACGAAAAGGAATATTGAGTTCCTGGCCCTTACCGCCGCCGGAACTGGCGCTGTCTCAACCCGCCCAAAATGTATCAATTTACTCGCCTAAGCAGATTCCGGCGGAATCTGGGCGCGCTAGCACTTTTGCGCCAAGTCTGTCGTTATCACGCGAACCGCTCCCTTTTCAAAGTTGCACATTCCCTAACAGGTTCCGTAGCCATGCCGTCTTTGACATCACGGCAGGGATGCGGAATGTTAAAAGGCGGAAAGCCAACAATGGGAGTTAAGGTATGACAAATTACAAGAGTAATGGCGATCGCGTTCCCGATCACATCCTGGCCATGGCCGAAGAAGCCAAGGCAGGCAAAGTCGATCGCCGCGAGTTCCTCGCCATGGCGAGCGTGTTCGGCGCGTCGACCGCGATGGCCTACGGCATGCTCGGCGTAGCCGTGCCGACCCAAGCCAGGGCCGAAGAGGTGCAGGGCAAGAAGGGCGGCATCCTTAAAGTCGCGCAATGGGTCAAGGATCCCAAGGATCCGCGCAAGGCCGACTGGTCGGAAATCGCCAATGCCGAGCGTCAGGCGCTTGAGCCGCTGGTCAAGTACACCAGCGAATACACGTTCCGCCCGTACCTTCTGGAGAGCTGGGAGGTCAACGACGACGCCACCGAGTACACGCTGCATGTGCGCAAGGGTGTGACCTGGTCGAATGGCGATGCCTTCACCGCCGATGACGTCATCTTCAACCTCAAGCGCTGGGCCGACAAGAAGGCCGAGGGCAATTCCATGCCTGGCCGTCTCGGCACGCTGGTCAAGGACGACAAGCTCGACGAAAGCGCCGTGACCAAGGTTGACGACCACACCGTCAAGCTGAAGCTCGGCAAGGCTGACATCGCGCTCATTCCGAACATGTGCGACTATCCCGGCCTCATCGTGCACAAGAGCTTCGACGAGAAGGGCGGCGACTTCAAAGCCTGCCCGATCGGTACCGGCCCGTTCGAGCTCGTCTCCTACGATGTCGGCCAGAAGGTGGTCTACAAGCGCCGCGAGGACAACAAGTGGTGGGACGGCGAGGTGTTCCTCGACGGCATCGAATTCGTCGACTACGGCACCGATCCGGCAGCCATGGTCAGTGCCTTCGAGGCCGGCGAAGTCCATACCAATTTCGAGACCTCGGCCGACTATGTGTCAATCCTCGACGGACTGGACCTGGTCAAGTCCGAAATCGTCACCGCGTCGACCATCGTGTGCCGCACCAACATCAACAACAAGCCTTACGGCGACCAGAAGGTACGCAACGCGCTGCAACTCGCGGTCGACAACAATGTCGTCCTGCAGCTTGGCTACGGAAATGCCGGCACGGTGGCTGAAAACCACCATGTCTGCCAAATCCACCCGGAATATTACGAGCTGCCCAAAGTCGCTCGCGATCCGGCCAAGGCCAAGGCGCTGATGGCGGAAGCCGGCCAGGCCGACTTCGAGCATGAGCTGATCACGGTCGACGAAGACTGGCACAAGAATACCGGCGACGCCATCGCCGCGCAGATGCGCGACGCCGGCCTCAAGGTAAAGCGCACGGTGCTGCCGGGCTCGACGTTCTGGAACGACTGGACCAAGTATCCGCTGTCGATGACCAACTGGAACATGCGCCCGCTCGGCGTTCAGGTTCTGGCGATCGGCTACCGCACCGGCGAGGCGTGGAACGAGTCGGCCTATTCCAACCCCGAATGGGATGCCAAGCTCAATGCAGCATTGGCCGTTGCCGATGCGGCCAAGCGCAAGGAGATGATGAAGGACATCGAGCAGATCCTGCAGGATTCCGGCATCATGATCCAGCCATACTGGCGCAAGCTCTACAGCCACTCGGTCAAGGCGGTGCAGAATTACAAGATGCATCCGACCTTCGAGCGCGACTACGGCAAGGTCTGGCTCGACCAGGCGTGATCGGAACGTCAGGGAAGGGGCGCTTCGCTCCTTCCCGTCACGCCTCGCTTGGTCCAGAACCGGAAGCCGCCGCAGCAAAAAGTTGCGGACTCTCCTGAAAGACCGTTCAATAAAACTGGGTTGATTGCATCCGAGTGCCGATTTGACGGCCAACTCTGCCGGCAACGGCAAAGCTGGTTTTTCGAACTGGCTCCAACCCCAACCAGACCGGCAGGGGACCGCCATGCTTTCTTTCGTAATCCGGCGTCTCGGCACCATGGCATTGACGATGCTGTGCCTGACGATGATCGTCTTCTTCCTGATCAACCTCGAGCCGAATTTGAAGAAGCTGGCGATCAGCCAGACCGAAATGCACACATCGGCCGAACAGCTCGAAAGCTGGCTGGTCAACCATGGCTACCGGCAGAACTTCTTCGTGCGCTACGGGCAATGGCTGGGCGTCGTCCCGAAGCAACCGGTGACCGATCCGGCGACCGGCAAGCCGACGCAGCGTTTCTCCTTCTGCAACGATCCGCTGGAGCCGAAATTCTCCGGCATCCTGGAAGGTGATTTCGGCTGCTCGACGAAGTTCAAAACCTCCGTTGCGTCAAAGCTCTTCCCCGCACTCGCCGCCACCGGCATTCTGATGCTCTGCGTGCTGTTGGTGATGGTACCGATTTCGCTGCTGATCGGCATCCTGGCCGGCATGCGCGAGGGCTCGCGAACGGACCGAACGCTGTCCGTCGCCTCGATCGCGTCGACGGCGACGCCCGAATATGTGTCCGGCGTCATCTTCACCGTCATCTTCGCCTCCTGGCTCGGCTGGCTGAACGGTTCGGCCGCCTCGGCAAGCCAGGGCATCACCTTCTACAATTTCACCCTGCCGGTGATGACGCTGGCGATCTACGGCATCGGCTACATCGCCCGCATGACGCGCGCCTCGATGGTCGAGGTGATGACGCAGCAATATATCCGCACCGCCCGGCTGAAGGGGCTTTCCTTCGGCAGCGTCGTCGTCAAGCACGCGCTGCGTAATGCGCTGATCGCGCCGTTCACCGTCATCATGCTGCAATTTCCCTGGCTGCTTACCGGCGTCGTCATCGTCGAGGTGATGTTCCGCTACCAGGGCTTTGGCTACACGCTGGTCGAAGCCGCCGGCAACAACGACATCGATCTGCTGCTTGGCTGTTCACTGGTCTCGGTGTTCATCGTGCTGATCACGCAGCTCATCTCGGATGTCGGCTACGCGTTCCTCAATCCGCGTATCAGAGTTCAATAGGGGGCTGGGGCAGATGCAGGTCGAATATATCGGTGCCTTCAATGTCGTGCTCGGCGTGATTGGGCGTTTCTGGCCGGTCTGGTTAGGGCTTGCCCTGGTGATGGGAGCGAGCTTCGCCTACAAGAAAAGGCTCGGCCTCTACGGCCAGCTGTTCGATAGCGGCGTCGGCATAGTGGGTGTCGGCATCTGCCTGTTCTGGCTGTTCACGGCAATCTTCGCGTCGACCGTCGCGCCCTTCGATCCGCTCGCCCAGGTGCCGATCATGAAGGATGCGCTGCCGGGCGCGCTCGAGCCGGTATCGAAACTCATCTACTATTTCGGCGGCGACAAGCTCGCCCGCGATGTCTTTTCGCGCATGGTCTATGGCAGCCAGATCGTGCTGATCATCGCACCGGCTGCGACCGGTTTCGCGCTGATGGTCGGCATTACGCTCGGTCTGCCCGCCGGCTACTATGGCGGCCGGATCGACACCGTGCTGTCCTTCCTGGCCAATCTGGTGCTGGCCTTCCCGGTGATCCTGCTGTTCTACCTGCTGGTGACGCCGGGCATCATGGATACGCCGATCCCATACGCCATGGCCGGGCTGTTCTTCCTGTTCCCGATCATCTTCTTTTCGGTGCTGTTCTGGACCCGCTACAAGAACCGGCCGGACCGCCTCTATATATTGCTCGGGCTGACGCTGATCATCGGCGGCTGGGTCTATGCCGGCCTGGTGTTCGACGCCGATCCGTTCAAGATCATCCACATCGATCCCAACCAGCTCAACATCTTCGTGGCGGTGGTGTTCGCCTCCAGCCCCGGCGTATTCCGCATCGTGCGCGGCCTGGTGATGGACATCAAGACGCGCGACTATGTGGCGGCGGCGCAGACGCGCGGTGAATCGCCCTGGTACATCATGCTGTGGGAGATCCTGCCCAATGCGCGCGGGCCGCTGATCGTCGATGCCTGCCTGCGCATCGGCTACACCACGATCCTGCTCGGCACGCTCGGCTATTTCGGGCTGGGCCTGGCGCCGGAGAGCCCGGACTGGGGCACCGCAATCAAGGACGCCAGCCGCCTGCTGCGCTCCTTCATCCACCCGGCGCTGCCGCCGACGATCGCGCTGATGTCGTTCGTGCTGGGCTTGAACCTGCTTGCCGACTCGCTGCGCGAACAATCGATGAAAGACTGATCTGCGGGTTTCGGCCCGCGAGCATGAAAATAGGATTGGAGCGACCCATGAATGAGGCAGTTCGAAATCCCGGCAACCCGACCCTTGGGCCAAGCGCTGCGCCGATCATCGAGATCGAGAACCTGTCGATCTCCTTCTTCACCCGCAAGGGCGAGATCCCCGCCGTCATGGACTTTTCCTGCACGGTGATGCCGGGCGAAGCCATGGGCATCGTCGGCGAGTCCGGCTGCGGCAAGTCGACCGTGTCGCTCGGCATCATGCGCGACCTCTCCAACATCGGAAAGATCGTCGGCGGCAAGATCAAGTTCCAGGGCAAGGACATGGGCGAGCTGTCCGACGAGGAGTTGCGCTCCATCCGCGGCAACAAGATCGCCATGATCTACCAGGAGCCGATGGCGAGCCTCAATCCGGCGATGAAGGTCGGCCAGCAATTGATGGAAGTGCCGCTGATCCACGACAAGGTGTCGAAGGAAGAGGCTTACAAAAGGGCGCTCGAAATGGTGCGCTCGGTGAGATTGCCCGATCCCGAACGCATGATGCGTTCCTATCCGCACCAGCTGTCCGGCGGCCAGCAGCAGCGCATCGTCATTGCCATGGCGCTGCTGTCGAAGCCGGCGCTGCTTCTGCTCGATGAACCGACGACGGCGCTCGACGTGACGGTGGAGGCCGGCATCGTCGAACTGGTCAAGGGGCTGGGCGAGAAGTTCGGCACGTCGATGATCTTCGTGTCGCACAATCTGGGCCTCATCCTCGAGACCTGCGACCGCATCACGGTGATGTATTCGGGCGAAGCGGTCGAGACCGGCAAGATCAAGGACGTGTTCGACCGGATGCGCCATCCCTATACGCAAGGGCTGTTCCGCTCGATTCCGCTGCCGGGCGCCGACAAGAATTCGCGGCCGCTGATCTCTATCCCCGGCCAGTTGCCGCTGCCGCATGAGCGGCCCAAGGGCTGCAATTTCGGCCCGCGCTGCCACCATTTCGTTGAGGGCGTCTGCAATGCCGCCGAAATCCCGATGATCGAGGTCGCCGGTCACGAAGGGCATTTCTCGCGCTGCGTGCGCTTCAACGAGATCGACTGGGAAGCGCTGCCTCCCGGCGCCAAGAAGGTCAATGAGAAGGTCGTGCCCGGCGCGCCGGTGCTCAAGATCGAGGATTTGAGAAAATACTACAAGGTCGGCGGCAGCGAAGTGTTCGGCTCCAGCGAAGGCCGCGTGGTCAAGGCCAATGAGACGATCTCGTTCATGGCGCGCGAATCCGAGACCGTCGCCATCGTCGGCGAGTCCGGCTGCGGAAAGTCGACACTGGCCAAGGTCCTGCTGGGGCTGGAGACGGCAAGTGCCGGCACAGTGACGCTGGGCAACAAGGAGATCCAGTCGACCGGCATCGAGAAGCGCAGCGTCGAAACGGTGTCGTCGATCCAGATGGTGTTCCAGAACCCGTTCGATACACTCAATCCCAGCCACTCCGTCGGTTCGCAGATCATCCGCACGCTGGAAAAATTCAAAGTCGGCAACAATGTCGCCGAGCGGCGCAAGCGCATGCTGGAGCTGCTCGACCTGGTGAAGCTGCCGCGGGCCTTCGAGACGCGCAAGCCGCGTCAGCTCTCAGGCGGCCAGAAGCAGCGCATCGGCGTGGCGCGTGCCTTTGCCGGCGATGCCAAGGTGGTGGTGGCCGACGAGCCGGTGTCGGCACTCGACGTCTCGGTGCAGGCGGCGGTGACCGAGCTGCTGATGGACATCCAGCGCAAGAACAAGACGACGATGCTGTTCATCAGCCACGATCTGTCCGTCGTGCGCTACATCGCCGACCGCGTCGTCGTCATGTATCTCGGCTACATCGTCGAGCAGGGCACGACCGACCAGATCTTCGCGCCACCCTATCACCCCTACACAGAGGCGCTGCTGTCGGCGATCCCGATCGCCGACACCAGCGTGGTCAAACGGCACATCGTGCTCGAAGGCGATATCCCGTCGGCGATGAACCCGCCGAGCGGCTGCCCGTTCCAGACGCGCTGCGGCTACAAGAGGCTGGTGCCGGACAATCTGTGCGAGACCAAGGTGCCGCCGGTGAAGCATCTCGGCGATGGCCATATGAGCCTGTGCTGGCTGTCGGACGATGTGCTGGCGACGATGGAGCCGGTGATCAAGTTCGACAGGGAACACGCAGCGCATGAGGGCGTGCCGGAAGACGCACCGGATGGGATCGGCCCCGGTTTCGCCGGCGAACCGCCGAAGCGCCCGCATGGCAAGAAGCCGAGCTGACCAGCCATAGAGGCAATGCCGCTCGTTGGCGCATTGCCGCAGCGTCGCCATAGCTCAAGGAACGACAGCTACGTTCGCTTGAATATTGCTGTCCATTGCTTTATGTGATGCGTGATGTTTGATGCGCCATAGGGAGCATATTGTGAGAACCACACTTGCAATCGATGACGATGTCCTACTTGCGGCCAAGGCCATGGCGCGACAGCAGGATCGCAGCGTTGGCGACGTCATTTCCGATCTGGCTCGCCGCTCACTGCGCAGGCCCCCGACCGGCGGTGAACGCAACGGCATCCCCTTGCTTGCATCGCGGCCCGACGGCCCGATGGTCGATCTCGAAATGGTCAATGCGCTTCGCGACGAATTGCCGTGACCTTCCTGCTCGACGTCAATGTGTTGATTGCGTTGATCGATCCGGCTCACGTCGCGCATGAAGATGCCCATCGGTGGTTCCAATCCTCCGGGCATTTATCATGGGCAACATGTCCCATTACCGAGAATGGCGTCATCAGGATTGTAAGCAACCCGAAATACCCCAATTCTCCGGGTTCGCCCGCCGTGGTGGCGCAGGTTGTCGGCAAGCTGCATGCCCTTTCAGGACATCAGTTCTGGCCTGACGAGATCAGCCTTGTCGGTTCCAACGACATCGATGCAGCCAGGATCCTCACCCCGGCACAGGTAACGGATAGCTATCTGTTGGGACTCGCCAAGGCGCGTGACGGCCAATTGGCGACGTTTGACCGAAAGCTGTCGACGGCAGCGGTAAAGGGAGGGAGGTCGATCCTCCACCTGATCCCAAGCGAATGAATTGCTGAGTTCCGCTTCGATCGCAAACTGCGTGGCTGCAAGACCGCTTGGCAACGTCAGCTGCCGCATTGCTGCAGCTGTTCGGCATAGTCGCGGGCCATCTTTTCGGTCGCCCTGGCATAGCCCTGCACGCCGGCGTCACCACGGTTGCCACGGCCGTAGGCGGTCCAGCCGAGATAGTAGGCGAGATAGAGATTGTAGGTGTCGTTGCGGGCGACGCCGAACGTGTCTGATGTCTTGGAATGATACCAGCCGACGAAATCGACGGCATCGGCAAACTTGGTCCGCCTCGCCGCCCAACTGCCGGTTTCGCTTTGGTATTGCGACCAGGTGCCGTCGAGCGCCTGCGAGAAACCGGTGGCCGACGAGACATGCTTCCACGGAATGAAGCCGAGCAGTTTGGTACGCGGCGGCCTGGCATTGCTCTTGAAACCGGATTCCTTGCGCACCGTCGCCATCAGCACGGGGACGGGGACGCCGTATTTCTGCGAGGCGCGCTCGGCGGCCGACTGCCAGTTGTCGAACCAGCCGTCGTTCTGGTCGAAGACGGCGCAGACATCGTTGATATGGTTGGGCGGCGTCGCGCAGGCCGGCAAAGCCAGCAGCACGCCAACCGCTACAATTTTACTCAAATTCGAACTACGCATGGAAGACGGATAGGCCGAAATCATAAAGGGAATCTTTCGGCGTTTCTTAACGGCTTGCCGGCCTGGCTGCGCTCAGTGGGCCTGTATCATTATTCCGACCTTTCGCGTCGCCTTTATCTCCGTCAGAATTCAAAAATGCCGCCTTGGCTAAAATCACGTCCGCGAAGGGCGGATTTCTGACAGCGATGTCCGGATGCCGGCGCTCTGATGACAGGCATGAATGAACCAAGACGCAAGCGCGGCGCGGAGCGAACCAGCAACCGGGGGCCTGCCGCCATCCCGCAACTTCCACTGCGGCGGGTGACCAATCCCTATCCGCCGATGGCGATGCTCTCAGTCGACCAGGTCGAAGCGATCCACCAGGCGTCGATGCATATTCTGGAAAATTTCGGCATCGAGGTGATGTCTCAGCGGGCGCTGGCGCTGTTCGAGAAGGCGGGCGCAAAGGTCGACCATGCAACGGCGAACGTCCGCATCGACCGGGGCCTTGTCGCCGAGGCGCTGAAGACCACGCAGTCCAGCTACCGGCTGACGCCGCGCAACCCCGCCAACACCATTCATCTCGGCGGCAACACGATCAATTTCACCCTCGTCGCCGGGCCGCCCAATGTGCACGACATGGAGCGCGGCCGGCGCGCCGGAAACTTGCGCGACTATGCCGATCTGACCCGGCTGGCTCAGCATTTCAACTGCATCCACATGCTCGGCAACCAGGTCTGCGCGCCGGTGGAACTGCCGGCGAACACCAGGCACATGGATACCTATTTCACCAATCTGACGCTGACCGACAAATCCTTCCATGTCTCGGCGATCGGACGAGGCCGGGCGCTGGACGGCATCGAGATGATGGCAATCGCGCGCGGGCTGACGCTGGACGAGATGCGCGATGATCCCGGCATTGCCACCATCATCTCGGTCAACTCGCCGCGGCGTTTCGACGAGATGATGGCCGAAGGGCTGATGACCATGGCTGAGTTCGGCCAGTCGGTGGCGGTGACGCCGTTCACGCTGATGGGCGCGATGAGCCCGGTGACGCTCGCCGGCGCCCTGGCGCAGCAGAATGCCGAGGCGCTGTTCGGCGTGGTGCTGACGCAACTGGTGCGCCCCGGCGCGCCGGTGATGTACGGCGCCTTCACCTCCAACGTCGACATGAAGTCGGGCGCGCCGGCCTTCGGAACGCCGGAGAACACCAAGGCCAACATCGCCTCGGGGCAATTGGCGCGGCGCTACAATCTGCCCTACCGCACGACACCGGGGTCGGCATCGAATGCGGCGGACGCGCAAGGCGCCTACGAGACGCTGATGGCGCTGTGGGGCGCTGTGCTCGGCCACGGCAACCTCGTCTATCATGCCGCCGGCTGGCAGGAGGGCGGGCTGACGGCATCGTTCGAAAAGCTCATCATTGATGTCGAGATGATCCAGCACATGATGGAGTTCCTGCGCCCGATCGTCGTCGACGAGGCGGAGCTTGCGGTCGAGGCGCTGGGCGCGGTGCCGACCGGCGGCCATTTCTTCGGCGAACCGCACACGCTGGAACGCTATGCCACCGCCTTCTACCAGCCGATGCTGTCCAACTGGCAGAATTACGAGGCCTGGCAGGAAGCCGGCGGCCTCGACACCACGGCGCGCGCGACGCGGCTGTGGAAGAAGGCGCTGGAAGACTATGTCGAGCCGGTGATGGACATCGCCGTGCGCGAGGCGCTGGAGGCGTATGTGGCCAGGCGCAAGGAAGCGATCGGGCAGGGCGAGCCATGACTTTTTCAACATCGGCGCGCGGCGCTGCCTTTCTGATTCACCTTATCTCCTCAACTCGTTGATAACAGAGCAAAACTCATGAAATCGCATGCAAAGGTCGTGGTCATTGGCGGTGGCGTCGTCGGGTGCTCCGTGCTGTTCCATCTGGCGCGTCATGGCTGGACCGATGTCGTGCTTTTGGAGCGCGACGAGCTGACCTCCGGCTCGACCTGGCATGCGGCCGGCGGCATGCACACGATCAATGGCGACCCCAACGTCGCCAAGCTGCAGAAATACACGATCTCGCTCTACAAGGAGATCGAGGAGCTGTCGGGACAGGCGACCGGCGTGCATCTGACCGGCGGCGTGCTTCTGGCGGCGACCGAGGCGCGGCTCGACTGGCTGCGCGGCGTCGTCGCCAAAGGGCGTTACCTCGGCATCGAGCTCGAAGAAATATCGGCCCATGAAGCGGCCGAGCTGATGCCGCTGCTCGACCCGAAACAATTCGTCGGCGCCGTCCGCAACAAGGAGGACGGCCATCTCGATCCCTCCGGCGTGACGCATGCCTATGCCAAGGCCGCGCGGAAACTGGGCGCCGAGGTCGAGCGCTTCACCAAGGTCGAGGACATTGTGCGCCGGCCCGACGGCATGTGGCGCGTCATCACCAACAAGGGCGAAGTGGTGGCCGAGCATGTCGTCAATGCCGGCGGGTTATGGGCGCGCGAGGTCGGCCGCATGGTCGGGCTGGAGCTGCCGGTGCTGGCAATGGAGCACATGTACCTGATCACCGAGGATATGCCCGAGGTGGCGGCGTGGAACGCCAAGACGGGGACCGAGATCATCCATGCCGTCGATTTCGATGGTGAGCTGTACCTGCGCCAGGAGCGCGGCGGCATGCTGATGGGCACGTACGAGAAGGCCAATAAGGTCTGGTCCGAATTCCAGACGCCGTGGAATTTCGGTCATGAATTGCTGGAGCCGGACATCGACCGCATCGCGCCGTCGCTCGAAGTCGGCTTCCGCCATTTCCCGGCCTTCGAGAGGACCGGCATCAAGCAGATCATCAACGGGCCCTTCACCTTCGCGCCGGACGGCAATCCGCTGGTTGGGCCGGTGCGTGGCCTTCCCGGCTTCTGGGTCGCCTGCGGCGTCATGGCGGGCTTTTCACAAGGCGGCGGCGTCGGCCTGGCGCTGTCCAACTGGATGATCGAGGGCGATCCCGGCGCCGACATCTGGGCGATGGATGTCGCGCGCTACGGCGACTGGGCGACGATGGCCTACACCAATGCCAAGGTGCGCGAGAACTATTCGCGCCGCTTCTCGATCCGTTTCCCCAATGAGGAGCTGCCCGCCGGGCGGCAGCTGAAGACGACGCCGATCTATGATCTGCTGTCGGCCAAGGGCGCGCAATGGGGCGTGTCCTATGGGCTGGAAGTGCCGCTCTGGTTTGCGCCCGAGGGTGTCAAGGACGAGTTCTCGTGGCGGCGGTCCAGCGATTTCACCCATGTCGCCAATGAGGTCGCGACTGTTCGTGAGAGCGTCGGCCTGGCGGAGATTTCGAACTTCGCCAAATACAAGGTGACGGGAGAAGGGGCGGCCGCTTGGCTCGACCTGATCTTTGCCTGCAAGTTGCCCAAGCCAGGCCGCATGACGCTGGCGCCGATGCTGAAGGATGACGGCAAGCTCATCGGCGATTTCACGCTGGCCAATATCGGTGCCCCCAATTCCAACGGGACCGAGTGGTTCATCGCCGGCTCCGGCATTGCCGAGCAATATCATATGCGCTGGTTCGAGGCGCATTTACCTGCGGATAGCTCAGTGCGCATAGAGGCGCTGGGCCAGAGGCTGACCGGCCTCGCCATTGCGGGGCCCAAGGCGAGGGAGGTGCTGGCAAAGGTCAGCCGCGCGGATGTCGCCAACACCGCATTCCCCTTCATGGCGGTCGCGAAAATGGACATCGGCACGGCGCCGTGCCTGGTCGGCCGCGTCAGCTACACCGGCGATCTCGGCTACGAGATCTGGGTGGCGCCGGAATATCAGCGCGCTGCCTTCCAGGCGTTGATGGCGGCAGGCGAGGAATTCGGCCTCGGCCTGTTCGGCTCGCGCGCGCTCAATGGGCTGCGGCTGGAGAAAAACTACGGCTCATGGGCGCGCGAATACCGGCCGATCTACGGGCCGCTGGAGGCCGGGCTCGACCGTTTCGTCGCCTATGGCAAGGATGCCGATTTCATCGGTAAAACCGGCGCTCTTGCCGAGCGCAAGCAGGGCGGCAAGCTCAGGCTGCGCACATTTATCCTCGATGCCGACGATGCCGATGTCATCGGCGACGAGCCGATCTGGTACGATGGCGCGGTGCGCGGCTGGGTAACGTCGGGCGGCTATGCGCATCACTCGAAGAAATCCGTCGCCATCGGCTATGTGCCGAAGGAGATCGCAGACAAGAGCGACGGCTTCGAAATCGAACTTTTGGGCAAGCGCCACGCGGCGCGCGTTCAGGCAGCGCCGCTCTTTGACGCGAACTTCGAGCGAATGCGCGCCTGAAGCGCTTCGGCTTCGCCGAGGCGCTTCAGATTCTTGGTGCAAGTCGTTATCCCAAAACCGCTGCGCACTTTTGGGCGACATGCATTAGGCGCGTCAGGTGCTGCGGCGGTTGTCGAGCGCGAAAGCGCCGGCGCCGGCAAACACCAGATAGAGGAAGATGAAGCAGAAGGAGATCGCCGCATCGCCGCCGTTGTTGACCGGGAAGAAGTCGCGCGGATAGTGCGCCATGAAATAGGCGATGGCCATCTCGCCGGCCAGAAGGAACGCGACCGGGCGGGTGAACAGACCGAGCGCCAGCAGGATGCCACCGGCGAACTCCAGGATGCCTGCCGTCGCCGTCAGGCCGATAAGAGCGTGAGGCTCGGCGCTGACCGGAAAATTGAACAGTTTCTGCGAGCCATGCTCGAGGAACTGCAGGGCCGTCATGATGCGCAGGACGCCGAGTGCCTGCGGCTGAAATCTGGCGAGACCGTCAAAAAGCTTCATCTAAACTCCATTTTTCCAACCATGTGGCCCGGCCATAAATCATCACCCGGCGCTGGACCATTCACTTCCCATGGCCTGTCATCAACAATCGGTGATTGCAATTATTTCCAGTCTGACTTCGAAATTTGCTCTCGTTATGGTTGCATAGATCTCGTTAAGGTTGTATATCTGCGAGTAGACACTCCAAACCAGACGGGTTCCTTCGCCATGAAAAAAGCCGCCATCAGCCTGTTCGCAATCCTCGCAAGCACCAGTTTCGCCATGGCCGCTGATGCTGGCTGCGATGCCTTCAAATGGCCGGTGACACGCGAGCAGGAACTGTTTCCGGCAGCGCCCGCCGCGCAGTCCGGTGCCTCTCTTGCTTTCGGCGAAGCCGCGGATATGGCGCTGGAGCCCGTCGATGCGGTCAGCTTCACGGTCTCACCGCAACGCGCGCCGGCAGCCGGCACGTTCGGCGCGACGGCAAACGTGGCCGTGCCAGCGGAAGGAGAGCTCCAGATCAGCCTGTCCGAGGAGGCCTGGGTCGACGTCATTCAGGATGGCCAAGCCGTGAAATCAGCGGGTTTCAGCGGCGTGAAGACCTGCCCCGGCATCCGCAAGAGCGTGCGCTTCAAGCTGACGCCTGGCGCAGCCACGATCCAGCTCAGCGGCGCCAGGAAAGAGAACCTCAAAGTCGCGGTGCTGGCGCCGGAGTGACCGCGCCCGGACGCGCCTCTCATCGCACCGGCAGTGCGATGAGAGCAGTTTCCGTGCAGGCGAGTACCGGAGGGGGTCAGCGGCCCGGCGCGATCAGCGCGAAATAGGCGCCTTGCGGATCGGTGAACTGGGCAATCCATTGGCCGGTCTGAACCGGCATCGGACCCATGACGATCTTGCCGCCATTGTCGGTGACGCGTTTGGCGGCTGCGTCGATGGCGCCGACATTGAAGTAGAACAGCCAGACCGGCACCGGCAGCGGTTGCGGCTTGTTCATGATGCCGCCGCCGGATTCAGGGCCGGCCGAGAAGGTCTGATAGATGCCCATCTCGCCGACGTCCATGCTACCGGCATCGGTCCAGCCGAACTGGCTTGAGTAGAAATCGAAGGCCTTCTGGCGGTCGGCCGCATAAAGCTCGTGCCAGCCGACATGGCCCGGCGTCGTTGCCGGAAGGACGGGCTGGTCGGGCCCACTGGGCTGCAGGAACATGAAGGCGGCGCCTTGCGGGTCGGCGACGACGGAGAAGCGGCCGACGCCGGGAATGTCGTCGGGTTCGCGGTGAACAGCCCCGCCGGCGGCTTTCAGTGCCTCGGTCGAGGCATCGGTATCGCTGGTGTGGATATAGCCGAACCAGGCCGGCTTCAGACCCGTCCTGGCTGCTTCCTCGGGCAGGGTCATCAGCCCGCCGACGCCACGCTCGGCGGAGTTCACCACGATATAGCGCGGCATGCCGGGCGCCTTGTCGAAGGGCTCGGCCCGCCAGCCGACCACGCTGGTGTAGAACGCTTGCGCCGCATCGAGGTCGCTGGTCATCAACTCGTACCAGAAGAAGGGCATTGGGGATCTCGGCATTCTCGGTCTCCTCACCTATGCATAGATCGTCGTCCGATCCATCAAAGGACGTTTTCAGCGACGCGAATCCGACAGCGAACCGGAGAAAATTCAACGGCTGCGTTGACACATCGTTCCGCACTTCGCCCCACCGACGCCTTGCACGTGCGGCGGTTTTCGACTTTCCTTGGGCAAACGAGGGGTAGTCGTTTCATGCGCCTTATGTCGCTCACGCCTGAGCTTGTGTCACTGTGTCATCGCGAAGAGGTCGATCCCGGACCCGACTGCAGTTGGACGCAGCTGAACGATGAGGATTTTCGCACGCTTGCCTTACGGCTCTCCGACGAAGCCGATGCGGGGCCGTTATGGGTGTTCGCCTATGGCTCGCTGATCTGGAAGCCGGCTTTCGAGCCCGTCGAACGCCAGCGCGCCACTGCGTTTGGCTGGCATCGCTCCTTCTGCCTCGACATGGTGCGCTGGCGCGGCAGCGTCGCGCAGCCGGGGCTGATGATGGCGCTCGAACGCGGCGGCCGATGCGACGGCGTCATCTACCGCCTGCCCGACGGCGACAAGCCGCAGCAGATCGAAAGATTGTTGCGGCGCGAGATCGACGACCATGAGAGTGTCAGCTCGGTCCGGTGGGTTCCCGTGCGCACGGAGCAGGGCCGGATACGGGCGCTCGGCTTCTGGGTCGGGGTGACGGGCAGGGGAACCTCGCTTGGGCAGCCGCTAGATCGGGTGGCGCGGGTGTTGGCGCGGGCCTGCGGCCATGTCGGCTCGGGTGCGGAATATCTCTACAACACCGTCAGCCACCTCGAGGAATTCGGCATCCGCGACCGCAATCTGTGGCGGCTGCAGCAACTGGTTGCCGACGAGATCAGGTCGATTCATGGCGGCCCCTCAGATGCCAGCCTACAGCTGGCACCTTCGTAGCGAACAGCCACCAATCTTGGCCTGTGCCGGAGCGTATGCGGTTTCAAGGCGTTTCGCTCCTCGGGTGATCAGATCCAAGAAGGAGTGGCTTCACGAGCAATGACCTCAACCGTGCATTCGAGACTGAGCAGCAGAAAATGCGTACAGTCTACTGTCGGGCCAAGTGTCGATCGCAACCAATGCGAGTTCTCCACTCGCAGGATCGGCCACCTGTAGGAGGCTTGCCTGCCAGATCCAATCAATGGGATCGAGGTGTCCGCACGGATTTTGGTCAGTCCCAGCATGTCATCATGGGCAGCCAGGGCTACTACCCCTTGAAAATCGATCTTGAGAGTTCGTTCCGATGTCCCGAAGTCGCCTTCGACGGTCAGCTCAAAGTTATTGTCGGATTTTAGACGCCACACCTGACAGGCAGCCAGAGGTAAATCTCCCACGGGCTCCCACCGGTGAGCCGTCTCCCTATCATCGGTCATCGTCTTCTCCGTTGAATGAAAGCCGCGCATCGTGCTCAAGCGCCCTATCATTTCGCGCTGGCCTGGAACAGCTTGCCGCGACTTGGAGCTTGTCGCGCTCCCCTCTTTGAGGACGCAACCGTCACTCATAACATGAGCAACTAAATCATATTATCAGCTAGTCTTTTCAGCGGCTTGGGTCGAAAATTGACCAATTGATAAAAAAATAAAACGTGCTAGCCTTTCCCAAAACGAAAACATGGGGAACTGACGATGCCAGAAGGCCAGTTCAAGGACGGCATTGCCGGCGGCCGGCTTGCCGCCGACCAGTACGCCGAGAATTTTTCCGACCTGCATCCGCCGCTCGATCACCACGAGGCGCTGGTCGAATCAGACCGCTGCTATTTCTGTTACGATGCGCCGTGCATGAATGCGTGCCCGACCTCGATCGACATTCCCCTGTTCATCCGCCAGATATCGACCGGCAACCCGATCGGTTCGGCCAAGACGATTTTCGACCAGAACATATTGGGTGGCATGTGCGCCCGCGTCTGCCCGACCGAGACGCTGTGCGAAGAGGTCTGCGTGCGCGAGGTGGCGGAAGGCAAGCCGGTGCAGATCGGCCGCCTGCAACGCTACGCCACCGATGTCGCCATGGCCGAGCACAAGCAGTTTTATCCGCGCGCTGAATCGACCGGCAAGTCGGTCGCCGTCGTGGGCGCCGGACCGGCCGGTCTTGCCGCGGCCCACCGGCTCGCCCGCCAGGGCCATGACGTCACCATTCTGGAAGCCCGCCCGAAGGCCGGCGGCCTCAATGAATATGGCATCGCCGCCTACAAGAGCATCGACAATTTCGCCCAGGCCGAGGTCGACTATGTCATGGGGATCGGCGGCATCGATATCCATAACGGCAAGGCGCTCGGCCGCGACTACCAGCTGTCGGACCTGATCCTGAATTACGATGCCGTCTTCCTCGGCATGGGGCTAGGCGGCGTGAATGCGTTGCGCGCGGATGGCGAGGACGCCGATGGCGTTGTCAATGCGGTCGAGTTCATCGCCGGGCTACGCCAGGCCAGCGATCTCGCGAGCCTGCCGGTCGGCCGGCGCGTCGTCGTCATCGGCGGCGGCATGACGGCGATCGATGCCGCGGTGCAGTCGAAGCTGCTCGGCGCCGAGGAGGTGACGATCTGCTACCGGCGCGGCCAGGAGCACATGAACGCCTCCGAGTTCGAGCAGGATCTGGCCGCGGCCAACGGCGTCACCATCCGCCACTGGCTGCAGCCGAAGCGGGTCATCGCCGAGGCTGGCAAAGTGTCGGGCATCGAGCTCGAATACACCGCTATGAACGGGGACAGGCTTGCCGGCACGGGCGAGACGCTGACGCTTACCGCCGACCAGGTGTTCAAGGCCATCGGCCAGAGCTTTGTGCCGGCCGCGCTTAATGGAAGCGGCGCCTCGATCGATCTTGAAGCCGGCCGCATCAAGGTCGATGCGGAAGGCCGCACCTCGCTCGCCAATGTCTGGGCCGGCGGCGACTGCATCTTCGGCGGCGACGATTTGACGGTCTCGGCCGTCGCGCAAGGCCGCGACGCGGCGGAGAGCATCAACCGGGCACTGGCTGGAGGAAGCTGGAATGCCTAACGTCGTCAAGTTCGTTGGAGCTTTAAGCACGAGCCTGTTGCTGTTTTCTGCCAACGCCTCGGCGGCTCATCGTGTGACCAGATATTTTGATCAACCGGACGTTCGCGCAGGGGAGGCGTTCTCTCCTATGCTTGGGTGCGGGAACGAGGAGCTCATCTCTGGAGGTTACGCGCTTGATATCCCGCCGGCCAACCCTACTGCGTTGGTTGTATCGGCAAGTTATCCGTTTAGCGACCATGTGTGGCAGGTCGTCGTCCGAAACGATTCGAGTGAGCCTGTAGCAGTTCAGATGACTCTTGTTGTGATCTGTAGCTAGCGGAGAGAGTTATGACCGACATCCGCAACAATTTCGTCGGCATCAAATCGCCCAATCCGTTCTGGTTGGCCTCGGTAAAGCCGACCCGCTTGATCAACCGGGCACTGCGATGATCGCGCCGATCCTCGCTGCCGTCATCGGCACCGCGGCAATGCCGGCGGCTTCACCGGACTATTGGCTCTATACGCAATGGTGTGACGCGAAGGGTGAAGAGCGGATGTCCGTCGAGGCATCCGGTGTCGGCTTCAGCGAGCACACGATCTGCCAATGGACATCCGGGCCGCCAAGCGGCGATCATGTTGAGACAAGGATTTCATGCGCCAGCGTCTATCTCAACGGGGACGAGACCGTGCGCATGGATGAAAAAATGGTCGGGCTGGAAGCGCGCAAGGGCGATCCGGACCAGATCACGGTAACGGTCGAAGGTGAACCGCCATCGGTTTTTCTTCGATGCGAGGAATGATCCGATAGGCAACGCTTTAAGGTGGCGGTAAGCCCGCCACGGCCAGAGGAGAAAGACCCATGGCAGACATCCGCAACAATTTCGTCGGCATCAAATCGCCCAATCCGTTCTGGCTGGCTTCGGCGCCGCCGACCGACAAGGCCTACAATGTCATCCGCGCCTTCAAGGCGGGCTGGGGCGGCGTCGTGTGGAAGACGCTGGGCGAAGAAGGTCCGCCGGTGGTCAACGTCAACGGCCCGCGTTATGGCGCGATTTGGGGGGCCGACCGGCGCCTGCTCGGCCTCAACAATATCGAGCTGATCACCGACCGCGATTTGCAGGTCAATCTGCGCGAGATCAAACAGGTCAAGAAGGACTGGCCCGACCGCGCCATCGTCGTCTCACTGATGGTGCCATGCGTCGAGGAAAGCTGGAAGGCGATCCTGCCGGTGGTCGAGGAGACCGAAGCCGACGGCATCGAGCTCAATTTCGGCTGCCCGCACGGCATGTCGGAACGCGGCATGGGCGCGGCTGTCGGCCAGGTGCCTGAATACATCGAAATGGTAGTGCGCTGGTGCAAGGCCAACACCCGCATGCCTGTCATCACCAAGCTGACGCCGAATATCACAGATGTGCGCAAGCCGGCGCGCGCCGCACTCTCCGGCGGAACCGACGCGGTGTCGCTGATCAACACCATCAACTCGATCACCGGCGTCGACCTCGACAGTTTCGCGCCGCAGCCGACCATCGACGGCAAGGGCTCGCATGGCGGCTATTGCGGCCCGGCGGTGAAGCCGATCGCCATGAACATGGTGGCCGAGATCGCCCGCGATCCGGAAACGCGCGGCCTGCCGATCTCCGGCATTGGCGGCATCACCACCTGGCGCGATGCGGCTGAATTCATGGCGCTCGGCGCCGGCAATGTGCAGGTGTGCACGGCGGCGATGACATACGGCTTCAAGATCGTGCAGGAGATGATCGCCGGTCTCGAAAACTGGATGGACGAGAAAGGCCACGCCTCGCTCAACGACATTGTCGGCCGCGCCACGCCCAACGTTACCGACTGGCAGTATCTCAACCTCAATTACATCGCCAAGGCGCGTATCGACCAGGACGCCTGCATCAAATGCGGCCGCTGCCACATCGCCTGCGAGGACACTTCGCACCAGGCAATCACCAACATGGTCGACGGCGTCAGGCATTTCGAGGTGATCGAGGCCGAATGCGTCGGCTGCAATCTGTGCGTCAATGTCTGCCCGGTCGAGAACTGCATCACCATGGAGCCGCTGGCCGCCGGCGTGATGGACCAGCGCACCGGCAAGCCGGTGTCGCCGGTCTATGCCAACTGGACGACGCACCCGAACAACCCGATGGCCAAGGTGGCTGCGGAGTAGGGAACGGGTCGAAGAAAAAAGCGGCGCTTTCGAGCGCCGTTTTTCATTTTCCAATTGCAGATAAAATTTATCTAGGATAAAAGATATCCATGAATAGGAGCGCAACATCGTGAAACTGGGCGAGGGTGTAGAAGCGGCCATCCATTGCGCGGCCACACTGGCCAGCGTGGAGGGCAACAGCACGATACCGGGTGCTGCTTTGGCAGAGTCCTTCGGCCTGTCGCCGAGCTATCTGCTGAAACATCTGAACCAGCTGACTGCTGCGCGCATCCTGGAATCGGTGCCGGGACCGGCGGGCGGCTACCGGCTGGCGCGTCCGGCCGAGCGCATCACGCTGCTCGATATCGTGCTTGCGGTCGAGGGTCGCGAGCCGGCCTTCCGCTGCGGCGAGATCCGCCAGCGCGGCCCGGTCAAGATCGATGCTTCGGCCTATGTGAAGCCGTGCGGCATCAATGCCGCGATGCTGAAAGCCGAGCGTGCCTATCGTGCCGCTCTCGCGGAAACCCGGTTGTCCGACATCGTGGCTGACTACAAGGCCGAAGGCGATCCGCGATCGTTTGCCGCCAGCTGTGCCTTTGTGGCGCGCCATCAGCGGCCGCAGAAACCCGCTTCGACCAAACAGATTTAATCCCCCGCAAACAGATGTGAAAGGAAAGACGATGAAACAGAGACTGCAATTCTTCGCCAAGGCGCCTGAGATCATGAAAGCCGTGTCGGCGCTCAACAAGGCGGTCGACGAATGCGGGCTTGAAGTGAGCCTGCTGCATTTGATCAAGCTCCGCGCCTCGCAGATCAATGGCTGCTCCTACTGCGTCGAGATGCATAGCCGCGAGGCGAGGCGCGATGGCGAAACCGAGACACGGCTCTATCTGGTTTCGGCCTGGAAGGAATCGCCGCTGTTTTCCGAGCGCGAACGCGCGGCGCTTGCTTGGACCGAGGCAACGACCCTGATCGCCAACAATGGCGTTTCGGACGAACTCTATGCCCGCACGCTAGAGCACTTCTCGGAAGAGGAACTGGTCAAGCTGTCGGTCGCGATCGGCATGATCAACACCTGGAACCGGCTCTGCATCCCGTTCCACGCCATTCACCCGATGCCGGCTGCCAAAGCAGCCTGACCGTCCGGTTAGTCATGGAGCGCCGTGGAAAGGGCGGCGCTCCACCTGTTTCATGCTTAAGTACGGGGAAGATTTCATGCCTGTCGATTTGCCTTCGACCTTTTTGTTTCTCGGCCGCCTGTTGCTCGGCGGCGCCTTCGTTTGCGCCGGCCTGCGCAATGTTCAGAACGAGACCTTCCTGACAGGGCTGATGACCGCGCGCGGCGTGCCGCAGGCGAGATTGGCGTTGTGGGCCGGCATCGTCCTGCAGACCATTGCCGGCGCGCTGTTGATGGCCGGCCTGTGGACTGCGACCGCCTGCGCCGTGCTGCTGCTGTTTCTCATCGTCGCCACGCCGATGTTCCACAATTTCTGGGACCATCAGGGCCCGGACCGGGCGTCGCGCATCAACGGTTTCGTAGGCAACGTCGCACTGGCCGGAGGCCTTCTCACGCTGATCGCGCAGTCGCTGTAAGGTCACGCCGCGTAGCGCAGGCCGCCGTCGCAGGTCAGCACCTGGCCGGTCATGAAGCCGTTGGAGACTAGAAAGGCGATTGCGCCGGCGACGTCTTCGGCGCGGCCGATCCTGCCCACCGGGGTTTTGCCGGCATATTCGCTGAACACCGCCTGCCGCTGGTCTTCGGCCAGGAAATCCCACCACGGCGTGTCGATGACGCCGGGCGCCACGACATTGACGCGCAGCGGCTTCAGTTCGACCGCCAGGATCGGCACCACCGTCAACAGCATGCCGTTGACGGCGGCAATGCCAGCCACGCCGGGCGCCGACAATTGTGCCGACACCGCCGAGATGAAAGTGACCGATCCCGATCTGTTGAGCGTCGGCAAGGCAGCCTGCAGGCAGGACAGCTGCGGCCTGACTTTCTCGTCGACGCCGCCGGCGATGTCTGAGAGATCGAGGGTTTCGAACGGCCCAAGTCCCTTGCCGCCGCTCGCAGCCAGCACGAGGTGATCGAACGGTCCGAGTTCCCCAAAGAAATGGCGGACTTCATCCGGCTTCGAAGCATCGAAGGCAGCTTTTTCGGCGGCGCCGCCGAGGCTCTTCCAGGCGCTGGTGAGCTTGTCCTGGCTTCGTCCGGTGATGGTCACCTTCATGCCTGGGCCCAGCAGTTTTCGCGCCGTTGCGAGGCCGATGCCGGATGAGCCGCCGATGACGACCGTGTGTTCGATCTTGCCGGTCATGAATGCTGTTCCTTCGATTTTGCGGAGACTTGGCCGACGAAGTCGAGGCTCAGGGTTCGCAATTGCTGTCTGGCCTTGGCGTCATAGGCTTGTGCTTCGGCGCGGGATTCCTTTAGGCCATCGAAATAGAGGCCACTGCGGCCCTCCAGGGCGGGCGATGTCGCGAGGTTGAGAATGGCGTCGGCGCCGGTCTCGACCGAGCTCCATGGCGTCACGCCGGCTTGGCGGACCATGGTGGTGTTCATGTAGCTCGCTGGATGCAGAGCGTTGACGGTGACGCCGCTGCCTTTCAACTCTCCGGCCAGGTCGATGGTGAACAGGATCTGCGCCAGCTTGCTCTGGCAATAGGCGCGCACGCCGTCATAGGAACGTGTCAGCATGACATCGCCGAAATCGATCGCCTGCTGGCCGGCCGAAGCGACGTTGATGATGCGCGCCGGCGAACTCGCCTTGAGCAGCGGCAGCAGTTCCGAGGTCAGCAGGAAACCGGCGAGATAGTTGACCGCAAAGCGCAGTTCGAAGCCGTCGGCGCTGAGCTGTCGCTTGGCGCCGGCCGTGCCGATGCCGGCATTGTTGATGAGGATGTCGAGCCGGTCGGTTTTTGCGCGTACGGCCTCGGCAAGGCGGCGGACCTCGGCTAGCGAGGCGAGGTTGGCGGCGAGGAACTCGGCCTTGCCGCCGGCGGATTCGATTTCTGCGACGGTTGCCTTGCCGCGAGCCGCGTCACGGCCATGCACCAGCACGCGCGCGCCGCCGGCGCCCAGCCTTTGCGCGACGACACGGCCGACGCCGTCGGTCGAACCGGTGATGAGGATTGTCTTGTCTTTCAGATCCATATTCAGAGCCTCCATCTCTCTGGATGGAAGATGGGGCGCCTGACCCAGCCCAAACAGTTCAAACTTTATCCTGGTATATCAATACTGCTATAATAGCTCTCATGGATGCCCCCACGCACTCCGCTGAAGACAGCCGCCGGCGCGAGCTTGGCGCCTTCCTGCGCTCGCGCCGCGAAAGATTGACGCCGTCCGCCACCGGCATCGCGACCGGCCTGCGGAGACGCACGCCAGGCTTGCGTCGCGAGGAAGTGGCGATGATCGCCGGCGTCGGCACCACCTGGTACACATGGCTAGAGCAGGGGCGCGAGGTCAGACCCTCGGTGGAGGTGCTAGCGGCGCTCAGCGAAGCGCTGCGCCTCGACGCCGTTGAAAGGCGGCATCTGTTCATCCTGGCAGGCCGCCAGCAACCGGAGAACCGCGTGGCTGCGCCGGAAAAGGTCGATGGCCCGCTAATGCATATGCTGGAGAGCCTGGTGCTGCAGCCGGCCTATGTCGTCGGGCGGCGCTGGGATGTGCTGGCCTGGAATCCGGCGGCGGTAGCGGTGTTCGGTGATTATGGCCTGCTAGAGGGCGACGCCCGCAACATCGTCCACATGGTGTTCACCAATCCGCATCACCGGCGCCTGCTGGTTGACTGGGAGCAATTGGCGCGCACCGTGCTGGCCTCGTTCCGGGCGGAAAGCGCCCGCTATGTGGGCGATGCGGATTTCGAGCGGCTGATCGTGCTTATGACGCGCTCAAGTCCGGAGTTTCGCGACTGGTGGCCGCAACGCGACGTGGCACGCCGATTGTCGGGGGTGAAACATGTCCGACATCCGAGCGCCGGCGCCATGACGTTCGAGCATATGAGCCTGTCGATCGACGACGGCTCGGACATGAAGCTGATCGTCTACACGCCGCTGGCCGAACAGAATTCGATCGAGAAGCTGCAGAATTTGCTTGAGGCGATGTCGGCGGAGCGCCGCAGCGCCTGACGCCCAAGGTCAGCCCTTCGGCTTCAGCCCATCAATGAACAACTGCTCCAGAAACCGCGCCGCATCCTCGAAGCGGCCGTCGCCGCCGCGATCGGGCCCAAGCACCGCGCGGACCTGGACATCGAAATCGGCATAGTGCTGCGTCGTCGCCCAGATCGAAAAGATCAGGTGCCAGGGATCGGTGCGGGCGATTTTTCCTGCGCGCATCCAGCCCTTGATGACGTTGGCCTTCTCGTCGACCAGCGTTTTCAGCTCACCCGCCAGCAGCGGCATGATGCGCGGCGCGCCTTGCAGGATCTCGTTGGCGAACAGCCGGCTTTCCCTGGGAAAATCACGCGCCATTTCGAGCTTGCGCCGGATGTAGCTCCTGAGCTCGGTCAGGGGGTCGCCGATGTCGTCGAGTTCACGTAGCGGCGCCAGCCACGTCGCCAGCAGCCGCTCCATCAGCGTTTCGTGGATGTCTTCCTTGCGGCGGAAATAGTAGAGCAGGTTCGGCTTCGACATCCCGGCGGCCTCGGCGATCTGGTCGATGGTCGAACCGCGAAAGCCGTTGGCGGAGAAGACTTCGAGGGCTGCCTCCAGGATCAGTTCGCGCTTTTCCTGCTGGATGCGGGTGCGGCGAGGGGCTGAGCCTTCCATGGCGCCGCTCACCCCTGCAAGCCTTGGCCGCAGGGTTCATCTGGACCAATTCTCTGGACCAGTTTTTCTCTTACCCGTGGAGCGCACTTCGCAGGCCGCATTTCCGCTAGTAATCCCTTGACCGCCGACAGGGCGGTGCTAACGTTTGTCCAATCGGTCAAAAATTTGCGTAGCATGAAAACGCAGCAAAGACCAAGCTTTGGAAAGACCAAGCGTTAGCCGCACCGAAACAGGTTACAAGGGGAAGTCTTGGTCATGTCCAACCGGCTGAAAGTCACGCCGAACGATCTCAGCGCATTCTGGATGCCGTTCACGGCAAACCGGCAGTTCAAACAGGCGCCGCGCATGTTCGTGTCCGCCAAGGACATGCACTACACCACCAGCGACGGCCGCAAGGTGCTCGACGGCACCGCCGGCCTCTGGTGCGTCAATGCCGGCCATTGCCGTCCCAAGATCACCGAGGCGATCCAGCACCAGGCGGCCGAACTCGACTATGCGCCGGCCTTCCAGATGGGCCACCCCATCGTGTTCGAGCTGGCCAACCGCCTGGTCGATCTCGCGCCCAAGGGCATGGACCATGTCTTCTTTACCAATTCCGGTTCGGAATCGGTCGAAACGGCGCTGAAGATGGCGATCGCCTATCACCGTGTGAAGGGCGAGGGCGCGCGCACCCGCCTGATCGGCCGCGAACGCGGCTATCACGGCGTCAATTTCGGCGGTATCTCGGTCGGCGGCATCGTCACCAACCGCAAGATGTTCGGCACGCTGCTCGGCGGCGTCGACCACATGCCGCACACGCATCTGCCGGAAAAGAACGCCTTCTCCAAGGGCGTGCCGGAATATGGCGCGGAACTCGCCAACGAGCTGGAGCGCATCGTTGCCCTGCATGACGCCTCGACCATCGCCGCCGTCATCGTCGAACCGGTCGCCGGCTCCACCGGCGTCATCCTGCCGCCGAAGGGCTATCTGCAGAAACTGCGCGAAATCTGCACCAAGCACGGCATCCTCTTGATCTTCGACGAGGTTATCACCGGTTTCGGCCGTCTCGGCGCGCCGTTCGCAGCGGATTATTTCGGCGTCACGCCCGACATCATGACCACCGCCAAGGGCGTCTCCAACGGCGTCATCCCGATGGGCGCGGTGTTCGTGAAGAAGGAAATCCACGACGCCTTCATGACCGGCCCCGAGCACATGATCGAGTTCTTCCACGGCTACACCTATTCGGGCAATCCGATTGCGTGCGCCGCGGCACTCGGCACGCTCGACACCTACAAGGAAGAGGGCCTGCTGACCCGCGGCGAGGAACTGGCGCCCTACTGGGAAGATGCGCTGCATTCGCTGAAGGACGAGCCGCATGTCATCGACATCAGGAATATCGGCCTGATCGGCGCGATCGAACTGGCGCCGATCGCCGGCAGCCCGACCAAGCGGGCCTTCTCGGCCTTCGTCAAGGCGTTCGAGCGCGGCGCGCTGATCCGCACCACCGGCGACATCATCGCGCTGTCGCCGCCACTGATCATCAGCAAGGGCCAGATCAACGAATTGATCGACCATGTCAGAGAAGTGCTGAGGGCGATCGATTGACAAACCGGGCGCGGATAGCCCTCCCCCTCGAGGGGAGGGTGGCCGCGAAGCGGTCGGGTGGGGTCGGTGCGACCGGACGCCGACCTGCTCTTTTGTTCCAAGGCCGCTCCTGATGCCCCGTACCCGCGTGAGCTTCGAAATGCGCCAGAAGGCGCGAGCGCTTCGAGTTCACGCGACCAAGGGAGAATCGCTGCTGTGGTATGAACTGCGGGACCTGAAATCAGCCGGCATCAAGTTTCGCCGTCAGTGCCCGATTGGGCCGTACATCGTGGATTTTGCCTGCTTGGCGGTGAAGCTGATCGTTGAGGTCGATGGCGACATGCACGAACACGACAGGGGTAGGCGGCACGATGCCGTTCGCGATGCTTATCTGCGATCGCTCGGATTTGAAGTCTTCCGTGTTGACGAGCCCGATGTCATAAACAGCGCTTGGCACGTCGCGCAGGTGGTCAAAGAGAAGGTCGCGCGCGTCGCGGGCGACCCCACCCGACCGCTTCGCGGCCACCCTCCCCTCGAGGGGGAGGGGGACGCCGCCGCCCCGCAACCGATGAGGTTTTAGAGCATGGCCGCCCCAGGCGAGAATCTGCGAATCAATTCAGACCGTTTGTGGGATTCCATCATGGAGATGGCGAAGATCGGCCCCGGTATTGCCGGCGGCAACAATCGCCAGACCGTGACCGACGAGGACGGCGAGGGACGGCATCTGTTCAAGCGCTGGTGCGAGGCGGCCGGGCTCGAAATGGGGCTCGACGAAATGGGCACCATGTTTGCCCGCCGGGAAGGCGCTGATCCCAGCCTGCCGCCGGTTTATGTCGGCAGCCACCTCGACACGCAGCCGACCGGCGGCAAATATGACGGCGTGCTCGGCGTGCTCGGCGGGCTGGAGATCATCCGCTCGCTTAACGATCTCGGCATCCAGACCAGGCATCCGATCGTCGTTACCAACTGGACCAATGAGGAAGGCTCGCGCTTTGCCCCGGCGATGATGGCGTCCGGCGTGTTCGCCGGTGTGCTCGATCAGGCGGACGTGTATCAGCACACTGATAAACAGGGCAGGAAATTTGGCGAGGAGCTGGAGCGCATCGGCTGGAAAGGCACCGAGAAGGTCGGCGGTCGCAAGATCCACGCCTTCTTCGAACTGCATATTGAGCAGGGGCCGATCCTCGAGGACGAAGGCATCGACATTGGCGTCGTCACCCACGGCCAGGGCCTGAAATGGCTGCAGGTAACGCTGACCGGCAAGGAGGCGCATACCGGCTCGACCCCGATGCCCAAGCGCCGTAATGCCGGTCTAGGCATGGCGCGCGTGGTCGAACTGGTGCACGAGATCGCCATGGACTACCAGCCCGACGCCGTCGGCGCGGTCGGCCACATGGAGGTGTTTCCGAACTCGCGCAACATCATCGCCGGGCGCACCGTCTTCACCATCGACATCCGTTCGCCCGAGAAGGAAGTGCTGGACGCGATGGATGGGCGCATACGCGAAGGCATCGACACGATCTGTGAGGCGCTCGACATCCAGTACAAGGTCGAGCAGGTCGGCGCTTTCGATCCGGTCACCTTCGATGCCGGCTGCGTCAAGGCGATCCGCGACGCCGCCGATCGGCTCGGCNGGCTCGGCTATTCCCACCGCAACATCGTCTCCGGCGCCGGCCACGACGCCTGCTGGATCAACCGAGTTGCGCCGACCGCCATGGTGATGTGCCCCTGCGTTGACGGGTTGTCACACAACGAGGCTGAGGAAATCACCAAGGAATGGGCCGGCGCCGGCGCCAACGTGCTGTTCCATGCGGTGGTAGAGACAGCGGGGATCGTGGCGTGAACTAAGATCTGTATTCAAAACGACGCTCACAAGAAGCGCGAAGAGAACAAGGGAACACGACAATGACCAAAGTTATCCGAAACGGCACCATCGTCACCGCCGACCGAACCTGGAAGGCGGATGTGCTGATGCAGCACGGCAAGATCGTCGCCATCGGCTCGAACCTGCATGGCGACCATGAGTTCGACGCCAGCGGCTGTTACGTCATGCCGGGCGGCATCGATCCGCACACCCATCTCGAAATGCCGTTCATGGGCACCTATTCGGCCGACGATTTCGAGTCCGGGACGCGTGCGGCCCTTTCCGGTGGCACCACGATGGTGGTCGATTTCTGCCTGCCGGCGCCGCAGCAATCGCTGCTGGAAGCGTTGCAGATGTGGGACAACAAGACCTCGAAGGCTGCCTGCGACTACTCCTTCCACATGGCGATCACCTGGTGGGGCAAGCAGGTGTTCGACGAGATGGCCACCGTCGTCGACAGAGGCATTACCTCGTTCAAGCATTTCATGGCCTACAAGGGCGCGCTGATGGTGGACGACGACGAGATGTACGCGTCGTTCCAGCGCTGCGCCGATCTCGGCGCGCTGCCGCTTGTTCATGCCGAGAATGGCGACGTGGTTGCGGCGCTGTCGCAAAAGCTGCTCGCCGCCGGCAATAATGGCCCCGAGGGACACGCCTATTCGCGGCCGCCGGAAGTGGAGGGCGAGGCGACCAACCGCGCCATCATGATCGCCGACATGGCCGGCGTGCCGCTCTATGTCGTGCATGTGTCCTGCGAGCAGAGCCACGAAGCCATCCGCCGCGCCCGCCAGAAGGGCATTCGGGTTTTCGGCGAGCCGCTGATCCAGCATCTGACGCTGGATGAAAGCGAGTATTTCGACAAGGATTGGGACCATGCGGCGCGCCGCGTCATGAGTCCGCCCTTCCGCAACAAGCTGCACCAGGATTCGCTGTGGGCCGGCCTGCAGGCGGGATCGCTGCAGGTGGTGGCGACCGACCACTGCGCCTTCACCACCAAGCAGAAGCGCAACGGCCTCGGCGATTTCACCAAGATCCCGAACGGCACTGGCGGGCTTGAAGACCGCTTGCCCGTGCTGTGGACGACGGGCGTCAACACCGGGCGGCTGACGATGAACGAGTTCGTCGCGGTGACTTCGACCAACATCGCCAAGATCCTCAACATGTATCCTAGGAAGGGCGCCATCGTCGAAGGCGCGGACGCCGACATCGTGGTGTGGGACCCCAGCGCCAAGAAGACCATCACCTCGAAGAAGCAGCAATCGGTGATCGACTACAACGTCTTCGAAGGTTTTGAGGTGACCGGCCTGCCGCGCTTCGTCTTTTCGCGCGGCGAATTGTCGGTCGAGGAAGCGGAGGTCAAGGCCAAGCCCGGCCATGGCGAATTCGTCGCCCGCGAGCCGAACGCGGCGGTCAACCGGGCTCTGTCGACCTGGAAGGACATTACCGCGCCGCGCAAGGTGGAACGCACCGGCATTCCGGCGACAGGCGTTTGACGTTGCGGAGCCCGGGGGCGCTCATTTCACTGGTCGTGGCGATGGTGGTCGCTGGTCCGGCAACAGGGGCCGAGAGGCTGGCCGGCTCCTGGGGCAACGATGCCGGCTGTGTCTTTGCAAAGGCCGGTTTTCAGGGCCGGGACGATTATATCGTGCTGACCGCCGAAGGCATCGAGACCTATGGCAGCGGCTGCCGGTTCGCGCAGCAATTGACGTGGGCGCCGGGCACGCAATCGCTTGATGCGACCTGTTCCGCCGAAGGCGAGGCGGGGACGACGGCTGAAACCGTTGTGGTCACCAACAAGGGCGAGGGTGGGTTCTTCGTGACCATTCCCGGTCTTGAAGAAATGGGGCCGTTGCAACCGTGTTCGTGACGTTGGAGCTGGGGGAATGAGCGCGCGCGGTTTGGGGCCGTCTGTTGCGATGATAGTCGTTCTGGCTGCGGGTCAGGCCCTTGCGGCAGGCATCGACCTGACGAAACCCTATGGGGACAAATATGGCTGCATCAACCGCAATGGCCAGGAAGTCGCCGCCGATCGGATGCTGCTTTTGACCGACGAGGCATTGGTCACCGCCGCCAGCGCCTGCACCTTCACGGACAAGCAGGCGCAGGCTGATGGGTCGCTGGTGGTGACGGCAACATGCGAGGCGGAAGGCGAAGAAGGACAGGAGCCGACCAAATTCACCATCAAGCGCAGCGCCAAGAACGCCAAGAAGCTGACGGTGGCCGACGACGACGGCAATGTCATGGGCGAAGTGGCGCGGTGCAAATGACGGCAGTCCCGTCAGCGTCAGGCCACCAGCGCATCCAGTTCCGGCAACAGGACGACGCTTTCCTGTTCATTGGGATCGGTGCGGGCGATGACGGCCGAGGACGGGGCGTTGCTCAGATTGGCCGGCAGATGCGGTACGCCGGCCGGGATGTAGAAGAGGTCGCCGGCCTTGACGACGATGTGGTTCTCGAGCCTGTCGCCATACCATGTGTGGACCTCGCCCGAGAGCACATAGATCGCCGTCTCATGGCTTTCATGCAGATGCGCCTTGGCGCGGGCGCCAGGCGGCAGGGTGAGCAGATGCATGCAGATGCCGGACGAGCCGACCGTCTCGGCTGCAATGCCGGCAAAATAGGTCAATCCCTGCTTGCCTTCATAAGTGCTTTCAGGACGGATAAGGTGACAAGTGGGTTTGGGCGACATCGGCAAGGCTCCGGGCGTCGATTGGGTGGGATTGGACGAGTGGAAAGCAACATCAACGCGAATGCAACGGCATTTCATCCTGGGCGGCTGCGAGAAGCAGGCAGCAAGCGATGACGGGACGATCGCCAGCCGTCGTCTCGGCAAGCAAACTTGGCCTTACCTTTCAGACCAATGACGGTCCGGTAGAGGCGCTCTCCAAAGTCGACCTGACAATCGGCAAGGGCGAGTTCGTCTCCTTCATCGGCCCATCTGGCTGCGGCAAGACCACCTTGCTGCGCGTCATCGCCGATCTGGAAAAACCGACATCGGGCACGATCTCGGTCAACGGCATGACGCCGGAACAGGCGCGCGAGAAACGCGCTTATGGCTACGTCTTCCAGGCGGCAGCCCTTTTCCCGTGGCGCACGATCGAGCGTAACGTGGCGCTGCCGCTGGAGATCATCGGCCTTTCGAGAGCGGAGCAGGCCGAGCGCATCAAGCGCACGATGGAGCTCGTCAACCTCTCCGGCTTCGAGAAGAAATACCCTTGGCAGCTTTCCGGCGGCATGCAGCAGCGCGCTTCGATCGCCCGCGCGCTCGCCTTCGACGCCGACCTGTTGCTGATGGACGAGCCCTTCGGCGCGCTGGACGAGATCGTGCGCGACCATCTCAATGAACAGCTTCTGGAATTGTGGGCGCGCACCAACAAGACGATCTGCTTCGTCACCCATTCCATCCCCGAGGCGGTGTATCTGTCGACGCGCATCGTCGTCATGTCGCCGCGCCCAGGTCGGGTTACCGACATCATCGAATCGACGCTGCCAAAGGAGCGGCCACTGGACATCCGCGAGACGCCTGAGTTTCTGGCGATCGCGGCCCGCGTGCGCGATGGGTTGCGGGCAGGGCACAGCTATGATGATTGAGGGGGTAGCGAATGAGTGCGGACGTCGCCGCCACGCCTTCGTCATCCTAGGGCGAAGCAAGGAGCGAAGCGACGCGGCGCAGACCCTAGGATCCATGCCGTTACCTATACGGTCCGCAACGGTGCAAAACGGTGCACACGCCGCTGCGCCCGCGAAGGCGAACATTCTCAACCGCTTATACCCCTCGGCCAACGTCACGGAATGGATCCTAGGGTCTGCACGACGCTTCGCGTCGCTCCGCCCTAGGATACCGAGCGCACCGGTGATCGGCCTCCGCTTCGCTCCGGCCACCCTCTTCCCGGCGGGGAGAGGAGAAGGGGAGCGCGCCTGATGGACACCTTCCGCGAAAAACTCATCCCCGTGACCTCCATCCTCCTGGGCGTGGTGGTGCTCTGGTATGTCTTCGCCGTCATCCTAAACGCGCCCTTCCAGCGCGACCTCGACCGGCGCGCCGGGGAAACCCACGACACCGTCGAATTCATCGGCAAGACGCTGTCGCAGCCCAAGCCGACGCTGCCGGCGCCGCATCAGGTGGCGGTGAACTTCTTCGAGAACACCTTCCTGCGGCCCATCACATCGAGCCGAAGCCTCGTCTACAATGCTTGGGTGACCCTGTCGTCGACGTTGCTCGGCTTTGCCTTCGGCACGGCGCTCGGCATCGTCATCGCGGTTGGCATCGTGCATGTGGCGACGCTCGACCGCAGCCTGATGCCGTGGATCATCGCCTCCCAGACGATTCCCATTCTGGCGGTGGCGCCGATGATCATCGTCGTGCTGGGGGCGATCGGCATCAGCGGTCTGATCCCAAAGGCGATGATCTCGACCTACCTGTCGTTCTTCCCGGTGACGGTTGGCATGGTGAAGGGCCTGCGCTCGCCCGAACTCATGCATCTCGACCTGATGCACACCTACAATGCCAGTGTCTCGCAGACCTTCTGGAAGCTGCGGGTGCCGGCCTCGGTGCCGTTCCTGTTCACGTCGATGAAGGTGGCGGTGGCGGCGAGCCTGGTCGGCGCCATTGTCGGCGAACTGCCGACCGGTGCTGTCGCCGGCATCGGCGCCAAGCTTTTGGCAGGCGCCTATTACAGCCAGTCCATCGACATCTGGTCCGCCCTTGTGGCGGGCTCGGTGGTGGCGGCCCTTCTGGTCATGGTGGTCGGCATAGCCGGGCGCCTCGTTGACCGCGCGATGGGCGGGAGGCCGGCATGAACTGGCTGAAGCCCTCCTGGCAAGCCGTGCTGGCCATTGCGCTGTGCCTCGTCGCCGTCGCGCTCGGTGCGATGTCGAAGCCGGAAGCGGCCGCCCTTGCAGACCCGACAGCAAGCTTCGACTACCCCTATTTCGGGATAAAGACCCCGATGATCGGCCTGGCCGTGCTGGCAGGGCTGATCTCGATGATCAGAATTTCGCCGCTGGCCGAGGCTGCGGTGCTGTTCATCGGCGCTCATCTCGTCGCCTGGATGCTGATCTCGGGCATTACAGGGTTCGAAGGCATGGCATTGGCGCCGTATTTCCTGCTGCTCGCCGCTGCCTGGCTGCTGGCATGGCGCTGCGTCGCCGTGCTGTCGGGGCTTCGCCCGATGGCAAAAGGGGCGCGGATGGCGCTGCGCCTCATCATACCGGCGATCTTCGGCGCCTGGATCCTGATCATATGGGAAGCGATGACGCGTGGCGCCGGCATTCCCTTCATCCTTTTGCCACCGCCGAGCGCCATCGGTGTGCGCATCGCCAGTTCCCTGCCGGTGCTCGGCGCCGATATCAGGCAGACCATCTTCAAGGCGGTGATCTTCGGTTATGTCATCGGCAGCGGCGCCGGCTTCCTGGTGGCGATTGCGGCCGACCGCGTGCCGTTCCTGCGCCGCGGTCTGCTGCCGATCGGCAATATGGTCTCGGCGCTGCCGATCATCGGTGTGGCGCCAATCATGGTGATGTGGTTCGGCTTCGACTGGCCGTCCAAGGCCGCGGTCGTCATCATCATGACCTTCTTCCCGATGCTGGTGAACACGGTTGCCGGTCTTGCCGCCTCCGGCCATATGGAGCGCGATTTGATGCGCACCTATGCGTCGGGCTACTGGCCAACACTCTTGAAGCTCAGACTGCCGGCGGCAGCGCCCTTCATCTTCAACGCGCTCAAGATCAACTCGACGCTGGCGCTGATCGGCGCCATCGTCGCCGAGTTCTTCGGCACGCCTGTGGTCGGCATGGGCTTTCGCATCTCGACCGAGGTCGGGCGGATGAACATCGATATGGTCTGGGCCGAAATCGCAGTTGCAGCACTGGCGGGTTCGGTCTTTTATGGCGTGGTCGCTCTCGTCGAGAGAGCCGTCACGTTTTGGCATCCCTCTGTCCGTGGTGGATAGGGCGGTGGGTTCGGGTGTTAACTTCAGAGGGTAAAAACATGAAAAGACTGATCATTCCGATGCTGGCCGGCGCGATGTCGCTGGGCGCGTTCCAGGCAATGGCCGCCGACAAGGTGACCTTGCAGCTGAAATGGGTCACGCAGGCGCAGTTTGCCGGCTACTATGTCGCCAAGGCCAAGGGTTTTTATGAAGCCGAAGGCCTCGACGTCGACATCAAGCCGGGCGGTCCCGATATCGCACCCGAGCAGGTGATCGCCGGCGGTGGCGCCGACGTCATCGTCGACTGGATGGGTGGGGCGCTCGCCGCGCGCGAAAAGGGCGTGCCGCTGGTCAACATCGCCCAGCCGTTCAAGAAGGCCGGCATGGAGCTGGTCTGCCCGAAGGATGGCCCGATCAAGACCGAAGCCGATTTCAAGGGTCACACGCTCGGCGTCTGGTTCTTCGGCAACGAATATCCTTTCTACGCCTGGATGAACAAGCTCGGCCTGAAGACCGAAGGCGGCCCGGATGGCGTCACGGTTTTGAAGCAGAGCTTCGACGTGCAGCCGCTGATCCAGAAGCAGGCGGATTGCATTTCGGTCATGACCTACAACGAGTACTGGCAGCTGATCGATGCCGGCTACAAGCCGGACCAGCTCACCGTGTTCAACTACTCGGCGATGGGCAACGACCTGCTTGAGGACGGGCTCTATGCCTCGGAAGACAAGCTCAAGGATCCGGCTTTCGAAGACAAGATGGTGCGTTTCGTGCGCGCCTCGATGAAGGGCTGGAAATATGCCATCGACAACAATGACGAGGCCGCGGGCATTGTCATGGACGGCGGTGGCCAGGACGAAAACCACCAGAAGCGGATGATGAGCGAAGTCGCCAAGCTGATCGACAATGCCGACGGCAAGCTCGACCCGGCGACCTACGAGCGCACCGCCAAGGCGCTGCTCGACCAGAAGATCATCACCAAGGCGCCGACCGGCGCCTACACCACGGCCATCACCGACAAGGCGATCAAATAAGCCTGGCCAGGCAATTTCGACCTCGAGAGCGGCGCCTTTGACCAAATGTCAGAGGCGCCGTTCCTTTATGGTGTTCATGACGAAGCTGGTCTCGATCGAAGCGACGCATTTCAGCCGCGCGATCTTTTCCTTGATGAAGCGCTCGTACTGTTCGAGGCTGCCGGTCACCACCTTCAGCACATAGTCGCGCGCCCCGGTGACGAGGTGGCATTCCAGCACCTCTTCCCACCCGCGGATGGCGTCCTCGAACATGACGATCTCGTCCTCGTTCTGGCGGCTGAGCCGGACGGTGGCGATGGCGACCATGTTCCACCCGAAGGCGGCCGGGTCGACCAGCGTGGTATAGCCCCTGATGATGCCGGCCTCCTCCAGCCGGCGTACCCTCCTCAAACATGGCGACGGCGACAGGCCGATGCGCTCCGCCAGCTCATTGTTGGTGATGCGGGCGTCGGCCTGCAGCTCGCGCAGGATCTTGCGGTCGAAATCGTCGGCTATCTTCTGTTGCACTTTTGCTCTCGCTCGGCAATTTGTTGCCGGAATGCAGCCATGCGAGGCCGAAAATAGCAAGGACTGGTGGACCGGGATCGCATAAATTGCTGGACGAGACTCCTCCAGAACGCAGGAAAAGCCATGACCGCGCCGCGCCCGTCGAAAACCCACATCGGCAACCACAAGCTCCATCCGGAAACGTTGATGTTGAGCTATGGCTTCGATCCGCAACTGTCGGAAGGCGCCGTCAAGCCGCCGGTGTTCCTGACCTCGACCTTCGTGTTCAAATCGGCGGAGGAGGGACGCGACTTCTTCGACTACACATCCGGCCGCAAGGAGCCGCCGAGCGGCACGGCGTCCGGCCTGGTCTATTCGCGCTTCAATCATCCCAACTCGGAGATCGTCGAGGACCGGCTGGCGGTCTATGAGGGAACGGACGCCTGCATCCTGTTCTCGTCGGGCATGTCGGCGATCGCCACGACGCTGCTCGCCTATGCCCGGCCGGGCGATGTCATCCTGCATTCGCAGCCGCTTTACGGCGGCACCGAGACGCTTTTGACGCGCACGCTGTCCGGCTTCGGCATCGGCGCTGTCGGCTTCGCCGACGGCGTCGACGACAAGGCGGTGCGGGCCGCTGCTGATGCAGCGGTGGCGAAGGGGCGTGTCTCGGTCATTCTCATCGAAACGCCGTCGAATCCGACCAACAGCCTGGTCGACATCGCACTGATCCGGAAGTTTGCCGACGAGATCGGCGCAAGCCAAGGATCAACGCCGATCATCGTCTGCGACAACACGCTGCTCGGCCCGGTGTTCCAGCGACCGATCGAACATGGCGCGGATGTCTCCGTCTATTCGCTGACCAAATATGTCGGCGGCCATTCCGACCTGATCGCCGGTGCGGCGATGGGCAGCAAGGCGGTGACCAAGCCGATCAAGGCGCTGCGCGGCGCCATCGGCACGCAACTCGACCCGCATTCCTGCTGGATGCTCGGCCGCTCGCTGGAGACGCTGTCCATCCGCATGGAGCGCGCCAACGACAATGCGCGGCTCGTGGCCGAATTCCTGCGCGATCACGCCAAGGTCGAGAAGGTGCATTACCTGCCGTTCCTGGGCGAGGATACGGCAGCGGGACGGGCCTACAAGGCGCAATGCAGCGGCGCCGGGTCGACATTTTCTTTCGATATCAAAGGCGGAGAGAAGGCGGCCTTCGCATTTCTCAACGGGCTGCAAATATTCAAGCTGGCGGTGAGCCTCGGCGGCACGGAGTCACTCGCCAGCCACCCGGCGGCGATGACGCACTCCGGCATTCCCTTCGACGTGCGCCAGCGCATTGGCGTGCTGGAGACCACGGTCAGGCTGTCGATCGGCGTCGAGCATCCGGACGATCTTATCGCCGACCTGACGCAGGCGCTGGCAGCGGTCTGATAGCTCGCTTGTAGATATCAGGAAAGGGGCGATCGTCTTGGCAGCGTCGGCGGGACAGCACCCCCCTCTGTTCTGCCGGACATCTCCCCCTCAAGGGGGGAGATCAGCAGCTCTGACCATAGCGCCCTGTCTGCAACGCTGCAGATTGGCGAAGGGCGACATGACATCCAATCTCCCCCCTTGAGGGGGAGATGTCCGGCAGGACAGAGGGGGGTGTGACGGAACTCGGCTTTCGCTGCCAACTTCTCAGCTCTTGTCGCGGATCTGCNGCAGGCGCTGGCAGCGGTCTGATAGCTCGCTTGTAGATATCAGGAAAGGGGCGATCGTCTTGGCAGCGTCGGCAGGACAGAGGGGGGTGTGACGGAACTCGGCTTTCGCTGCCAACTTCTCAGCTCTTGTCGCGGATCTGCGTCATCGTCCGCGTCGGCGTGATCGCCTCGGGGTCGAGCCTGATTTCGACGATCGCCGGCTTGCCGCTGGCGCGGGCACGCTCGAAGGCAGGGGCAAAATCTGCCGTGTTCTCGACCGTCTCGCCGTGGCCGCCATAGGCGCGGGCAAGAGCGGCAAAGTCAGGGTTCTTCAGATCGGTGGCGACGACACGGCCGGGATAGTCGCGCTCCTGGTGCATGCGGATGGTGCCGTAGATGCCGTTGTTCACGACGATAACGATGATCGGCAGGTCGTATTGCACGGCGGTAGCGAATTCCTGTCCGTTCATCAGGAAGCAGCCGTCGCCGGCAAAGGCGATCACGGTGCGGTCGGGATGGAGCGCCTTGGCGGCGACCGCAGCCGGGGTGCCGTAACCCATCGAACCGGAGGTCGGCGCGCCTTGGGTGGCGAAGCGGCGGAAGCGGTGGAAGCGGTGCACCCAGGTGGCGTAATTGCCGGCGCCGTTGGTGAAAATGGCGTCATCGGGCAAAATCTTTTCCAGATAGTTCATGATCGGCCCCATCTGGACCGGGCCGGGGCCGGTCTCAGGCGGCGTCGACCAGTCGAGGTAGGCAGCGTGTGCTTTCGCTGTCTCATCCGCCCAGGCTGGCGTGGAGGTTGGCTTGCGCTTGGCAAAAGCCTCGACGAAGGCCGAAGGCGAAGCGTTGATCGCCAGGGTCGGCCGGTAGACGCGGCCGAGTTCGCCGGCATCGGCATGGACATGGACCAGCGTCTGGTCGGGGTAAGGGCTCTTCAGCAACGTATAGTCGGAGGACGGCATCTCGCCCATGCGGCCGCCGATCAGCAGCACCAGGTCGGCCTGCTTGATGGCGGTGGCCAGCTTCGGGTTGATGCCGATGCCGACATCGCCGGCATAGTTCGGGTGCAGATGGTCGAACAGCATCTGGCGGCGGAAGGAGCAGCCGACCGGCAGCGACCAGGCCTCGGCAATGGTGCGCATACGTGCCACCGCTTCCTCGTCCCAGCGTGTGCCGCCGAGGATGACGAAGGGACGCTTGGCTTTGGCCAGAAGCTTTTCCAAAGCATCGAGTTCGGCTTCGCCGGGCCGGGTTTCGACCGGCGTGTGCGGCAAGGCCGCGGGCGCGTCGACAAGACTGGTCAGCATGTCCTCCGGCAGCGAGACGACGACGGGGCCGGGGCGGCCCGATGTCGCGACAGCAAAGGCGCGGGTGACGAGTTCGGGGATGCGCGCGGCATCGTCGATCTCCACCACCCATTTGGCGATGTCGCCGAAGAAGCGCTTGTAGTCGACCTCCTGGAAAGCCTCGCGCTCCTTGGCGTGGCTGGCGACCTGGCCGATGAACAGGATGACGGGTATCGAATCCTGCATGGCAATGTGAATGCCGGCCGACGCATTGGTGGCGCCGGGGCCGCGGGTGACGAAGCAGATGCCGGGCTGGCCGGTCAGCCGCCCCTGGCAGTCGGCCATCATGGCGGCGCCGCCTTCCTGTCGGCAGACAATGGTGCGGATGGGCGAGTCATGCAATGCGTCGAGCACCGCGAGATAGGATTCGCCGGGCACGCAGAAGATGCGGTCGGTGCCGTTCGCCTCGAGTGCGTCGACAATCAGTTGTCCACCGGTCTTCATCGTCCAGACTTCTCCAGTTCGGCAAGAATTTCTTCGGTATGTTCGCCAAGGCGTGGCGAAGGGCGTTCATAGACCAGCGGTGTGCCGGACATCACCATCGGCGCGCGCACCGAGGGCAGACGATTGCCATGGCCATCGTCGAGGTCGAGGCGCATGCCGCGTGCGATCGTCTGCGGGTCGGCAAACATCTGGCCGATATTGTTGATCGGGCTCGCCGGCACGCTTGCCGCTTCGAGCTTGGCCAGCAACGGGTCTCGGTCCCAGTTCTTCAGCGTCTCGATCATGTGCTCGCGCAATTTCACCCGGTTGGCGACGCGGGCCGGATTGGTGGCGAAATCGGGATTCGCTGAGAGATGGTCGAGTCCGACGGCGGCGCAGAATTTGGCGAACTGGCCGTCATTGCCGACCGCCAGGATGATATGGCCGTCCCTGACCGGGACAACCTCATAGGGCGCAATGTTCATATGCGCATTGCCCATCTGCACCGGCGCCTTGCCGGAGACGAGATAGTTGAGGTTCTGGTTGCCGAGTGCGGAAATCTGCGTGTCGAACAGAGCCATATCGATATGCTGTCCCTGGCCGGTCTTTTCGGCATGGCGAAGCGCTGCCTGGATGGCGATCACCGAATAGAGGCCGGTGAAGATGTCCGATATGGCGACGCCGGCTTTTTGCGGCTCGCGCCCGACCTCGCCGGTGATCGACATCATGCCGGCCATGGCCTGGATGATGAAATCATAGCCGGCGCGGGGTGCGTAAGGCCCATCCTGGCCGAAGCCGGTGATCGAGCAGTAGACGAGCTTTGGATTGATCGCCTTCAGGCTCTCGTAATCGAGCCCGTATTTCTTGAGGCCGCCGAGCTTGAAGTTCTCGATCAGAATGTCGGCCGTGGCAACCAGCCGGCGCACCGTCTCGGCCCCTTCGGGCGTCGAGAAATCGACGGCGATGGAGCGCTTGCCGCGATTGCAGGAGTGGTAATAGGCGGCCGACAGGTTCTCGCCATCATGGCTCATGACGAAGGGAGGACCCCATTTGCGGGTATCGTCGCCGCCATCGGGGCTCTCGACCTTGATGACATCGGCGCCGAGATCGGCCAGCAATTGTCCTGCCCACGGGCCGGCCAGGATGCGGGCGAGTTCGACGACGCGGACGCCTTTCAGCGGAGGTTCAGCCATAAATCACCAAAAACGGGTCGGAACCGCAGCCTCTATCAACCCGGGATGCCGCTGTCACGGGCCTTGCGGTGGGCCAGCGATGTCAGCGTTTGAGCACGCTATCGGCCCAGGCAGCGAAATCGTCCATGACGACATCGCGGTTCACCTCGTTCAGGCTTTCGTGGCGGGTGTCGGCGTAAACCTTTGAAACCAGATTCGAAAAGCCCATCGCGCGCATGCGTTTGGCGAGATGATCGATGCCCTTGCCATAGTCGGAGGCCGGATCCTTCTCTCCGCCGACGATGCTGACGGGCAGGTCGCGCCTGATGCCGGCAAAGCCGGAATCCTTGCCGCCTTTCTGCGTCATCTCCACGACATCGCGCCACATCGAGATCGAGGCATCCCAGCCGCACAGCGGGTCGGCGATGTACTTGGCCACTTCAGCCTCGTCGCGCGACAGCCAGTCGAACGGCGTCTTGTGGTTGGGCACCGCCTTGCCCCAGGTCTGGAAGGTCAGCCTTGGCAAGACGCGTGAGGGAACATCGGAGCCGAGCCTGAAGCGCTCATAAGCGAGGATGGCGAGTGCAAGCCGACCAAGCAGGCCTTGTGAGAAATTGCCGTTCCAGATCGCCGCGGCGTGGACGCGCGGCGAGTGCGCCAGCAGGTAGTTGAGCGCCACCGACGCACCCATCGAATGGCCGAACAGGATGACCGGCAGGCCGGGCTGCTCCTTCGCAATCAAATCGTGGACTGCGTCGACATCGGAGATCACCTTGGCCGGGCCGCTTGTGCCGGCGAACCTGCCGAGCGGGGCATCGGGCGCCTTGGTCGCGCCATGGCCGCGATGGTCGTGGACGTAGACATGAAAGCCGCGGGTGCTGAGGTAATCGGCGAAGCGGGCATAGCGCGCGGCGTGTTCGGCCAGGCCGTGATTGACCTGGACTACCGCGCGTGGAGAGCCCCCCGCGTGCTTCACATAGAGATTGAGCGTGGCCCCGGTCGGTGAGGCCAGCGTCGTCTGCTTGTCAAATGCCATGTCTCGCTCCCTTGGCGACTGTTGGGCGACGGCGTGACCGACGTCAAGGGGGGTCGAAATCAGCCGGCGTCACTATTGACAGTGTGCTGTCAATTTGGCTATATGACAGCATACTGTCAAATTACATCGGGAACATGAGCATGAAAACCGTTTCGACCGTTTCGCGCCGCGCGTTTCTGCTGGCGAGCCTTTCATCCGCAATGCTCCTGCCCGGCATTGCTTCCAGCCAGACCAGGGAGAAGACCATGAAGACCTCAACCATTGCCGGCCCGCAGGGCCAGCTTGCCGGCTACGACATCAAATCCGGCGGCGGCCTGCCGATCCTGTTCGCGCATGGCGATTGCAGCCGCGCCACACAGTGGAACCGGGTGATGCAGCTCACCGCAGGTGGCCGTGAGGCGGTCGCCTTCGATTTTCGCGGCCATGGCGCATCGGCGCCTGCAGCTGATGCCGACTACGGCTATGACGGCCGTGCCGACGATATTGGTGCGGTGGCCGATGCGTTCGGCCTGAAGCGGTTTGTCCTCGTTGCACATAGCGGCGGCAGTGGGGCCGCGCTCGCCTATGCCGCCGGCCATGCCGACCGTGTTGCCGGCATCCTGCTGGTCGATCCGGCGACCGATCCGCGCGCCCTGCCCAAAGAGATTCGCGACGGGTTCGTGCGCGATCTGGCGGGGCCAAACGGCGGCGACGTCCTGAGCGCTTATTACACCTCGATCGCCGGATCCAATCCAGATGTCCGCAAACGGGTCCTCGCCGATGCGGCGGTGGTCGATCCGGCGGCTCGGGCAGGCGTCGGCAAGGCGCTGGCGGAATGGAATCCCGAACCGACGCTCGACGCCTATCACGGGCCGATCTTCGTGCTGGCCACGGAGGCCAATGACAATGCGGCGGCCCTGTTTCGGCTGCGCAGCGGAATTGGCCACAGAACCGTCGCCGGTTCCGGCCATTGGGTGATGCTTGACAAGCCGGAGGCGGTGGCTGAAGCCGTCAACACTTTCGTTTCCACCATCCAGGCCGGCCAGAAATGACAAGCAGGACCGAAGCCGGAGATGTGCTCACCGAAGTTGTGCTTGCCGTGTTCCGGCTGAATGGCGGGTTTCTCGACGCGGCCGACCGGCTGGCGGAGCCTGCCGGGTTGACGGCGGCGCGCTGGCAGGTTCTGGGCGCGGTGCTGAAGGAGCCAAAATCGGTGGCCGACATTGCCCGCGACATGGGGCTTGCCCGTCAGAGCGTGCAGCGCCTTGCCGACATTCTGGCCGCCGAAGGGCTCGCCGCCTATGCGGACAACCCGGCGCACCGCCGCGCCAAGCTCCTGGCGATGACCGATGCGGGCCGGGCCGCGATCAGGGATATCGGCACGCGCCAGCATGTCTGGGTCAACCGCATCAGCGAGGGCATCGAGCCTCGCGTGCTTGAGACCGCGCTTGATCTGCTGCGTATGTTGACGAAGCGGGTCGAGGAGGGCGGGGTCTGATCGACCGAGCGATTGTTTTTTGCGGCGGACGAAAGAAATCGTAATTCTGACATGTCACACGTTTCTAGCTTGCGCTATGAAACGCTAGGAGTGCTGGAATGCGGATATCGGCGATATGGGGTGCGGTGTTGGTGGCGCTGGCCGGTCTCGGCCTAGCGCGTGCCGATGTGAAGATGAGCGGCTCCTTCGTGGCCGATGCCGCCTGTCCAGCAACGCAGGCGATCAAGAGCGGCAAGAACCCCGGCAATATCGCGACAACGGCTGGACAGAGCTACGATCTCCTGGCCGGCAACAAGGATGCGCCGACGCATTACCTCATCCGCGTGCCGGGCGCCGATCCTGAGCGCCGTTGGGTCAAGATCAGCTGCGGCCATGTCTCAGGCGGCAGCGCGTCGACTGAGCCGGCCGCGCCCGCCGATCAGGGCAAGCCTGCGGCGCCGGCTTCAGGAAAACCCGAATATGTTTTCGCGCTTAGCTGGCAGCCGGCCTTCTGCGAAACCAAGTCGAGCAAGCCCGAGTGCCAGGCGCAGACGGCGGGCGGCTTCGACGCGTCGCATTTCACGTTGCATGGGTTCTGGCCGCAGCCGAACGGCAATTTCTATTGCCAGGTGCCGGCGAGCGACAAGGCCAATGACAATCCGGCCCATTGGGCAGACCTGCCGCCGGTCAACCTCGATGCCAATACGCGCGCCGAACTCGACCAGGTGATGCCTGGCACCGCCTCCAAGCTCGAACGGCATGAATGGATCAAGCACGGCACCTGCTACGGCAAGAGCCAGCAGGAGTATTTTGCCGAGGCGCTGAACCTGATGCGGGCGGTGAATGCCTCGCCTGTGCGCGAGCTCTTCACCAGGAATGTCGGCAAGCAGCTGACTTCGGACCAGATCCGCAGCGCCTTCGACAGCGCCTTCGGCGCCGGGTCGGGCGCGCGGGTGCGTGTCTCCTGCCTGGTCGATCCGTCGAGCGGCAGGCGGCTGATCGGCGAGCTGACGCTCGGCCTGACCGGCCCGATCGGCCCCGACAGTTCGCTGAGCACTCTCATGCTCGCCTCGGCGCCGACGACCAAGGCGGGCTGTCCGAAGGGCTCGGTCGATGCGGCCGGGTTCCAGTAGGATATCCGTCTGTCGCTTGGCAGTGACGCGGTGATATGGTCTGGATGTGTTTCATTCGGCGGGGGTGGCGATGAGTGGCATGACATCAGGCGCGCTGGCGCGGCTGGCTTTCTGGGCCAGGGGGATGACCGCCATAAAAGACGGCCGCATGGAATGGCCGGGCTTTTCCTATACCGATGCCGAGTGGGCGCGCATGCGCGTGCTTGCCGCGCCGATCGGGGCAAGCCGCTACCAGCTGTTCACTTGGGTCAATGCCGCGATCTTCATCGCCATTGCCGCGCTCGGCATCGTCTGTGTCTTCCTGCCGCTGGCGACACTTTTGTTTCCGGTGCCGGCCGACACCAGCGCGCTCAAATTCTCGGCTCTGCTGGCGGCGTGTGCCTTCCTCATAATCGGGCTCGGCTTGCCGATCTCCATGCGCCTGTCGAGCGCGTTGGCCATCTCTCGGGAGATGCGCGCCGGTCTTGTCGGCGAAGCCGGTGACGAAGCGCTGGCAGCAAAAGTGTCTTGGCAGATCAACCGCATCATGCTGGTCATGTGCGGCCTGCTGGTGCCCGGCATTCTGTTGTTCATCGCTTATGACATCGATGCCAGTCCGATCATCACCGTGCTGAAATGGCTGGCCATCGCGCTGATAGCCGTTTCAGTTGCGGTCGGCGCGTTGCAGCAGCGCAAGCGGAGCTGACAGCCTTATCCGCTGACGCCACGCGTGGGCAATGTCCACGCAGTTAGGTCTTCGGCATCGTCATGCGCTTCGCCGACGACGCGGTCACGCCCGGTGGACTTGGCCCTGTAGAGACGCTCGTCGGCAAGGGCGAAGAGATCGGCAAGCGAGCCTACGGTCTCATCGACAGTGGCGATGCCGGCGCTGACGCTGATGTCGAACCGGTTTACGCACGCTTTGACGGCCTGGCGGAGGTTTTCTCCGAGCAACCTGGCGACCGCATGCGGCTGCGAGCAAAGGATGGCGAACTCCTCGCCGCCGATCCTGAAAACCTGATCGTGTGCGCCGGCCGCCTGGGTCAGCACCTGGGCGATCGATCTCAGCACCCTGTCGCCCTCGGCATGGCCGAAGCGATCGTTGATCGACTTGAAATGGTCGACGTCGACGATCAGCAGGCTGAGCGGTTGGGCCGTGCGCAGGCTGACGGCAACCAGACGTTCGCCGTCGCTGTCAAAGCGTCCCCTGTGCAACAGGCCGGTGAGGCCGTCGCGGCCGACATGTTCGACCAGGGCTTCGTAGCGCTCGCGATAGGTCAAGGTGTTGAAGACGTCGGACAGCCCGCGCGGTGCCACGACCTGACGCGTTTCGAACCATCTGAGGTAGGCGACAAGCATGGCGCTGTAGGCAAAAGCGGCACCCATCTTCGCGAACCAGCCGCCGAAGAAGACCGCGATCGGTGCGCCGGCGACGAAATGCAGGGCGGTGAAAAATCCGGCCTGGTCGAAGGTGAGCACGCAGGCGACGCAAATCAGGATGCGGGAGAACGGCGCCTTGCGCAGATAACGCCGGAGCTTTTCGTAAAGCAGGATGATCAGGATGGCGTCGATGAAGAGCAGCGTCGTGCCCCATACCATCAACCAGCCCATCTGGTCGATGAAGCCGATATCGGGAAGCTTGCCGTCGGAAAGAGCTGAAATATCGTGCAGGCGCAGGATCAGGACCAGCCCGATCATCAAGGCGTTGCCGAGCAGCAGGCCATAGATCGGCTGGCGCACCGTGGCCGCATCTTCCTTCATGTAGAGCAGAAGCAGCATCACCAGCTTGCCGGAGAACAGCACCGCCGAGCCTGGCGAGACCATGCCGAAGGGCAGGGCGACATAGAAGACGCTGGCGAGATAGGTTTCGAGGAAATGCATGGCGCCCAGCGCGCAGACGAAGACGCCGAGGCCGATGCGATCCCTGAAGCGGAACAGCGTGACCATGACGCTGAAGTAGACGACCGCTTCGGCAAGGAGCAGGAAACTGTTCAGCACTACCTTCGGTCCGATCTTTACTTTCGATCGCGACAGGCCAGCGATCAATCCTGTTTTGACGCTGAAGGGTTAACCGGGGATTTCAACGCTCCCTACAACCGGCGGAAAACTTAACGTGCGGTGTACACCCGGCTTGAAATGGCAAAAGCGATTGCCGTTCGGCCCGGCATCGCCTACATAGCGGCCAACCTCCATTCAATCCGACATTTCGGTCAATCATCAAGGAAAGCGCGCGTGGCACGCCAGTTCATCTATCACATGGCCGGCCTCAACAAGGCCTATGGTACCAAGAAGGTGCTTGAGAATGTTCATCTCTCCTTCTATCCCGACGCCAAGATCGGCATCCTCGGCCCCAACGGCTCGGGCAAGTCGACGATCCTCAAGATCATGGCCGGGCTCGACAAGGAGTGGAACGGCGAAGCCTGGCTCGCCGAAGGCGCCACCGTCGGCTATCTCGCGCAGGAGCCGGCGCTCGATGCCAACAAGACGGTGTTCGAGAACATCATGGAAGGTGTCGCCGCCAAGACCGCCATCATCGAGCGCTACAACGAATTGATGATGAATTATTCCGACGAGACAGCTGACGAGTCGGCCAAGCTCCAGGACGAGATGGACCGGCTGAACCTGTGGGATCTCGAACAGCAGGTCGAAATGGCGATGGAAGCTCTGGGCTGCCCGCCCAAGGATTCCGAGGTCACCAAGCTTTCAGGCGGCGAGCGCCGACGCGTCGCGCTCTGCCAGTTGCTGCTGCGTCAGCCCGACCTCTTGCTGCTCGACGAACCGACCAACCATCTCGACGCCGAAACCACGGCGTGGCTGGAAAAGCATCTGCGCGCTTATCCGGGCGCCGTGATGATCATCACCCACGATCGCTACTTCCTTGACAATGTCACCGGATGGATCCTCGAGCTCGATCGCGGCCGCGGCATTCCCTATGAAGGCAACTACACCAAATATCTCGAAGCCAAGGCCAAGCGCCTCAAGCAGGAAGGCCGCGAGGACGACGCCCGCCAGCGCGCCATCGGCCGCGAACGCGAGTGGATCCAGTCCAGCCCGAAAGCCCGCCAGACCAAGTCCAAGGCGCGTATCCAGGCGTTCCAGGACCTGCTGGATGCAGCCGACAAGCGGCGTCCGAGCGATACGCAGATCGTCATTCCGCATGGCGAGCGGCTCGGCAATGTGGTGATCGAGGCGGAAGGCCTGTCGAAGGGCTTTGGCGACACGCTTTTGATCGAAGGCCTGGAATTCAAGCTGCCGCCGGGCGGCATCGTCGGTGTCATCGGCCCGAACGGCGCCGGCAAGACGACGCTGTTCCGCATGATCACCGGCCAGGAAACGCCGGATGCCGGCTCTGTGCGCGTCGGCGAAACGGTGAAGCTCGGCTATGTCGACCAGAGCCGCGATGCGCTCGATCCGTCAAAGACGGTGTGGGAGGAGATTTCCGGCGGCGCAGAAGTGGTCAAGCTCGGCAAGTTCGAGGCCAACACGCGCGCCTATTGTGCGTCGTTCAACTTCCGTGGCGGCGACCAGCAGCAGAAGGTCGGCAACCTCTCCGGCGGCCAGCGCAACCGCGTGCATCTGGCAAAAATGCTGAAGACCGGCGGCAATGTGCTGCTGCTCGACGAACCGACCAACGATCTCGACACCGAAACGCTGGCGGCGCTCGAAGACGCGCTGGAAAATTTTGGTGGCTGCGCGGTCATCATCTCGCACGATCGTATGTTCCTCGACCGTCTGGCCACCCACATCCTCGCCTTCGAGGGCGACAGCCATGTCGAATGGTTCGAGGGCAATTTCGAGGACTACGAGCAGGACAAGATCCGTCGTCTCGGCCCCGAAGCCGTCAACCCGCACAGGATGACCTACAAGAGGCTGACGCGGTAGGGCTGCGGCGATCCGTTGCAGGCGGTGTGCGTTTGACCTAGATTGATCGGATGGAGTCGTCCATGATCACAGTCAAACTGCCGCAAAAAGCCGAGAAACTGCTGGCCGAAATGGCCAAGGCCAGCGGTCGCACCGCCGACCAGGTTGCAGCCGAAGCGATCCTCGAGGCCATCGAAGATTGGCACGACGCCGCAATTGCGGACGAACGCCTGAGAGATGATGACGGTGTGCGCATTCCGCTGGATGAAGTGATCCGGAAGCTCGAACGTCGTGAAGCCGAGGAGCGTCGCAAGAAGCCTGCCGCTGAATGACCTGGCGTGTCGAGTTCACGCCGCGCGCCGAGAAAGACATCGAACGGCTTTCGACGAAAGATCAACGGCGCATCCTGGAGTTCCTGAATCAGAGAGTTTCAGCGCATCCCAATCCGAGAGCCCTTGCCAAGCGCCTGACGGGCACAAAGGAAGAAGCTTGGCGGTTTCGTGTCGGTGACCACAGGATCATTACTCAGTTCCAGGACAGCCGGCTTGTCGTGCTGGTCGTGGAGGTTGGCAACCGTCGTGAGGTTTATCGATGAACAGCACAGCCGCAAAACGTGACTGGTCCGCCGCCCAATATCTGAAATTCGAGGATGAGCGGACGCGGCCCGCGCGCGATCTTGTTGCGCAGGTGCCGGTGGATTTCCCGCGCCGGGTGGTCGACATCGGCTGCGGCCCGGGTAATTCGACCGAGCTGCTGGTCGAGCGCTGGCCGGATGCTGATATCAGCGGCTTCGACACCTCTCCCGACATGATCGAGAAGGCGAAGGCGCGCCTGCCCAGCGTCAATTTCGACCTCGCCGATGCCTCGACATGGCGACCGGCCGAGCCGGTCAACGTCATCTTCGCCAATGCCGTGTTCCAGTGGCTGCCCACCCACCCGGTAGTGTTCCAGCGGCTGATGGGCTTTCTCGCCCCCGGTGGCGCGCTCGCCGTCCAGATGCCCGACAATCTGCTTGAGCCGTCGCATCAGGTGATGCGCGAGACGGCCGCCGAAATGCCGTTCGCCGCCAAGATGGCAGGTGCTGCGCGCGGACCGCTGCCGGCGGTGTCGTTCTATTATGATCTCTTGTCGCCGCTCTCCGACCGGGTGGATATCTGGCATACGGCCTACAATCATCCGCTGACCGACGCCGAGGCGATCGTCGAATGGGTGAAGTCGACGGGGCTGAAGCCTTTCCTCGATCCGCTGGACGCCGGCGAGCGCAAGACCTTCCTCGACAGCTACACGGCCAAGATCACCGAGGCCTATCCGAAGACCGCAAACGGCAAGGTGCTGCTGCGCTTTCCGCGTATCTTCATCGTCGCCAAGCGGGCCGGCTAGCACTCCCGATGACATCCGGCCACAGCCTATGGTTTAAGCCGGCGTAAACCGGTGGGGTGAGAAAAGTGTTGTGTCGCGCCCCTTCGTCGTTCACATGAGAACGACAACGCCTGCGCATGGACGGACTGGATATGCATCGCGTCATCATCAGCGGCATTGGCGTTGAAATCCCTGAAGCCAAGATCACCAATGAAGAACTGGTCGCCAGCTTCAATGCCTGGGTCGACACCGAGAATGCACGCCGGCAAGGCACGGATGAGACGCTGCTGCAGAAATCCGACAGCGCCTTCATCGTTCATGCCTCGGGCGTCCAGACCCGGCATGTGATCGAGCGCGAAGGCATTCTCGATCCGACCCGCATGGCGCCGCGCATTCCGGCGCGGCCCGACGATGCGCTGTCGCTGCAGGCCGAGTTCGGCGTCGCCGCAGCCAGGAAGGCGCTCGACCATGCCGGCCTGAAGCCGTCCGACATCGACCTGGTGATCTGCTCGGCCTCGCACCAGCAGCGGCCCTATCCGGCGATCGCCATCGAAATGCAGGAGGCGCTGGGCACCAAGGGCGCCGGCTTCGATATGGGGCTTGGTTGTTCATCGGCCGCGGCCGCCTTGCACATTGCGGCCAATCTGGTGCGGGCGGGCGCGCACAAACGCGTGCTGGTGGTCACGCCGGAGATCATCACCGGCCATCTCAATTTCCGCGACCGGCAGACGCATTTCATCTTCGGCGATGCATCGGTGGCGATGGTGGTCGAGGGGCTGGGCGAGGGCGAGAGGCGGCCGGGGCGTTTCGAGGTGCTGGACACGCGCACCTGGACGCAGATGTCGAACAATATCCGCACCAATCTGGGCTATCACACCCGCACCGCCCAGGACGATCCTTACATGATCAACCTCGAAGGCAATCTGATCAAACAGGTCGGCAACAAGGTGTTCAAGGAAGTCACCGTCGCCGGCCACAAATTCATTGTCGAATTCCTCGCCGAGCACGGGCTGACGCCGCAAGCCATCAGGCGATTCTGGCTGCATCAGGCCAATGCGCGAATGAACGCCATGATCCTGAAACTGGCCTTCGGCCACGAGGTCGACCATGACCGCGCGCCGATGGTGCTGGAGCGGCTCGGCAACACCGCCGGCGCTGGCGCCATCATCGCGCTGTCGGAAAACCACGCCGACATGAAGCCCGGCGATTTCGGCGTGCTGTGCGCCTTCGGCGCCGGCTATTCGATCGGCGGCGCGCTTTTGCGGATGCTGTAATCAGGCCGGCATGAACGGCACCAGCATCGGTACGCTGCGGGCATAATCGTCATAGGCGTTGCCGAGTTCTCCGCGCAGAAAGCGTTCCTCCAGCCTTGCCTTCATGACGATGCCGATGGTGAGAAGAATCGCGCCGGCGATTCCCCAGACCGTGCCTTTGGCCGCCATTGTGGCAAGCATCGCCAGAAGCAGTCCGGTATAGATCGGGTGGCGGACCATTCTGTAGGGACCGGTGTCGACGACACGGTGCTCGGCCTTGGCCGTCACCGAAGCCGACCAGAGACGGCCGAGATGCAACCGCGCCCACCAGGCGAACAACAGGCCAACGGCAACAAGCCCTGCGCAGATCCACGCTTCGGCAAGGGTCGGAAACCAGAATCGCAGCCGGCCGGCATAGCCATGCGCGGGAATGAACAGCAGCACCGCGCCGATCAACCACAAAGCGCGATAGCGAAGCTCCTCCTGGATGCCGGCACGCTTTTTCGCCGGGTCGGCCCAGAAGGCGGCTAGAAACCAGGACACGACCCAGATCAGCCAAAGCAGCGCGATTGCAGTCCCGGGACGCATGGAAACCTCCGCAGACTTGTCTCACCATGAGGCCGGTGCAGCACGGCGGCAATGCGGCGCAGTACGATAGGATATGCGATCCGCGGTAAGAAGATCGTGATCGGCTGCCATCAGCCCGCTTGATCGGATCATCATTGCTTTGGACTGGACCGGGCTCATGGCTATCGCTAATGCGACCTTGCACAAGGAGTAAGCCATGCTGGATCTTTTCCCTGAGGCTCCGATCGAGATCATTTCAGCGCGAAAACTCGTAGCCAGGGTGACGGCGCTCTACGCCGCACCGTCGAATCACTTCCAGACGCGCCCGGTGGAAGCATTGCAGCTCGGTTTCGAAGGCATCGACGGCGACTTCCACGCCGGCGCCACCCGTCGTTCCGGCGGTCGCGAACCCTGGTATCCGCGCGGCACCGAAATCCGCAACGAGCGGCAGATATCAATCGTAGCAGCGAATGAACTCGGCGTCGTTGCCGAGCGGATGGGGCTGGCCGAGATCAAGCCGGAATGGATCGGCGCCAATCTGCTGATCGAAGGCGTGCCGCATCTCTCGATGCTGCCGTCAGGCACGCTGCTGTTCTTCAGAGATGGCGTGACGATCAAGGTTGATGCGCAGAACGGACCTTGCCGGCTTGCCGGACGTTCGATTGCCGAAAACGCCGGGATGGCCGATCCGGAGGCCGGCGCGCTGGCCTTCCCGAAGGCGGCGAAACGGCTGCGCGGCCTCGTTGCCTGGGTCGAGAAACCGGGTCGTATGACAACAGGGGAAGAGATCTCGGTGCGCGTGCCCGAGCAGTGGATTTATCGATCCTAGCACCGGGCTAGGGCAAGGGCTGCGCCGCCGGGGCGACGCAGCCGGATTTCAAGACGCGCTCAGGCCGCCTTGCGGTTCTTCTTGGCGCCCTGCGCCTCGACGGAAACGTAGTCCCACTTTTCCCACAGCGCGATGCGGTTGGCGTATTCCTGCTTGATCATCGGCAGGCCGCCATCGCCGAAGAAGACGCGCAGCGGCGGCTCGGCCGCGTCGACGATTTCAAGCATCGCCGGTCCGGTGGCCTCGGGGTCGCCGGCGACCGAGTTGGCGCGGCGTTCCGCCATCTTGGCTCGGGCCGGCGCGTAAGCCTCGATCGCTTTGGAGACCTTGGCCGAGGCGCCGGACCAATCGGTGGAGAAGCCGCCCGGTTCGACAAGCGTCACATGGATGCCGAATTCGGCGACCTCGATGCTGAGCGACTGGCTGAAGGCTTCGAGCGCCCATTTCGAGGCATGGTAAAGGCCGAGCGACGCAAAGGCGTTGACGCCGCCGATCGACGAGATCTGGATGATATGGCCGGAGCCCTGCGCCCGCATGATCGGCAAAGCCGCCTGGGTGACCCAGAGCGCGCCGAACACATTGGTCTCGATCTGGTCGCGAGCTTCCTGTTCGCTGACTTCCTCGATGGCGCCGAAATGGCCATAGCCGGCATTGTTGATGACGACGTCGAGCCGGCCAAAGCGCTTGTGCGCCTCGGCGATGGCCGCATCGACAGCCTTCTTGTCGGTGACGTCGAGCTTGATCGCGGCGACATTATCGCCGTATTTCGCGACGAGATCGGCGAGCGTGCCGGCATCGCGCGCGGTTGCGGCGACACGGTCGCCGCGAGCGAGTGCGGCCTCGGCCCAGACTCGGCCAAAGCCTTTCGACGATCCGGTGATGAACCAAACCTTGCTTGTCATGACGTGGAATCCTTGCCCATGCGGGCCGTGAACTGGGAAGCGGAGGCTTCTCCGCTTCCGCGATATACGGTGCGTCGAGCGATTTTCCAGAGGCGAGGGGGAATCTTTTTGGTCACGTCATCGTGTGGAGCAGGACCTTCGCCGGTCAGGGATAGCGCACCGGGCTCGACCAGGCCGGGTCGTCATGCTTTTGCCAGTAGAGCGCCATCAAGCGCTTTGTGATCCCGCCTATCTTGCCGTCGGCGACAGCAGCGCCGTCGATCACTGTCACCGGCATGATGCCGCCGGCGGTGGAAGTGATGAAGACTTCGTCGGCAGCCTTCAGCGCGGCAACGCTGACGTCGACGGCCGTGGTGGGAAGCGCTGCCTCGGCGCAGAGGTCGAAGACGGTGCGCCTGGTGATGCCGGGCAGCACGCCGGCGGCTGGCGTCGACAGCCTGCCGTCCTTGACGCAGAACACGTTGAAGCCGGGGCCTTCGGCGACATTGCCGTTGAAGTCGAGAATCAATGCGGTTTCGGCCCCACGGTCATAAGCGTCGTAGAGGCCGCGCACGAGGTCGAGCCAGTGGTAGTTCTTGATCGCCGGATCGATCGAGACCGGCGGAATGCGCACCTTGTCGCTAATGGCGACATGCAGGCCGCGCCGCAACTGCTCGGCATTGGCGACCGAGCCGAAGGGAACTGCGAAGGCCATGAAGCGGTTGACCGCCTGGCGCGGATCGCGGCTGAAGGTCGGCGAGGCGCCGCGTGTGCACAGCATTTCGACATAGGCGGCGCGATGGCCCGACAGCGCCACGCAATTGTGCAGAATCTCGGCCACACCATCGCGGTCGGACGGGATCGTCATGCGCAGTTTTTGCAAGCCGGCGAAGAAGCGGTCGAGATGCAGGTCGAGTCGGAAGAAGCTCCCGTCCCAGACATGCACGGTGTCGTAGGTGGCGTCGGAATGCAGAAAGCCCCAATCCAGCACCGAGATCTTGGCTTGCGACATCGGCAGATACTGACCATCGAGAAAGGCGATGCCGTCGGGATAGGAATGCGGATCGATATGGCGATCCGACAAAGCCGGCAATGGCACAATGCTACCGGCTGCTGCGCTTCGGTTCATGGCGATTGGTCCCTTCGGCTTGATGCGGCAGATTCAAGCTAGTGGTCCCCTGCAGGCGGCATAGGGCCACCCAACCATCGCTGTTTGTCCTAGGTAGCACATTCGATATGCCCTATGGTCCGGCTTGAAAATATCCGGCCGGGAGGGGCAAAATGGGCAGATCTTTTCGGACCATCAGCTTTGCAATTTTCCTCGTCTTCGTCACTGGCCATACCTTCGCGCAATGCGCTCGCGAGGGCGAGGCGCTGTGCCAGAACGGCCAGACCTATCGTTGCGAGAAGACGGGCAGCGAGCTGACGCCGATCTTTCAGAACGTGCCTTGCGTGGTCAACGCGGCGGGGCTCAACGGCGTCTGGACCGGCAGCGGTCATCAAAGTCCGGCCGGTGCTGCCGGCGCCGATTGGGCGATCGCCATGACCATCGGCGATGGCGCCGCGTCGATCGACTATCCGTCGCTCGGCTGCGGCGGATCGTTGACCCAGATTTCTCGCGACGACAGTTCGGCGGAATACCGGGAAAACATCAGCTACGGCCAGGACAAGTGCATCGACGGTGGCGGCATCACCGTCCGATTTTTCAAAGGGAACCTGTCCTGGACCTGGGTTGGCCAGGCCGACGGCCAGCCCTACAATGCGGTTGCCGTATTGAAGCGACGGTAGCTGAAGTTATTCCTCTTCGTCCTCTGCATCGAGCAGGCGCGTGGCGCGCCAACGGGTCAGCACCATGTTTGTTTGCTCGATGACGAAGAACCGCGCCGAGTCGCGGTCATAGCCCTCGGCCAGCAGCTTTTCATAGTCGGTATGGCCGTGCCTGATATGGGCGATCGTCGCCAGCCAGACCGCGATGCCCGGCGGCAGCGTCTTCATGTGCACGGCGCCGGCCTCGGTGCGGATTTTCTCCATATCGGCATAGGGCGCCAGGGGCAGCAGTGCGGTCAGCGCCTTGGCGATGGCGCGGCGGCGGCCGGTGGGCGCGCTCATTTTTCGTCACGCCCGGCAATGGTCGCCTCGGGAAAGGCGTCGGTCGAGGCGAAATAGGGCTTGATGTCGATCACCGGGGTGCCGTCGAGCACATCGATGGCGTCGATGGCGATGCGGCCGTTGTCGATGTCGACGGCGATCAGGCCGGCGATATGCAGCCCGACTGGGTTCGGCCGGGCAGGGGAGCGCAGTGAGAAAACGCCTTTCGGCTCAGCCGCATGGCGGGGTCTCTGGACAATCAGTGCCCGCGGCGCGTGATGCAGCCAGGACAGGATGACGATGTGGCTGGCCCGCTCCAGCGCAAGCAGGCCGTCGCGATAGGGTGGGTCGATGAGAACGGTGGCCGCCTGTCCGGTCTCGCGGGCGGCGCGCATGTTCTTCGGGCAGCTTTCGCGCGTGGTCCATGGCGAGGCGATGCGGCCGATAAACACGATATGGCCATCCGCCGGCATGTCAGCCGGGTCAGTCTGCAGGAGCTTTTCGCCGTCGCGCGTCTCGAACATGGCTTTCGCCCTAGCACAAGTTTCTAGCCGATCGTCAGGGAAAAGCGGTTCTCTCAGGCGGGGACCATGTGTGCGGCATTTTCTTGTCAGGAAGCGACATAGGCCTTGCCATGCCGCCAAAGCTGACATAAACATATGTTTATATCTTTTCAACGAGAATACGCCAATGCATGTTTCGCTCGATACGATGGTTGATACGTTGAAGGCTGCGGCCGAATCGAGCCGGCTCCGCATCCTGGCGCTGCTGTCGCGCGGCGATCTCACCGTGTCCGACCTCACCGAGATCCTCAGCCAGTCGCAACCGCGGGTGTCGCGGCATTTGAAGCTGCTGCTGGAGGCCGGGTTGATCGGCCGCTACCAGGAGGGCTCGTGGGCCTTCTTCCGGCTGTCGGATACGGATTCCGCGCGCGACTTAGTGCTGCGGCTGGTCTCCGGCATTCATGGCGCCGATCCGCAGGTCGAGCGCGATCTAGAGCGGCTGGCGTCGGTCAAGCGCAAACGGCAGGACCGCGCCGCCGAATATTTCTCCGAGAACGCCGCCAGCTGGGACCATATCCGCTCGCTGCATGTGCCGGACCGCGCGGTGGAAGCCGCACTCCTCAAGCTGGTCGGCAAGCGGCCATTCCAGTCGATGCTGGACCTCGGCACTGGTACCGGGCGGCTGCTGGAGATATTCTCACCGCTCTACCGGCGCGGCGTCGGCATCGACATGTCGCGCGAGATGCTGACGGTGGCGCGCGCCAATCTCGACAAGGCAGGCATTGCCAATGCGCAGGTCCGCCAGGGCGACATTTTCGCGCCGCCGGTTGAGCGCGACGCCTTCGACCTCGTCACCATCCATCAGGTGCTGCACTATCTCGATGACCCGGCACGCGCCATTCGCGAGGCGGCGCGGCTGCTGCGTCCGGCGGGCCGGCTGGTGATCGTCGACTTCGCGCCGCATGCGCTGGAGTTCCTGCGCGACCAGCACGCGCATGTCAGGCTGGGCTTTTCCGACCGGCAGATCTCCGAATGGTTTGCCGAGGCCGGGCTCGATCTCGAGGATGCCCAGGAATTCGAGCCGCGCGGCGGCAACGAAGCCAGGCTCACCGTCAAGCTGTGGCTTGGCCGCGACCGCCGCATGCTGATGGCCGAGCCTTCCAATGATACCCAACCCACCAAAGCGTACCCTATGGGGGAAATCGCCTGATGAACCAGTTCCGCTTTTCCCGCCGTCCCGACATTGGCGACAAGGTCCGCGTCTCCTTCGAGTTCTTCCCGCCGAAGACCGATGAGATGGAAGCCAGGCTCTGGGACACCGTCACCAGGCTGGAGCCGCTGAGGCCGAGATTCGTCTCGGTGACCTATGGCGCCGGCGGTTCGACGCGTGAGCGCACGGCCCGCACGGTCAAGCGCATCCTGAACGAGACGACGCTGACGCCGGCGGCGCACATGACCTGCGTCGACGCTGCCCGCCATGAGGTCGACGCCGTCGTCCGCGAATTCGCCGATATGGGCGTGAAGCGCTTCGTCGCCTTGCGTGGCGATCCGGCGGCCGGCGTCGGCACCGCCTACCGGCCGCATCCCGATGGCTATGCCAATGGCGCCGAACTTGTCGGAGCGCTGAAGGACGCCGGCGATTTCGACATCTCGGTCTCGGCCTATCCCGAAAAGCATCCGGAAAGTCCGGACTTTGCCACCGACTTCGACATGCTGAAGCGCAAGGCCGACAATGGCGCGACGCGGGCGATCACCCAGTTCTTCTTCGACAACGATCTCTACGAGCGTTATGTCGAGAAGGCGCGCCGTGCCGGCATCTACATCCCGATCGTGCCTGGCATCCTGCCGGTGCACAATTTCACCCAGGTCGCCAATTTCTCGGCGCGCTGCGGCGCGCTGGTGCCGGCATGGCTGGCCGAGCGTTTCGAAGGGCTGCACAACGATCCGCAGACGCATGCGCTCGTGGCGTCTGCCGTGGCGGCCGAGCAGGTGCTCGATCTCGTCGAGCGCGGCGTCAGCGACTTCCATTTCTACACCATGAACCGGGCCGACCTGGTGTTTGCCATCTGCCATATGATCGGCATCCGCTCCCACGAAACAGAGGCAGCTGGATCCGCCGCCGCCTGAGCTTCATCGTGGTATGAAATCTGAAATGCAAAAGGCCGGGCGAAACACCCGGCCTTTCGAATTTGTGGGCTATTGCTGCTGTTCTTCCGCTCCGGCGGTTACGGAAGAACACCTATGATAAGGGCGCCAATGAAGGCAAATGCAGCACAGATCATCAATGCGTTGATTGGCCTCGTAAGTCCCATGTCATAGTCTCCTCTTCAAGAGCTATGGGTGGAGTCTAGGGGCATTTGTGCCACAGGCAAGCGGAAAATATGCTGCAATGCGACGCGATTGTGGAATTTGCGACCTGCCACCTGCCGTTAAGCGTTGAAACTCTTCGGCAAAAGCCGCTGGCAGCCTGTGAATAAATTGTGACGCGGCCGTGGCGAAAGCGAGGCATGGCAGCGCTACCAGACCTAAAGCGCGTCGTTGTCCCAAAACCGCTGCGCACTTTTGGTCGACAGGCATTAGCGCCGACCAAACAACCGCCCGTCGATCGTCAACAGGCCAAGCGCGATCAGTGCCATGCCGCAGAACTCAAACAGAGCGAGCCGCTCGCCGAGGAACAGGAGGCCGAGCAGGATGGCGCTGGCCGGGACGATGAGCGTGACCAGCGAGGCGTTGGTGGCGCCGGCCGAGGCGACGACGTTGAAATAGAGGATGTAGGCGAAGGCGGTGGAGAGCAGCGCCAGCGCCAGCACCGCCGTCCAGACCGGCGGCGAGGCCGAGAACAGGCCGGCCGGGCCATAGGTGAGCAGCACCACCGGGATCATGATGATGGTCGACGCCGTCAATTGTCCGGTGGCGATGACCGGCGAGGGCACGCCCTTGAAGCGGCGGGCAATCATCAGCGCGACGGCGTATGACAGCGAGGCGCCGATCAGCGCGAATTTCGCCCAGACCGGGCCGCCGAGCCCGGCCAGCAGGCCGGGGCCGATCATGACAGCGGTGCCGGCGATGCCGAGCCCGATGCCGGCAAGCTTGTTCCAGGAGAGCTTTTCGTCCGCTGTCAGCGCGTTGGCGAGGATCAGCGTCCAGAACGGCGTCGTCGCATTGAGCACCGAGGCGACGCCGGCGCCAAGCGCGGTCTGGCCGGCAAAGATCAGCGAGAACGGGACGACATTGTTGGCGAGCGCCAAAAGGAAAAACAGGCCGGCATGCGGGAAGGCGAGGCGGAAGGACGGACCGCGAATGCCGAGATAGAGCTGCAGTGCAATGGCCGCAATGGCAACGCGAAACAGCACCAGCACCAGCGGGTGCATTTCGGCAACGGCGATGCGGGCAAAGAAGAACGAGCCGCCCCAGATGGCGCCGAGCAGCAGAAGCTGTCCCCAGTCCCTCAGCGTCATCGGTCCGCGCTGCACGGCTGTCGTGGCTATTGCCATCGTGAACGTCCTTCCCCGCGGCATCAATGCCAGCCACTCAGGCAGAAGGCATATCGGGTCCGGCGACAAGAGCCACCCGAAACCTGATTGCTGGCAACAGTGCTGCCAGGAGGATGCGCCGCTGGGTCAGTGCCCGCCAGACACAGAATTGTTTTCTTTGGCCGCTAGCTTGGATTAATTGTGCGCAGCCGAGAAGTCAGGGGATTCGTCCATGCAGCGATTCGAGAATGCCCGCGAGGCGGCGCTGGCGCTTCGGCCGGACGATCCGGTCTACTGCTTTCGCCCGCAGGTGCTGAAGGCGGATGCCAAACAGTTCATGGGCATGTTTCCCGGCAAGACCGCCTACGCAGTCAAGACCAATGGCGAGCAGATCGTGCTCAAGGCGCTGGTCGAAGCCGGCGTCACCGCCTTCGATGTGGCCTCGCCCGGCGAGTTCGCCGCGGTGCGCGCCGTCTCACCCGACGCCGAGATGCTCTACATGCATCCGGTCAAGGCGCAGTCGGACATCAAGCTTGCGCTGGAAAAATACGCCATCCGGGTCATTTCGCTCGACCATGAGGACGAGATCACCAAGCTGACGCGGGTGGTGCGGGCGCTTGACATCGATCCGGGCTCCATCAGCGTGTTCGTGCGAATCCAGACCAAGGGTTCGGCGGCCTATGAACTGTCGAAGAAATTCGGCGCCGGGCCGGCCTATGCGGTGGAACTCGCCGAGCGGCTCAACCGCACCGGCTACAAGGTCGGCCTGTGCTTCCATGTCGGCAGCCAGATCGAGGATCCCGACACCTATGAACGGGCGCTGGCCTCCGCCGATTGGGTGCGCAACCGGCTGACCTTCGACATTGCGGGCCTCGATGTCGGCGGCGGCTTTCCCGCCGAGTACGGCCATGACCCCAATCGCAAGCAGATCGAGATGCCGTCGCTCGGCCAGATCATGTCGCGGCTGTCGGGCGACCTGAGGGAATACCAGTTCGACCAGATCCCGTTGGTGGCCGAGCCCGGCCGGGTGATCGTGGCGCGCTGCCTGTCGCTGATCGTGCGGGTGCTGCTGCGCAAGGGCAAGCGGCTCTACATCAATGACGGCATCTGGGCGTCGCTGTCGGATTCTTGGACCGGCAAGATCACACTGCCGGCCCGCTTCATCCCCGATCCGGCGATCCGCTCGCGCAATGGCGAGGAGAAGAACATCGTGCCGTTCAAGGTCTGCGGCGCGACCTGCGATTCCGTCGACATCCTGTCGCGGCCGTTCTGGCTGCCGGAAACCGTCGACACCGGCGACTGGATCGAGATCGGCCATATCGGCGCCTATTCGCTGTCGCTAAGAACCCGCTTCAACGGCTTTTATCCCGATACCTTCGTCGAGGTGACGACACCCTTCGATGAAGGCGATGCGCCGCAGGGATTCGCCAGCCTAGAGACGATGGCGGACTAAGCGACCCCGCCACCGGCCTGGATATTCTCGCCGGTCAGCCAGCGGGCCTCGTCGCTGGCCAGGAAGACCGCGACATCGGCAACGTCGCGGGGCGCGCCGATCCTGCCAAATGGAGACATGCCGGCCGCCACGGCGCGATCGCGCTCGGGAAGCAGGTCCGTGTCGGTGAAGCCAGGCGACAGCGCATTCACGGTGATGCCGCGCGGTCCGAGTTCACGCGAGAGCACACGGACGAATTGTTCGACGGCGCCCTTGCTGCCGAGATAGAGCGCCGTTTGCGTGAAGAACATCTTGGTGCCGCCGGTGGAGACCGCGATGATGCGGCCGCCGTTTCGCACACGGCGCGCTGCTTCCTGAAGCACGAAGAACGTGCCCTTGGCATTGGTGCCGAAGACATGGTCGAAATCGGCTTCGGTTGCCTCGGTCAGAGGCTTGATGACGGCGACGCCGACATTGGCAACCACGATGTCGATCGCGCCGAACTCACTCTCAGCCTCGTCAAACAGGCGATGAATATCCGAGACGCTTGATATGTCGGCCTGGACCGCCATCGCCTTTCCTCCCTTGCCGGCGATGGCGGCCACGACCTCGTCAGCGGCTTCGTGGTTGCCGACATAGTTGACGACGACGGCAGCGCCCTTGGAGGCGAGGCCTTCGGCGATGGCTCGCCCAATGCCGCGCGAACTGCCGGTGACGAGTGCGGTTTTGCCTTGCAAGGACTTGGGCATGATACGTTTCCTTCAATCATTCAGGCCCGTGCCGGTTTCATCCGACGGGTCCGCTAGTCGAGAAATAGGGCCATGCAACTGATCAGATAATGGCCTATTATCTGACTAGCTTGTTAATCTAGGGATACACAATGCGCGGTTCTGAATTCGCCGAGCTCAAGGCATTTGCCGCAATCGTGGAAGAGCGTAGTTTCGTCCGCGCCGCCGCCCGGCTGCGTGTTTCCCCGCCGGCGCTCAGCCAGTCGATCCGGCAACTGGAGGCTCGCATCGGCGTCAGGTTGCTGAATCGCACGACGCGTAGTGTTTCACCCACTGGTGCCGGCGAGACGCTGTTTGCGCGCCTTGCCGTTGCGTTCGAAGAGCTAGAGGGCGCCGTAGCGGACATTCATGCCGCGCGTGATCGACCGGCGGGTTCGCTACGAATAAACGTGCCGCGTGTTGCCGCGGTGCGGTTCATCGGCCCGATCCTTGGCGACTTCCAACGCGCCTATCCTGATATCGCGCTGACCGTCATCGTCGACGATACGCTGACCGACATTGTTCGAGGACGGTTCGATGCCGGAATCAGGCTTGGCGAGCGGCTGGAGAAGGACATGGTGGCAGTGAAACTGAGCGGGGATTTGCAGATGGCGGCGGTGGCCGCTCCCGTCTATCTCGAAAATCGGGCCATACCGCGCCATCCGCAGGAGTTGCATCAGCACCAATGCATAAAATTCCAGTGGCCTGGTGGCGGCAACCTCTATCGATGGGAGTTCGCGCGCGGCAAACGGTCTCTGGAAATCGCCGTCGAGGGCAGCCTGACTGTCAACGACACCGAGCTGATGCTGAACGCGGCGCTGGGTGGAGCAGGCGTTGCCTACATGATCGACTATCAGGTCCAGTCCTGGATCGATGCGGGCAGGCTGATGAGATTTCTAGAGCCCTGGTCGCCCAGCTTTCCAGGCTTCTTCCTGTATCACCCGAGTTCGAGGCACGTCCCCCCGGCTTTGCGGGCATTTATCGACTTCGTCCGGGCAAGGAGTAGGGAATAAGGAACCCAGCTTGGGCAGATTCTACTCACAGTTTCCCCAAAAGCTCCGGCGTCGGCCAGCCGTCTACCGGCATGCCGAGCCGCATCTGTTCCTTGCGGATGGCTTCGCGGGTGTTGGTGCCCAGAATGCCGTCGACGGTGCCGACGTCATAGCCCCTGGCTTCGAGCTTGGTCTGCAATTCCTTCATCTGGTCGCCATTGAGCCCGGTTTCGGGATTGCGCGGGTCGAACTGCTTTGCCCCGGCCAGCCGGCTGGCGAAGTTGGCGGCGGTCAGCGCGTAGGTGAAGGACTGGTTCCATTCGAGATAGACGTCGAAATTGTCGTAGGCGAGGAAGGCCGGACCTTTGCGGCCCATCGGCAGCGCCAGGCCGGCCTTCAGGCCATTGTCGATCAGCGGCGTGCCATCGGGATTGGTGACGCCCCAGGCGGCCCATTGCGACAGCGGCAACTTGTTGGTGCGGCCGGTCTGCTCCCAGGGCATGTCCTCGGGCACGCGCACTTCCTCGATCCAGGGCTGGTCGCGTTTCCAGCCGCGCGACAGCACCTTGTTGGCCGTGGTCATGATTACGTCGGGTACGCTGCGCCTGAGGTCGACGATGCCGTCGCCGTCGCCGTCGACTCCGCGCGCGAGATAATCGGAAGGCAGGATCTGCGTCTGGCCGATCTCGCCGGCCCAGGCGCCGGTGACGTCGGCCGGAACGACGCCGCGATCGATCAGCGTCAACAGCGGCACCAGTTGCGGCCGAAACAGCTGCGGGCGGCGGCAGTCATGCGACAGCGTCACCAAGGCGCTCAGCGTGTGGAAATCGCCCTGTACGGCGCCGAAATCGGTCTCCAGCCCCCAGAAGGCGGTGATGATCGGCGCCTGGACACCGAACTGCTGGTCGGCGCGCGCAAAGATTTCGGCGTATTTCTTCAGATTGGCCGCGCCCTGCTTCAGCCGGTAGGCCGAGATCATGCGGTTGGAGAACTGGATGAAGGTCTGGGCGAAGACGCCCTGGGCGCGGTCACGCGCCAGCACCTTGTCGTCGATGGTGGCGGCTTCCAGCGCGTCAAGGCCGACAGCGCCGACACCGGCTGCCTTGGCTTCCGCCGCCACGCCTTGCTTCCAGGTTTCGAAGTCGCCGCCGCATTCCTGCGCCGCCGCCGGCATCGCCGCAGCGCCGAGCAGCAGGGCCGCGAGCAGCCCGGAGCGCAGTCGGCTCCTCGACTGTTTCCGGCGTGGATATCCCAGTGGTTGCAGGTAGGTGCGCATGGGACGTCGAAAAGCAGGCGGCAGAGCCGGTGTCAACGGGTGTTCTGCCGCAGCCACTTTTTCCAGGCTGCCTCAGTGCCGTTGAAGACGTTGATATCGGACTTGCCGGTCATGCCGGGAACGATACCGGTTCCGGTGTATTGCCAGAAGGTGAAGGGGTGGCTGCCGTACTTCTGGCGGGGGTGGCCGGCGACCGAGCGCAGCCAGTAGGGATAGCCGCGGAAGGTCGAAAGGTCGTTATCGTCGAAGAAGTCGACCGAGGTGTAGATGATCGGCTTCTTGCCATAGTGCCGCTCGATCATCTCGAGAAAGGTGGTCATTTCGGCCCGCACCGTCGCTGAATCCGGGCGCAGCCGGCAGGTCGGCGATTGCGGGTTCCACTCCATGTCGAGCACCGGCGGCATGGCCGAGCGGTCGACGGGCACGTTCTGGATGAACCAGCGCGCCTGGGTGGCGGCAGGCGTGCAGAAATAGAAGAAATGGTAGGCCGCGCGCGGAATGCCATTGGCCTTGGTGCGCGACCAATGCTCGTTGAAATACTCGTCGAAACGGTCGCCGCCCTCGGTCGCCTTGATGAAGGCGAAGGAGATGCCGCTGGCCTTGGCCGTCGGCCAGTCGACCGAGGTCTGGTATTTGGAGACGTCGGTGCCGTGAACGGCATAGTTCCAAGGCGCGCCGCTATCCCATTCATGCGGCTTGGAGTCTTCGAAACGCGGTGCGCGCACGGCAACCGTCGGGCTGCTGGATGGCGACATCGAGGGCACGAGATCGCCGGCGGTCGAGCAGGCGGCCAGCAGCGTCAACGTGATGAGGGCCGCGAAACGGCGCATCGCATTTCCCGAGCCGGAATCAGCCGGTCGCTGTTGGGTTGTCGTTGCAGGTGCCCCTCAGGCGATCGCCCCACAGCATCGCCTGATACGCTATTTTCGTGCATGTCGTTGTTCCAAAACCGCTGCGCACTTTTGGGCGACATGCACCAGTGATCGCCGATCATGGTTGATAACAGGTTGACGGCGCTCGACAAGAACACCGATTTTGCGGAAGCAATGGCGGCAAATCGATGACATAAATCGGGCCGCAAGCCACGGGCAGCGGAAAAGCAGGGACGGAAAGATGCGGATCGCCGTGAAGATCATCAAATGGCTGCTCGGCCTGGTCGTGTTGGCCATAGCCGCCCTGTTTACCTGGCTCTACGTCGCGCCGCCCGAACTGATCCGCGTCGGTTCCGGCTATTCCGCCAAGATTGTCTGCTCGAATGTTTTTATCGCCGGCCGTGATCCCAATGAGGTGCTTGCCATCGACGTGCAGGCGCCCGGCCATCCGCTTCTCAGGCTGATGAAGGTGTCGGTCGACAAGAACAGGGGGACCGTCTCGGCCGGGCTGCTTGGCTTCCTCGGCAAGAGCGTTGCCGTTGCGCGCGCCGGCCTGGGTTGCGCCTCGGTTCCCGATGGCGACGTCGGCAAGGCACGGCGCACGTCAATCCCTGCCGAGGCGTCGGCGGCCACCAAGGGCGATCTGTGGCCCGGGGGAGATCGAGTCGACGCCTCGCAAAATCCCGAAATCAACAAGATCCTCGACGGTGCGGCGATGACCGGCATCGGCATGCGCGCCGTGGTGGTGGTCAAAAATGGCCGCATTGTTGCCGAGCGTTATGGCGAGGGCTTTTCGGCGAAAACGCCGCTGCTCGGCTGGTCGATGACCAAGACGGTCAACGCCGCGCTCGTCGGCACGCTGGTCAAGGACGGCAAGATGGCGGTGACCAATCAGGGTCTGTTCGGCTCATGGAAGGCGGACGGCCGCGCCGCCATCAGCCTTGCCGATATGATGGCGATGTCGAGCGGACTCGAGTTCAACGAGGATTATGGCGACGTCGCCGATGTGACGCGCATGCTCTATCTCGAACCCGATATGGCGGGCTTCGCCGAGGCCAAGCCGCTGACCGGCGACGTCGGCAAGGTCTTTTCCTATTCGAGCGGCACGGCGGTGATGCTGTCGCGGCTGTGGCAGGATGCTATCGGCGACAAGGACAAGGCGCTGATGTGGCCAAGGGCAGCGCTGTTCGGGCCGCTCGGCATGCAAAGCGCGGTGCTCGAAACCGACGAGGAGGGTACCTTTGTCGGCTCATCCTACCTCTATGCCACGGGGCATGACTGGGCGCGGTTCGGCCAATTCCTGCTGCAGGGCGGCGTCTGGAACGGCAACCAGATCCTGCCGGCCGGTTTCGTCGACTGGATGCGCGAACCGGCACCGGCCTCGAAAGTCTACGGCAAGGGGCAACTTTGGATCGAAGCCCCGGGGGACGAAGGAAATCCCGGCGCCGGCGTCGCCGCCGGCCTGCCCAACGATACCTACTGGATGGAGGGCCATGACGGCCAGACGGTCGCCATCATCCCGTCGGAGCAACTGGTGGTGGTGCGGCTGGGGTTGACGCCGGCCAAGCTCGGCTACCGGCCGCAGGTGATGGTCGGCGCGCTGATGAAGGCACTGCGCTAGCTCCCTTTACCCTCCCCTTGATGGAGAGGGTCGGCGCGTAGCGCCGGGGCGGGGTGCCTGGCACTTCACCCCCACCCGCGCCTTCGGCGCGACCTCCCCCATCGAGGGGGAGGTAAGAGTGCGCGATCTTGACGACCGCCAGCCAGGCATAGCCGCGATAAAGCGCGCGGAAACAGAAGCTTGCGCCGGTTCGCCGAGATTCCGATTCCAAGACTTCGCGCAATGATTCACGTGGCGTGACATGGAATTTCTTGAGCCAGCCGCGCAGCAATGTCCGGAACCAGTTGGGCAAGCCTTCCTGCTGGCCGAAATCGACGACATGCAGCGAGCCGCCGGGCGCGAGTGCCGCAAGGGCTGCTGAAACCGTCTTTTCCCAGCCGGGGATCATCGACAGCGAATAGGACACGAAGATGCGGTCGAAGCGCTCGATGCCGAACAGCGTCTTGGCGTCGAAATCGGTGGCGTCGCCGCGCGCCAGCACGATGCGGCCGGACAGGCCGTCGCGGCCGATCGCCTTGCCGGCGGTCTCCAGCATCTCAGCCGAGATGTCGAGGCCGTAGAGGCGGGCGTCGGGATAGTGGCGGGCTACAAGCGCGATGTTGCGGCCGGTGCCGCAGCCAAGTTCGAGCACTCTGCCATTCGCCGGCACATCCAGCCCGGATATCATCTGGTCGCGGCCAAGCAGATAGTATTTGCGGGTCAGGTCGTAGATGTGGCGCTGCCAGCGGTAGACGCCGTCCATCAGTTCGGCATGATCGGCCGGCAGCCGGCTCGCGCTCATGCCGCGCGCTTCACATAGAGGTGGAAGCCGCCATAGATGGCAGAGCGGTCGCGGGCCGAACAGTCGCGCGAGGCCTCGTCCTCGTAGGTCCACTGGTCGAGCAGCGAGATCGAGACGCGGCCCGGCAGCAGGCTGGGCTCGGCGGCGGTGCGGAAGATGACTCGGGCGCCGACCGAGGCGGTGCGGGTGATCTCCGACCAAAGGGCATTGAGCTGGTCGTCCGTCATCCAGTCCTGCGCGTCGAGCAGGACGAAACGGTCGACGGTGCCTGCGTCCTTGCCGGCCAGAAATTCGATCAGATTGGCGTGGTGGATGCCGACGCGATCGACATTGTTGCGGATCGCCTTGTAGTTGGCCTCTTCTAGATAGGCGGGCAGGGCGGCCTCGCCCGGATTGGGATAGCGACGGGCGAAGGCTTGCCAAGCGAAGTAGTTGTTCTTCAGCGGAAAATCGCAAGCGAGCTTTTCCAGCCGGGCCTTCAGCACGCTGGCCATCGAACCATCGCCCGAGGTGATCAGCGAATCGTACTGCGCCGGCGGAATGCCGAGGCCGAACAGCGAAGCCTTGCGCGAGGTAGCCCAGCGCAACAGCTTCTTGTCGAAGACCGGCGCCAGCTCTTCATTGAAGAAGCGGCGCTGGTCGGCGAGGCTCTTCGACGCCATGAGACCGGCGGGATCGACGCCGAAGAATTTGGCGATGCGGTGGCCCATGGCGATGAACAGGCCGAGCAGGCCGGTCTGGTAGAAATTGCGGTCGAAGACGGTGATGCGCCGGCGGCCGCGCCAGCTGCGACGCTCCCAATAGTGGCGGCTGACCGGGTCGAGATGCGGCGCGATGAAGCGGTCATAGGCTTGCGAATTGTGGTTGGTGCCGGCGGCGCCGAAGAAACGGAACAGATCGCCCTGCGAGGGCAGATGCCGCACCGCCTCCAGCTTCATCCGGTTCAAGGCGATGTGGGCGGCGTTGAGGTCGACCGCATCGACGCGTTCAGGCGAGCGGGTGAGGTAGGCGAGGATGTTGCAGCCGCCCGACGCTATGGTGACGACGCGGTGACCCTGGCCAAGCTGCATGGCCTCCATGTCGACTTCAGGGTCTTCCCAGATCTGCGGATAGACGAGACCGGAAAACAAGAGGGCGAACAGCCGCTCCGAGATGCCGGCCTTCGACAGCGGGCGGTTCTGGTAGACGGCTTTTCCAACTTCCTTGCCGCGGCGAAAAACGAGATCCGAGGAGACGTCCGTCATGGCAAAGTGATTCCCCATTTGCTTTGCCGCAAGCGGGTAACTCAGGGGCATGACAGGCGGGTGACAGCCTGTTGACGCGAGTTCAGGCCTTGCCAAATCCCCCGGGTGTCGGCGTCGTCAGGATGACGGCGTCGCCGGCGTCGAGCACGGTCTGGTCGCAGGCCTTCAGCGTCTCGACGCTGCCGTCCTGGCGGCGGACCTTGGTCGAGCCGACCTCGCCGTCACCGCCGCCGTCGAGGCCTTGCGGCGGGCGGTTGCGGTGCGAGGACAGGATGGCGCATTCCATCTTTTCGAGGAAACGGATCGTCCGCCTGGTGCCGTCACCGGCATCCCATTTGCCTTTGCCGCCGGAGCCTTCGCGGATGTGGAAATCCTCGAGCATGACGGGAAAGCGCAGTTCCAGCACCTCCGGATCGGTGAGGCGCGAATTGGTCATGTGGGTGTGGACGCCGGATGTGCCGGCAAAGCCGCGGCCGGAGTTCATCCGGCCTGCCGGCGAACCGGAGCAGATGGTCTCGTAATACTGGTACTGCTTGTTGCCGAAGGTCAGGTTGTTCATCGTGCCTTGCGCGTTGGCCATGGCACCCATGGCGCCGAACAGGGCGTTTGTGACATGCTGCGAGGTCTCGACATTGCCGGCGACGACGGCGGCGGGGTAGGCGGGCTTCAGCATCGAGCCGTCGGGAATGATGATGTTGATCGGCCGCAGGCAGCCGGCATTCATCGGGATCATGTCCTCGACCATGACACGGAAGGCATAGAGCACGGCGGCGCGGGCGACGGGCTCGGGCGCGTTGAAATTGTTCTTCTCGACCTTCGAGGTGCCGGTGAAGTCCACGGTCGCCTCGCGCTTTTGCCGATCGACGGTAATCTTCACCTTGATCACCTGGCCGGTGTCGGTCGGGTATTCGTACTCGGAACTATCGGGCAGCCGCTCCAGCACGCGGCGCACGCTTTCGGCGGCGTTGTCCTGGACATGGCCCATATAGGCTTCGACGACATCGAGGCCGAAATGGCCGACCATCTTGCGCAGTTCGGCCACGCCCTTTTCATTGGCGGCGATCTGCGCCTTTAGGTCGGCGATGTTCTGATGCGGGTTGCGGGCGGGGTAGGGATGGTCGGTGAGCAGCGTCTGCAGCTCCGCCTCGCGGAATTTTCCGCGATCGACGACGCGGAAATTGTCAAATAGCACGCCTTCCTCATCGACAGTGGTGGCGAGCGGCGTCATCGAGCCGGGCGCGGTGCCGCCAATATCGGCGTGATGGCCGCGTGAGGCTACGTAGAAGATTACTTCCTCCCCCCTTGAGGGGGAGGTGGCGGCGGAGCCGCCGGAGGGGGTTGTTGCGGCAGTGCTCGACGCTCTTGTGGTGCCTTCTGAGAGGACCCCACCCGGCCGCTGCGCGGCCACCCTCCCCTCAAGGGGGAGGGAAAACACCGGCGTCACCACGGTGATATCAGGCAAATGCGTGCCGCCATTGTAGGGGGCGTTCAGCGCAAAGACGTCGCCGGGATGGATGTCGCCGGAGTTCAGCCGGATGATGGTTTCGACCGAGCGGTCCATGGAGCCGAGATGCACCGGCATGTGCGGCGCGTTGGCGACCAGCGCTCCATGACGGTCGAAGACGGCGCAGGAAAAGTCCAGCCTTTCCTTGATGTTGACGGAATAGGCGGTGTTCTGCAGCGTGACGCCCATCTGCTCGGCGATCGACATGAAGAGGTTGTTGAAGACCTCCAGCATCACCGGATCGGCTTCGGTGCCGAGGGCAGCCGTGCGCACTTTCCGTTCGGTGCGGCGGATGACGACGTGATTGAGGTTGGTGATTTCGGCCCGCCAGCCCGGCTCGACGACGATGGTCTGNGGTGCGGCGGATGACGACGTGATTGAGGTTGGTGATTTCGGCCCGCCAGCCCGGCTCGACGACGATGGTCTGGTTCGGCTCGATGATCAAAGCGGGGCCTGCGACCAGGTTGGATGGGCGCAGATTTTCGCGACGATGGATGCCGGCTTCGTGCCACCGGCCCTCGGTGTAGATGCGCCGCGTTCCGGAAGCGCCGGCTTCAACCCGTGCCGGTCCGGCCGGCGCAACGGCCTCGGCCCTGGTCTCGGCGATTTCGCTGCCTTCGACACTGAGCGTCTCGACGATCATCGGCTTGTCGTCATAGACGAAACCGAACTGCGCCTTGTGGGCGATCTCGAAATCGCGCCTGGCCTGGAAGATCGAGTCCTGCTCAAAATTCACCGGCAGCGTGGTGTCGGTGCCGTCATAGCGGATGTGCAGCACCGGCTTTGCGGCAACCTTGTCCTGCGCAATGCCTTGCGCTGCCAATTCGGCGATGACGGCTTTTTTCAACGTGCCGATGAGGCTGGCGATCTCGGTCCTGGATTCTTCGGCAAGCGGCTTCAGGAGTGCCTGCTGGCGCGACGCGAAAACCGACGACAGCCCGATACCATAGGCTGAGAGCAGACCGGAAAAGGGGTGGATCAGTACCGCCTCCATGCCGAGCGCGTCGGCAACCAGGCAGGCATGCTGGCCGCCGGCGCCGCCAAAACAGTTCAAGAGATATTCGGTGACGTCGTAGCCGCGCTGCACGGAGATCTTCTTGATGGCATTGGCCATGTTTTCCACCGCGATGGTAACGAAGCCTTCGGCGACGGCTTCCGGCGTGCGGCCGTCGCCGATTTCGGCGGCGAGCGCAGCGAATTTTTTACGCACGGCGGCGACGTCCAGCGGCTGGTCCTGGCCGGGTCCGAAAATCGCCGGGAAGAAATCGGGCTGCAGCTTGCCCAGCATGACATTGGCGTCGGTGACGGCAAGCGGGCCGCCGCGCCGGTAGGCGGCGGGGCCGGGATTGGCGCCGGCGGAATCCGGCCCGGCGCGGAAGCGGCCGGCTTCGTAATGCAGGATCGAGCCGCCGCCGGCAGCGACGGTATGGATGCGCATCATCGGCGCACGGATGCGCACGCCGGCAACCTCGGTGTCGAAAGCGCGCTCATACTCGCCGTCAAAATGGGCGACATCGGTGGAGGTGCCGCCCATGTCGAAGCCGATGACTTTCTCGAAACCGGCGAGTTTCGCCGTTTCGACCATGCCGACGACACCGCCGGCCGGGCCGGACAGCAGCGCGTCCTTGCCCTGAAACATGTCGGCGGCGGTGAGCCCGCCCGACGACATCATGAACATCAGGCGAGGGTTTTCCCTCCCCCTCGAGGGGAGGGTGGCGGCGGAGCCGCCGGGTGGGGTCGCCGCGGCAGTGCTCGACGCTTTGGTGGTGCCTCCTGAGAGAACCCCCTCTGTCGGCTTTGCCGACTGCCCTTCGCTATGGCTCCGGGCGTTCGTCGCTGAAAAAGCCAAATCGTCGGCTTTTTCTCGGCCTTTGGCCGACCGCTCCTCACCCTCCACAAGTGGGGAGATTGGCATCGCGCCCAGTTCTCCCGCCACCCTTTGCACATAGCGCGACAGGATCGGCGACAGATAAGCATCGACCACGGTGGTGTCGCCGCGGCCGACCAGCTTGATCAGCGGCGAGACCTCATGGCTGACCGAGACTTGGCTGAACCCGATCTTGCGGCAGACTTTCGCCACCGCCTTCTCGTGGTCGGGATATTTCCAGGCATGCATGAAGACGATGGCCACCGCATCGATGCCGTCAGCCTTCGCCTGTTCGATGGCGGGGCGGCAGGCGGCGATGTCGAGCAAGCGCTCGACCTCGCCATTGGCGCGCACGCGTTCGTCGATCTCGATGACCCGCTCGTAGAGCTGTTCCGGAAGGATGATCTCCTTGGCGAAGATGTCCGGCCGGGCCTGATAGGCGATCTTCAGCGCATCGCGAAAGCCCTTGGTGATGAGCAAAAGCACACGGTCGCCCTTGCGCTCCAGCAGCGCATTCGTGGCAACGGTGGTACCCATCTTGACGTCACCGACCAGGCCCGGAGGAATAGCGGTGCCGGATTTCAGCCCCAAAAGCTCGCGGATGCCGGCTAGGGCCGCATCGGGATAGGCTTCGGGATTTTCCGACAGGAATTTCCTGGGATGCAAACCGCCTTGCGGATCACGTCCGATCACGTCGGTGAAGGTGCCGCCGCGGTCGATCCAAAAATCCCATTTCTTGTCCACGCAGAACTCCGGCATTGCATTTGGGTCCAGACTGTTAGTTCGGCATCGCCCGGCCCGCAATCGGTAGTGCGCGGATGTTACATCAGGAAACGCAACGTTACGAAACTCATGACCGTTTGATGCATTTTGCCTTCGACCGTTCACCGCAACGTGAGCGTGTGTTGAAGGAGAGATGTCATGAAAAAGCTGATTCTTGCTTCCGTTTCCGCCCTGGCCCTGTTCGGCGTTGCCGCCTGCAGCGACAGCGGTACGGATAACACCACCACCCAGAGCACCAATCCGCCAGCCGCCGAGCCCATGAAGCCGGCGACGCCGGATGCACCGAAGCCTGCAGAACCGGCTCCGGCAACACCTGCTCCTGCCCCCGCGCAGTAGCAGCAGTCTCGGTCACTTTGACGTGACGAGAGAGGAGGCCGGCTTCGCGCCGGCCTTCCTGCGTTTAGGCGATTCGGGGGCTCAAGGGCCTTGAACCGGCTCTTTCCTACGGTTTGGGATCTGGCGCGTCGGTTGCTTGCGTAAATCGATCCACTCTGCGGCGCTGTCTTGGCTTGATAGCAATGGCCGGCGGCCCTAATAAGCGCTCATGTCGATTTGGGATCGCCTCGGCGACTTCATCACCCGCGTTTCATCTTCAGCCACGTCCGGCGTAGCCGATGTGGTCGAGGCCGTGCGCACGGTTTTCTCCGGTGACGCTGATCTGCGCCGGCGTGTCGCCTTCTCTGTGGCGATGATTGCGCTGTCAGCCAAGATGGCCAAGGCCGATGGCATCGTCACCCAGGACGAGGTTCGCGCGTTCCAGGAAATATTCGAGGTGCCGCGAGAACAGACCCGCAATGTGGCGCGGCTTTACGATCTGGCCAAGCGCGACGTCGCCGGGTTCGAGACCTATGCCGAGAGTATGGCGCAGATGTGCGGCTCGGGCCATTCGAACTGCGTCATGCTGGAAGACATACTCGACGGTCTGTTCCATATCGCCAAGGCGGACGGGCTGGTGCATGAGCGCGAAGGGATTTTCCTGCACCGTATTGCCGAGATTTTCCGCATCGACGAGGTGCACTACGAGGCCATTATGGCCAGGCACGTCAATCTCGGGGCCGGCGATCCCTATATCGTGCTCGGCATTGAGCGCGGCAAGCCGTTCGAGGAGGTCAGGAAGCGGTACCGCAAGCTGGTCTCCGACAATCATCCGGACCGGCTGATCGCGCGCGGCCTGCCGCAGGAATTCATCAAGATTGCAACGACCAGAGTCGCGGCGATCAACGCGGCCTATGAAATGATCGAGCGGGGCCTCAGGCACGCATGACCGGCTTCTCGCCCGACGAGCCAAGCGCGGAGGTCAGGGTATCGCCGAATTTCGGCCCGCGGCGCGAAACGCTCAGGCCCGACATGATCGTGCTGCACTATACCGGCATGGCGACGGGTGCTGCCGCGGAAGCCTGGCTGTGCGACCCCGCAAGCGAAGTCTCGTCCCACTACCTCGTCCATGAGAACGGTCGCATCATCCAGATGGTGCGCGAAAGCGACCGCGCCTGGCACGCCGGTGCAAGTTCCTGGTTCGGTCGTCGCGACATCAACTCCTGTTCGGTCGGCATCGAAATCGTCAATCCCGGCCATTCGCTCGGCTATTCGGCCTTTCCCAAGCGGCAGGTGGAAGCGGTGATCGGTCTTTGCCTTGGTGTCATCGAACGCCATTCCATTACGGCGCAAAGGGTGCTTGCCCATTCCGACATCGCGCCGGGGCGCAAGATCGACCCGGGCGAGAAATTCCCCTGGAAGGCGCTGTTTGCGGCCGGGGTCGGCCATCTCGTGCCTGCGGCGCCGGTCCGGCGCGGCGCGGTGCTGAAAGCCGGCGATACCGGCGCCGAGGTCGAGGCACTGCAGTCGATGCTGGCGCTCTATGGCTATGGCGTCGAGATATCAGGTGTCTTCGACCGCCAGACCGAAATCGTCGTCGAAGCTTTTCAGCGGCATTTCCGACCACGCCTGGTGGATGGCGTCGCCGACGGCTCTACGTCTAGCACGCTGCAAAGCCTGCTGACTTCCCTTAGGTCAGTTGCGTCTAAATAATCTTTTCCTGATATCCAAGTTACAGCCTGTCACTGAAAGTGAATTGCCTCGCCTTGTTCGACACAAATTCCGCCCTCAAAGGCAGTTCGTGCAAGTTATCGGACCTCCAGCCCCCCGGATGCTCCGATATTGATTAGGCGTTGCTGCGTGAAGATCTTCGCGCGGCCAAACAGAACAGGACCACATGCAGAAATTGACCGTTGTAACGGCAGCTATTGCTGCCGGAGTAATGACTTTTGCCTTCAGCACGGCCGATGCCGCACCAGTGAGCCAGAGGGCAGACCAGGGCTTCATCGCCGCACCCGCCAAGGCCACCATGACGAAGGCAAACCCGAAAGCAAAAAGGGCAACCACCGCGAAAGTGCGCAAAGCAGCCGTGGTGAAGGCCAGAAAAGCCACGGCCAAGAGGCATTTTAAGCGCAACAGGAAGAGCGTCGACCTGACGACGACCGCATCGATCCGCCCAAGCACCGCTGCGGAGTCGACTGCGGCAGCCGCGCTTGGCGGCCAGTATTCGGCAATCATTGCCCGCTATGCTGCGGCCGAAGGCGTGCCGGTGTCGCTGGCCCAGGCGGTCATCAAGATCGAGAGCAACTACCGGCCGAACATCGTCGGCGGCGCGGGTGAAATCGGCCTGATGCAGATCAAGCCGGCAACGGCGCGGATGATGGGTTATAGCGGCTCCGCCAAGGGTCTGTTCGATCCCGACACCAACATCAAATACGGCATGAAGTACCTTGCCATGGCGCGCAATCTCGGCGGCGGCACCACCTGCGGCACGATCCTGAAATACAATGCCGGCCATGCCGCGACGAGGATGAACCCGGTGTCGGCGGCCTATTGCGGCAAGGTCAAGGTGCAGTTGGCGGCATTGGGATCGCCGGCATAAGTCTGCTTTTTCATTTGCGTTTTGGAACGTGAACCCCTTTATACGCTCTGCCAGCTGGCCGGGCGGCCGCACCCGCAAAGCCGAAAGGCTGCGGGTGAGGAAAGTCCGGGCTCCATGGAAACACGGTGCCGGTTAATGGCCGGCGGGGGCGACCCCAGGGAAAGTGCCACAGAAAGCAAACCGCCACGATTTATCGGGCAAGGGTGAAAGGGTGGGGTAAGAGCCCACCGCGCGACTGGCAACAGGAGCGGCACGGTAAACCCCACCGGGAGCAAAACCGAATAGGGACGGTGCGAGGGGAAACCTTCGAGGGCTGTTTCCGGCTCACCGTCCGGGTAGGTTGCGTGAGGCGCATGGCAACATGCGCCCAAGATGAATGGCCGCCACGTTCTCGCCCCGAAAGGGGCGAGGGCCATACAAAACCCGGCTTACAGGCCAGCTGGCAATTTCTCCCCCATATCGCGATTAATCCTTTGGATCAGCAGTCTGCGCCTTCGGGCGCAGCTGGCGATTCAGGTGCTTGAGCGATTGAATCAAGTACGCATGCTGGGGTCGAGACAAACGCATCCTTGAAGCTGGTACGATTTAATCGTACCATGATTGTCATGGTTTGATCAGGAGCGCATCATGGGTCACGTCGACAAACGCAGCATCACGCTTTCGCCGGAACTGGCGGCGGCGGTCGACGATGTCGTGGCCGCCGGCGAATATGCCTCGGCCAGCGAAGTCATCCGTGATGCGCTGCGGCAATGGAAAGACCGCCGCGATCTTCTCGGCTACACGGTCGAGGAATTGCGCAGGCTGGTTCAGGAGGGGATCGACAGCGGACCGGCGGTGGACGGCCAGCCCTTCATGGACCGGCTGCGAGCCAAATATCACAGGATGTCGGAAGCTGCAGGCTCGGAAGAGTGAAATATCGGCTGCTTCCTCAGGCGATATCAGATGTCGAAGGCATCGGTGACTACATTGCGGAACATAGCCCAAAGGGAGCCATGCGCCTTGTGGACGCTTTGGAGAGGCGCTGGACACTGCTCACCTTGCACCCGTTCTCAGGTGCGCCGCGCGATGATATCGCGCCCGGCATTCGTCATCTGATCGTCGGCGAATATGTCACTCTGTATCGCATGGGCGAAGACGCGATCGAGATCGTCCGCGTTTTGCACGGCAGGCGCGATATTGGCGCCGACGACTTGGTGACCTAACCGCCAGCTCAGATGCCGATCTTGTCCAGCGATGCCTCGATCGCCTGCCAGAGTTCTTCCACCGGCTCGCAGCCCACCGACAGGCGCACGAAGCCGGGCGGAACCGAATCTCCTCGCTTGGCCCGCCGCTCGGCGGAGGTGTGGACACCCCCGAACGACGTTGCCGCCTGCATCAGCGTGCAGTTGTTGATGAAATCCTCGGCCTTCTCCTGGGAAGCGAGTTCGAAGGACACGAGGAAGCCGAAGCGCTCCATCTGCGCCCGGGCGAGGTTGTGCGACGGGTCGCCCTCCAGCCCGGGGTAGCGCAAGCCGCTAACGGCGCGATGGTTTTTCAGGCGCTTCGCGATCACCTCGGCAGAAGAACACATGCGGTCGAAGCGTACCTCCAGCGTCTCCAGGCCGCGATGCACCAGCCAAGCCTCGAACGGGCCGGGAATGCCGCCCGCGGTCTCGCGCCAGCCGGTGACGTCCGCGATGATGTCTGGATTGCGGCTGGCGACGTGGCCGAACAGCACGTCGGAATGCCCGTTGGCCGCCTTGGTGTCGGCAGCAACGACGATGTCGGCGCCGAGATCGAGCGGACGCTGGCCGAACGGCGTCATCGTGGTGTTGTCGACGACGACGATCGCGCCCGCTTGGTGCGCGGCCTCGGCGACCGCTGTGATGTCGCAAATGTCCAATCGCGGATTTGACGGGGTTTCAACGGAGACAAGGCGGTAGCCCTCGAACCCGCCATCGAGAAAGGTCGATGTCGGCCGCAGATCATAGGCGACGCCGAAGGGCTTGAGGAAACGGTCGGCCAGCGCGCGTGTGGCATGGTAGCCGTCCGAAGGCAAAAGCACGCGGTCGCCGGATTTCAACAGGCCGAAAAACACCGCCGAGATTGCCGCCATTCCAGAGGGGAAGCCGACGCATGGCGCGTCTTCGAGATGCGCCAGCATGTGCTCGACCGCATCCCAGGTGGCGTTGCTGTAACGGCCGTACTGACTGTAGCCGGCGCCGTCGCCCGGGTTGTGGAAAATAGCGGCCATGGTCAGCGGCAATGGGATGGGGTCGCCTTTGGCAAGTCCGTCGCGACGCAGATGGGCAAGGGAGGCCGCGCGGAACCTGGCTGTTTCGGACATGGATTTCTGACCTTGTTGCTCAGCGAAAAGACTGACGACGCTATTCGCGGCAGTGATGCGCGGCAAGCCGCTTCCGCTTGGGCCAGCCCGCTCTAAACGGTTCGTTAGGCTTAATGGGAGATAAAGACGGGAGTGTTGTCAGAGCTGCTCTCACCGGTTGTGGCGCGCGTTTGTGAAGCCTGTTCCCGTTGACGCCCATAGTGCCCCATGATATCCCATTTCGATACCAAAGCCTTCGTTCCGCGTCAGGGTAAAGCGTACGCCAATCGGGCAGCCGCGGCGGCTGTGCGTTTGCGGGGTTTTGCCGCTGGGATCGAAGCGGATTTTCGGCAGGGGACGCGCTTCGGCGCGGACGAAAACATGGAGAGGGGTGCGGCGGCGGAAGCGGCTGCAGCGTGTCATGGACCGGTTTCTGTCAAGCGCGGTGAACAGGATCGATGCGAAGGGGCGGGTCTCCGTTCCGGCGCATTTCCGCGGGGTCGTGCAGAAACGCGGCTATTCGGAACTCTATGCGCTGCGCGGCCTGGACGTGCCTGCGATGGATGTCGGCGGGCTCGATCTGCTCGACCGCTACGAGCAGCGCATCGCGCTGGAAGACCCTTTTTTGCAGACGGCGGACGATATGTCGTTCTTCTGCCATGGCGACGGGACGTTCCTGAAGCTCGATCAGGATGGCCGCATCACGATGAGCGATTTCATCCGCGAGCATACGGGCATCACGAGCGAAGTGGCCTTTGTCGGCCGTGGCAATTTCTTTCAAGTTTGGGAGCCGGGACGGCTGGCCGCCTATGGGGCGCAGGCGCGCGCTCGGCTTTTGCAGCTTCGGCAGGGGACGAAGGCTCACGAGGCCAAGGCTGGGGAGCGGCCGGAATGATGGCGGATCACGGCGATGATCTCAGCGCCGTTGGCGGACCGGTCCGCCACATTCCGGTCCTCCTTGCCGAAGTGCTGGAAGCGCTCTCGCCCAAAGAAGGCGATGTGATCGTCGACGGCACGTTCGGCGCCGGCGGCTACACCAAGGCGATCCTGGCGAGCGGCGCCTCGGTGGTGGCGATCGATCGCGATCCCGATGCGATTGCCGCCGGGCGCGGCCTGGAACAGCAATCCGGCGGCAGGCTGAGGCTGGTGCAGGCGCCGTTCTCGACGCTGGACGAACAGGTCGAAAGCGCCGACGGCGTTGTCCTCGACATCGGCATTTCCTCCATGCAGGTCGACCAGCCCGAGCGCGGCTTTTCGTTCCGCACGGACGGGCCGCTCGACATGCGCATGGCGCAGGCGGGTTTGAGTGCTGCCGACGTCGTCAATTCGTTCAAGATAGGCGACCTTGCCCGCATCTTCGGCTTCCTCGGCGAAGAGCGGAATGCCGGGCGCATCGCCCGCATGATCGAGTCACGCCGCGAAAAACGGTTGTTTGAGCGTACGCTTGATCTCGCCGACGCCATCGAGACGCATATCGGCCGCGCGCCGAAAGACAAGATCCATCCGGCCACCCGCGTCTTCCAGGCGCTGCGCATTTTCGTCAATGACGAGCTGGGCGAATTGGCCAAAGCCCTAATGGCATCCGAGCGGGTATTGAAGCCCGGCGGGCGGCTTGCCGTGGTGACGTTCCACTCGCTGGAAGACCGCATCGTCAAGCGCTTCATCGCCGACCGCGCCGATGTCGCCACCGGCTCACGTCATTTGCCTGAGGCGCACGTGCGCACCGCGACCTTCAGCAAGGCCGGTGGCGGCGTGACGGCAGGCGATGCCGAAGTCGCTGCCAATCCGCGGGCGCGCTCGGCCAGGCTGCGTGCCGCCATCCGCACCGAGGCGCCGGCGCGCGCCGGTGATCTCACCGTTTTCGGACTTCCAAAACTTCCCGGCATCCAGGCGCCGCGAGAGAGGTGAATACGTGTTTCGAACCAGCGACATAGTCCTGATCGCCGTCATGGTCTCGGCCGCGGCCCTAACCTACAAGGCCAAGCGCGAGGCCGAGGAACAGCTGGCTTCGGTGCAGAAGATCGAGGCGCAGATCCGCTATGAGGAGGACACGATCGACCTGCTCAAGGCCGACTGGAGCCTGCTGACCCAGCCGTCGCGCCTGCAGAAGCTGGCTGAAATCTACAAAGCGCAGCTCGCACTCGAGCCGGTCAATGCGCGGCAGATCGTCGGGCTCGACGACCTGCCGGCAAAACCGCTCAACATCGAGGACTTGTCGTCGCAACGGCTTGGCGGCATGGCCGACAATTCCGGCAAAGGACCAGCCGATAAGGATCCCGTGGTCACCGGAGCCATCGTCCAATGATCGCTGGATTTCCAATGCGCGCCAAACTTCCGTCGGTCGGCAAATTGCTGAAGCGCCGCGCACGGACCGGCGAGGACGGCTCCATCGTGGTCGAAGGCGCGCGCAAGGCGACCGGCGGCAAGGCCAAGACCCGCATCGTGATGACGATGGCGGTGTTCTTCGGCATCTATTCGACCATCGCCGGGCGGCTGGTCTATCTCGGTTTCCAGTCCCCCGACATGTCGAATGGGCCGCAAAGCCGGGTGACGGCGTCGCGTCCCGACATCGTCGACCGCAACGGCGAGGTGCTGGCGACCGACATCAAGACGGCATCGCTGTTTGCCGAGCCGCGCCGCATCGTCGATGCCGACGAGGCGATCGAAAAGCTGTCGACCATTCTGCCAGATATCGACCCCGAGCAGACCTATCACAAGCTGAAGAGCGGCGCCGGCTTCGTCTGGCTGCAGCGGCAGCTGACGCCCAAGCAGCAGGCCGACATCATGCAGCTCGGCATTCCCGGAATCGGCTTTCGCACCGAAAAGCGCCGCTTCTATCCGGCCGGCGTGACCTCGTCCTACATTGTCGGCCTCACCAACATCGACAATCAGGGCATCTCCGGCATGGAGAAATACATTGACGAGCAGGGCTTAAGCGACCTGCAGGCCTCAGGCCTTGCGATCGCCAGGGATCTGAAGCCGGTTCAGCTGTCGATCGACCTGCGCGTCCAGCATGTGGTGCGCGACGAGATTGCCGCCGGCCTCGAGCGCTATCGCGCCATGGGCGCCGGCGCCGTCGTGCTCAACATCAAGACCGGCGAAGTGGTGGCGATGGCCTCGGTGCCGGATTTCGATCCGAACAATCCCTTCAATGCGCAGGACAAGGATCGGCTGAACCGCATGTCGGCCGGCCTCTACGAGATGGGCTCGACCTTCAAGAGCTTCACCTCGGCCATGGCGCTCGATTCCGGCAAGGCGAACATGAACAGCCGTTTCGACGCCTCGCACCCAATCCGGGTCGGCCATCAGGCGATCCACGATTTCCACGGCAAGAACCGCGTGCTGTCATTGCCGGAGGTGTTCCTTTACTCCTCCAACATCGGATCGGCGCGTGAGGCCGAAATGGTCGGCATCGAGGGGCACCGCGAATTCCTGCATCGCCTTGGCCTTCTGGACAGGATGCAGACCGAACTGCCTGAGGTCGCGCGCCCGACCGAACCGAAGGTCTGGAAACAGGTCAACTCCTTCACCATCGCCTTCGGCCATGGCGTGTCGACGACGCCGCTGCAGGCGGCCGTCGGCTGCGCGGCGCTGATGCAGGGCTACCTGATCCCGCCGACTTTCCTGGTCCGCAGCGAGCAGGATGCCATGGCGGTGGCCAAGAGAGTGGTCAGCGAAAAGACTGTGGAGGGCATGCGCTACCTCTACACGCTCAATGCTGAGAAAGGCTCGGCCAGAAACGCCAGGGCCCCCGGCTACCGCGTTGGCGGCAAGACCGGAACCGCCGAGAAGGTGATCAATGGCCGCTACTCGAAGGAACTGAATTTCAACACCTTCGTCGCTGCCTTCCCGATGGACGATCCGCAATATCTGGTGTTTACGATCGCTGACGCTCCGCACCCGGAAAAGCCCGGGATGACCGACGTCGCCGCCAACAATGCGGGTGTCATGGCCGGAAACATCATCAGGCGGGCAGCCGCCATGCTTGGCGTGAAGCCAGATTTCAGCCATGAAAATGGCGCAACGCTGGTTTCCTATCAGTGATTCTTAGGGCGCGCCGGCAACTGCGCGCCATTTTGTTGAGATAAACGGGGTTCGATGCACCTGAGAGATTTAGCCGGTATCCTGCCTGTCGAGGGAACATCTTCCCGCGATGTGGAGGTAACCGGGATTTCGTCGGATTCCCGCACGGTCAAGACCGGCGTGGTCTTTTTCGCGCTCGCCGGCAGCAAGGCGGATGGTTCGGCCTATGCCGCCGATGCGGCAAAGCGCGGCGCAGCGGCGGTTGTCGTGGGCAAGGCCAGCGCCGTTTCCGGCCTGTCCGTCCCGGTGCTCAGCGTCGACGACCCACGCCTGGCGCTGGCGCTGAGCGCGGCACGTTTCTTCGGCAGCCAGCCGGAGACCATGGTCGCGGTTACCGGCACCGCAGGCAAGACCTCGGTCGCCGCCTTCACCAGGCAGATCTGGGAGCAGGCCGGCTTTGCCGCCGCGTCCATCGGCACCACCGGCGTGGTGGCGCCGGGCCGCAACGATTACGGTTCGTTGACCACACCCGATCCAGTGGCTTTGCACCAGTTGCTCAAGGAATTGGCGGAGGCCGGCGTCACACACGCCTCGATGGAGGCTTCCAGCCATGGTCTCGACCAGCGCCGTCTCGATGGCGTCAAGCTCGCCGCTGGCGGTTTCACCAATCTCGGCCGCGACCATATGGACTATCATTCGACGGTCGAGGACTACCATCGCGCCAAATTGCGCCTGTTCGACACGCTGCTGCCGAAAGGCGCGCCGGCGGTCATCTTTGCCGACGATCCGTGGTCGGCGCCGACCATCCAGGCTGCGCAGGCCGCGGGGCTCAATGTGCTGACCGTCGGCCGCCATGGCGATTTCCTGCGCCTGAAGCGGGTCGAGCACGAGCGCCACCGCCAGCGCGCCGAGGTCGAAGCTGACGGCGTGCTCTACGAGATCGACCTGCCGCTCGCCGGCGACTTCCAGATCGCCAATGCCCTGGTTTCGGCCGGGCTGGCCATTTCCACCGGAACGCCGGTCGCCAAAGCTTTGATGGCGTTGGAGAAACTTCAGGGGGCACCGGGACGGCTCGACCTTGTCGGCGCCACCGCCAATGGCGCGCCCGTCTATGTCGACTATGCCCACAAGCCGGATGCGCTGGAAAATGTGCTGGCCGCGGTGCGCCCATTCACCACCGGCCGCGTCATCGTCGTGTTCGGCTGCGGCGGCAACCGCGACCGGGGCAAGCGGCCGATCATGGGCGAGATCGCCACGCGGCTCGCCGATGTCGTCATCGTCACCGACGACAATCCGCGCTCGGAAGTGCCGGAAACGATCCGTGCCGCGATCCTGGCGGCCGCGCCCGGCGCCATTGAAATCGGCGACCGCCGCAAGGCGATCCACGAAGCGGTCGCCATGCTGAAAGCGGGCGATACGCTGATCGTTGCCGGCAAGGGCCATGAAGAGGGCCAGACCATCGGCGCCGAGACTTTTCCGTTCTCCGACCAGGAAGAAGTCCGGTCGGCGCTGCGGGAGCGGGCCGCATGAGCGTGCTCTGGACTTCCGAGGCGCTGGTCGACGCCATGGGCGGTCGGCCGCTCGGGCCGATGCCGGAGGGAATTTCGGGGATCTCGATCGACAGCCGCAGCCTGCAGCCGGGCGACGCCTTCTTCGCCATCAAGGGCGAGGCGATGGACGGCCATGACTTCGCGACCGCGGCGATCAAGGCCGGCGCCGGCGTGCTGGTCGTTGCCGAAGGCAAGTTGCCGTCGCTCGGGCGGCTGACGGCGCCGATGATCGTCGTGCAGGATGTGCTGGCAGCACTGGAGAAACTCGGTGTTGCCGCCCGCGCCCGTTCCAACGCAAAAATCATCGCGGTGACCGGATCGGCCGGCAAGACCACCACCAAGGAGGCGCTGCGTCATGTGCTGTCGGCCGTCGGCACTGTGCATGCCTCGGCGCAGTCCTTCAACAATCATTGGGGCGTTCCGCTGACGCTGGCGCGCATGCCGGATGATTGCGACTATGCGGTGTTCGAGATCGGCATGAACCATCCCGGCGAGATCCGGCCGCTGGTCAAGATGGTCCGGCCACATGTGGCCATCGTCACGATGATCGCCGCGGCGCATCTCGGCTTCTTTAGAAATCTCGACGAGATCGCCAAGGCCAAGGCCGAGATTTTTGAAGGCATCGAGCCCGGCGGTGCGGCCTTGCTCAACCGCGACGATGCGCGATGGAAGCTGCTCGACAAGATGGCGCGAGCCGCCGGCGTCGAACATGTCTTTGGCTTCGGCGAGAATGCACGGTCGACCTACAAGCTGACCAAATGCGAGCTGCATGCCGATCATTCCGACATCACCGCCAGGATCGGCGGGCAGGATGTGACGGCGCGCATCGGCGCGCCCGGCCGCCACATGGTACAGAACGTCCTGGCGGTGCTCGGCGCCGCGCATTTGGTTGAAGCCGACATCGGCAAGGTGGCCTTGGCACTGGCCGATCTGTCGGCCGAGCGTGGCCGTGGGAAGCGCCATATGCTTCGCCACCCCAAGGGACCGATCACACTGATCGACGAGAGCTACAACGCCAATCCGGCCTCGATGGCTGCTGCCATGGCGCTGCTCAACGCGACGCCTGTCACGGGCGAGGGCCGGCGCATCGCCGTGCTCGGCGACATGCTCGAGCTCGGCGACCATTCGGCCAAGCTCCATGCAGCCCTTGCCGAGTTGATCGTCGGCACCGGCACAAACACGGTCTTTCTCGGCGGTCCGGAAATGCAGGCGCTGGCAGACATCCTGCCCGACGAGATCAAAACGGAATACCGCGCCGGCGCCGAGGAATTGAAGCCGCTGCTGTTGTCGACGCTGAAGGCCGGCGACGTGGTGATGATCAAATCGTCGAAAGGCATCGGCTTTTCAAAGCTGGTCAAGGCCTTGCTCGGCAAATATCCGGCGGAAGCCGCAGGCACGAAACAGAACTAGTCCGGGGAACGGAATCGTATGTTTACATTGCTCGTCGATTTTGCGGACAAGGTCTCGGTCTTCAATGTCTTCCGCTACATAACTTTCCGCACCGGCGGTGCGCTGATCACCTCGGCGCTGATCGTCTTCATCTTCGGGCCGACCATCATCAATTCGCTTAGGCTGCGGCAAGGCAAGGGCCAGCCGATCCGCGCCGATGGCCCGCAGACGCATTTCAAGAAGGCCGGCACGCCGACGATGGGCGGGCTGATGATCCTGTGCGGCATCGTCGGCTCGTCGCTTCTATGGGCGAACCTCTCCTCGATCTATGTCTGGGTGGTGCTCTTGGTGACGCTGGGCTTCGGTTCGATCGGCTTTTACGACGACTATCTCAAGGTAACCAAGCAGTCGCATCTCGGCTTTTCCGGCAAGGCGCGGCTGGCGCTGGAATTCGTCATCGCCGGCATCGCCGCCTGGGCGATCATGCATAATGGCCAGGCGCCGTTCTCGTCGTCGCTGACCTTCCCCTTCGCCAAGGAATTCATCATCAATCTCGGCTGGTTCTTCGTGCCGTTCTCCTGCTTCGTCATTGTCGGCGCCGGCAATGCGGTGAATTTGACCGATGGCCTCGACGGGCTGGCGATCGTGCCGATCATGATAGCGGCGGCATCCTTTGGCGTCATCGCCTACCTCTCCGGCAATGCGGTGTTCGCCGAATATCTGCAGATCCATTTCGTGCCCGGCACCGGCGAGCTGGCTGTCGTGCTTGGCGCCGTCATCGGCGCCGGCCTCGGCTTCCTCTGGTTCAACGCGCCACCGGCGGCGATCTTCATGGGCGACACCGGTTCGCTGGCCATGGGTGGCCTGATCGGTACGGTCGCGGTCGCCACCAAGCACGAGATCGTGCTGGTCATTGTCGGCGGATTGTTTGTCGTGGAAATCCTGTCGGTCATCATTCAGGTCGGCTACTTCAAGATGACCGGCAAGCGCGTGTTCCTGATGGCGCCGATCCATCATCATTTCGAAAAGCTCGGCTGGACCGAAAGCCAGGTGGTGATCCGCTTCTGGATCATCGCCGTCATCCTGGCGCTGGTCGGCCTGTCGACCCTCAAGCTGAGATAGGAACCCGCTTGATCCCCGCCGCATCCTTTTCGGGCAAACGCGTTTCGCTCTTCGGGCTCGGTGGCTCGGGGATCGCCACGGCGCGCGCGCTGATCGAGGGCGGCGCCGACGTGCTTGCCTGGGACGACAATCCCGATAGCGTCGCCAAGGCTGCTGACCAAGGCATTGCGACCGCCGATCTGCGCGGCGCCGACTGGTCGAAATTCTCGGCCTTCGTGCTCTCGCCCGGCGTGCCGCTGACGCATCCCAAGCCGCACTGGACGGTGGAGTTGGCGCGTGGCTCCGGCGTCGAGGTGATCGGCGATATCGAATTGTTCTGCCGCGAGCGGATTGCGCGCGCGCCTGATGCGCCGTTCATCGCTATCACCGGCACCAACGGCAAGTCGACGACCACGGCGCTGACCGCGCATATCCTCAAATCGGCAGCGCGCGACACGCAGATGGGCGGCAATATCGGCCGGGCCATCATGACGCTCGATCCACCGCAGGCTGACCGGGACTATGTCGTCGAGTGTTCGTCCTACCAGATCGATCTCGCGCCCTCGATCAACCCGACGGCCGGCATCCTGCTCAACCTGACGCCCGACCATCTCGACCGCCACGGCACCATGCAGCACTACGCTTCGATCAAGGAGCGGCTGGTTGCCGGCAGCGAGACGGCGATCGTCGGCGTTGACGATTCCTGGTGCGCGCAGATCGCTGACCGGCTGGAGAGGGCGGGCCGGGAGGTGATCCGCATCTCCAAGCGGCTGCCGCTGACCGATGGTTATTTCGCCGACGGCACCGATCTGATGGAAGCCGTGCATGGCCGCTACAGCCGCGTCGCCTTCCTCGAAGGCATCGGTTCGCTACGTGGCCAGCACAATGCGCAGAACGCGCTTGCCGCTGTCGCCGCCTGTCTCAAGGTGGGCTTGAGCCTGGGCGAGATCCAGGCAGGACTTGAGAGCTTCCCGGGCCTCGCGCATCGCATGGAGCAGGTCGGGCGGAAGGACCACGTGCTGTTCGTCAACGATTCCAAGGCGACCAATGCCGATGCGGCGGCACCGGCGCTGTCGAGTTTTTCGCGCATTTACTGGATCGCCGGCGGACTGCCCAAGGAAGGCGGGATCGAGCCGCTGCGCGGTTTCTTCCCGCGCATCGCCAAGGCCTATCTGATCGGCGAGGCGGCGCCCGCGTTCTCGGCGACGCTCGGCGAAGCCGTGCCCTATGAAATCTCGGGCACCCTGGCCGCCGCGGTCGACCATGCCGCGAAAGACGCGGCCAAGGATGACAGCGGCGAGGCGGTGGTGCTGCTGTCGCCGGCCTGCGCCAGTTTCGACCAGTTCAAGAATTTCGAAGTTCGCGGCGAAGCCTTCAGGCAAGCTGCGAATGCTATCGAGGGCGTGAAACCCATCGGAGGGGCACGATAATGCAAAGCCGTCTCGACAAAAGCCCGGTTGCAACCTGGTGGTGGACGATCGATCGCTGGTTCCTGGCGGCGTTCCTGTCGCTGATGGGGCTTGGCATCGTCTTGTCCTTTGCGGCAAGCCCGGCGGTGGCCGAACGCATCGGCCTCGACAGTTTCCACTTTGCCACCAGGCAGATCATCTTCACCGTGCCGGCGCTCGGCGTGATGCTGGCAGTGTCCTTCCTGGAATCGCGGCAGATCCGGCGCATGGCGCTGATCATCCTGGGCATCATGCTGGTGCTGATGGTCGCCGTGCTCTATATCGGCGTCGAGGTGAAGGGCGCGCGGCGCTGGGTGTCGTTTGTCGGCATGTCGATCCAGCCGTCGGAATTTCTGAAACCCGCCTTCGTCATCGTCTGCGCCTGGTTGTTCGCCGAACACAAGCGCCAGCCCGACATCCCCGGCAATTTGTTTGCCATGCTGCTGCTGATCCTGGTCATCTCGCTCCTGGTGGCCCAGCCCGATCTCGGCCAGACCATGCTGGTGACCGGCACCTGGGGCGTCATGTTCTTCATGGCCGGCCTGCCCTGGCTATGGATCATCGCGCTTGGCGCCACCGGCGCCGGCGGCCTGTTTGCCGCTTACACTGTGTTCCCGCACGTTGCCGCCCGCATCGACAAATTCCTGACCGGCGAAGGCGACACGTTCCAGGTCGACATGGGCCGCGAGGCGCTGATCAACGGCCACTGGTTCGGCGTCGGGCCGGGCGAGGGCACGGTCAAGCGGGTCATTCCCGACGCGCATGCCGATTTCGTGTTTTCGGTCGCCGGCGAAGAGTTCGGGTTGATCATGTGCTTCTTCATCATGTCGATCTTCGCCTTCATCGTGCTGCGCGGCTTGAGCACGGCATTGAAGGAACATGATGATTTCACCCGCTATGCCGTCGGCGGTCTGGTCACCGTGTTCGGCCTGCAGTCGGTCATCAACATGTGCGTCAACCTGCAGCTGATGCCGGCCAAGGGCATGACGCTGCCTTTCATCTCCTATGGCGGCTCCTCGCAGATCGCCATTGCCATCTCGATGGGCATGGTGCTGGCGCTGACGCGCAAGCGACCGGAAAAGCGCAAGCAGATGGGCTTTGCCCTGTCGCAGCGCGCCCTGCCGGCGGAGTGATATGGCGCGGGGTGTCATCCTTCTCGCGGCTGGCGGAACCGGCGGACATCTGTTTCCGGCCGAGGCGCTGGCGCATGAGCTGATCGAGCGCGGCTGGGGCGTGCATCTGGCGACGGACGACCGCGCCGAGCGCTTTGCCGGCCATTTCCCGGCCGCCGCCATCCATCCGATCCAGTCGGCGACGATGGGCTCGAAAAACCCCGTCGCTCTGCTCGGAGCGTTCTGGAAGATCTGGCGCGGCGTGCGCCAGGCCTCCGCCGTCATCGCCAGGATCAAGCCTGATGCGGTCGTCGGCTTTGGCGGTTATCCGACCTTGCCACCGCTCTATGCGGCGACGCGGCGCAAGCTGCCGACGCTGATCCATGAGCAGAACGCAGTCATGGGCCGCGCCAACCGGGCGCTGTCCGGGCGCGTCGATGCCATTGCCGGCGGCTTCCTGCCGCAAGATGAAAGTGCCACAGGCGCCAAGACGGTGACGACAGGCAATCCGGTCAGGCCGCCAATCCTGGAGGCGGCCAAGACGCCCTACACCGCATCCAAAGGGGCGGATCCGTTCAGGCTCCTGGTGTTCGGCGGCAGCCAGGGCGCGCAGTTCTTTTCCGACGCCATGCCGACGGCGATCGCACTTCTGCCGGAGGCGCAGCGCAAGCGGCTGGTGATCACCCAGCAGGCCCGCGCCGACGACGTGGCGCGGGTGAAGGCCGGCTATGCGGCACTCGGCGTCCATGTCGAGGTCTCGCCCTTCTTCACCGATATGGCACAGCGCATGGGCGCGGCGCATCTGGTGATCTCGCGCTCCGGCGCCTCGACGGTTTCGGAGATCGCCGTCATCGGCCGGCCGGCGCTGCTGGTGCCTTATCCCTATGCGCTGGATCATGATCAGGCGGCGAACGCAGCCGCCCTTGCCGCGGCGGGCGGCGGCGAGGTGCATCCGCAATCGTCACTGTCGCCGGAGCGCATCGCGGCTCTCATTGGCGGGCTGATGGACACTCCCGAGCGGCTGACGGCCATGGCTGCCGGAGCGAAGTCGGCTGGCCGGCCGAACGCGGCACGGTTGCTCGCTGATCTCACAGAGGCTATTGCGTCCAGAAAAACCGTTTCGGATTTCAGGAAAGGGACGCATTGATGAAGATGCCGCAGACCATCGGCCTTGTGCATTTCATCGGCATTGGCGGCATCGGCATGAGCGGCATCGCCGAGGTTCTGCACAATCTCGGCTACAAGGTGCAGGGTTCGGACCAGGCCGACAGCGCCAATGTCCAGCGGCTGCGCGACAAGGGCATCGAATGCTTTGTCGGCCACAAGGCCGAGAATATCGGCGCGGCCGAAGTGGTGGTCGTCTCCACCGCGATCAAGAAATCCAATCCCGAGCTGAAGGCCGCGCGGGAGAAGTTGCTCCCAATTGTCCGCCGGGCCGAGATGCTGGCCGAACTGATGCGCTTCCGCCAGGCGGTCGCGATCGGTGGCACGCATGGCAAGACCACAACCACGTCGATGGTGGCGACGCTGCTCGATGCCGGCGGGCTCGACCCGACGGTGATCAATGGCGGCATCATCAATGCCTATGGCACCAATGCCCGTATGGGCGATGGCGAGTGGATGGTGGTCGAAGCCGACGAAAGCGACGGCACCTTCCTCAAGCTGCCGGCCGAGATCGCCGTCGTCACCAACATCGATCCCGAGCATCTCGACCATTACGGCAGTTTCGACAAGGTGCGCGAGGCCTTCCGGCAATTCGTCGAGAACGTGCCGTTCTACGGTTTTGGCGTGATGTGCACCGACCATCCGGAAGTACAGGCGCTGGTCAGCCGCATCGAGGACCGCCGCGTCATCACCTATGGCGAGAACGCGCAGGCCGATGTGCGTTTCACCAACCACCGCATGGCCGGTGCCGTCTCGGCATTCGACGTGGTGATCCGCGACCGCAAGACCGGCGGCCAGACGACGATATCGGATCTGCGGCTGCCGATGCCCGGCCGCCACAACGTCTCCAACGCCACCGCCGCAATTGCGGTCGCGCATGAACTCGGCCTGTCGGCCGAAGCGATCAAGAAGGGGCTGTCGTCCTTTGCCGGCGTCAAGCGGCGCTTCACCCACACCGGCTCGTGGAACGGCGTCGACATCTTCGACGATTACGGCCACCACCCGGTCGAGATCACGGCGGTGTTGAAAGCGGCGCGCAGCGCCACCAAGGGCCGCGTCATCGCCATTGCGCAGCCGCACCGCTTCACCCGGCTGCACGATCTGTTCGACGAATTTTCGGTCTGTTTCAACGATGCCGACACGGTGATGGTGGCGCCGGTCTATGCGGCGGGCGAGGAGCCGATCGACGGCGTGACCTCGGAGGCGCTGGTGTCGCGCATCCGCTCCGGGGGCCATCGCGATGCGCGCTACGTCGAAACCCCTGCCGCGATTTCGCCCGTCATCCGCGCGTTGGCGAAACCGGGCGACTTCGTCATCTTCCTGGGCGCCGGCAACATCACCCAATGGGCCTATGCGCTGCCTGGGGAACTCGGCGGTACCGTCTCATGATGCGCGGCCAGGACCTGCTCGACAAACTTGGCGACGGGCTTGCCGGCCTGCGCGGCCGCATCACGCCCAATGCCGAGATGGACAAGATCACCTGGTTCCGCGCCGGCGGTCTGGCGGACGCCCTGTTCCAGCCGGCCGACGAGGAGGATCTGGCTGCCTTCCTGCGCGCCGTGCCGGAGGACATCCCGCTCACCATCGTCGGTGTCGGCTCCAACCTCCTGGTGCGCGACGGCGGCATTCCAGGGTTCGTCATCCGGCTTTCGGCCAAGGGCTTTGGCGAGGCCGAGGTGGTTTCGCCGACCGTCATCAAGGCCGGTGCTGCGACGCCCGACAAGCGCGTCGCGGCCGTCGCTTATGAGGCCGGTATTGGCGGCTTTCATTTCTATCACGGCATTCCCGGCGCCATCGGCGGGGCGCTGAGGATGAATGCCGGCGCCAATGGCGTCGAGACGCGGGAACGTGTCGTCGAGGTTCGGGCGCTCGACCGCAAGGGCAATCTCCACACCCTCAGCAATGAAGACATGGGCTATGCCTATCGTCACTCGGCCGCACCTGCCGGGCTGATCTTCACCTCCGCGGTTTTCGAAGGTGTTCTGGAAGACCAGGAGGCGATCAAGGCGGCTATGGACGCCGTCCAGACGCATCGCGAGACGGTGCAGCCGATCCGCGAGAAGACCGGCGGCTCGACCTTCAAGAATCCGGAAGGCACCTCGGCCTGGAAGGAAATCGACAAGGCCGGCTGCCGCGGGCTGATGATCGGCGGCGCGCAGATGTCGCCGATGCACTGCAACTTCATGATCAACACCGGAACAGCGACCGGATACGACCTCGAATATCTCGGCGAGACGGTGCGCGCCCGCGTGCTTGAAAATTCAGGCATCCGCCTGCAGTGGGAAATCAAGCGGCTCGGCAATTTCCGCCCCGGCCATGCCGTGCAGGAATTCCTCGGACAGCTTCTTTAGCGCAAGCTGAAGTTCATGTGATGCTTGAACTTCAAACGGTCTGAAACAACAGCGCCACCGTTGCTCCAAAGACTCACAACACGCTTTTTCCGGCCGTTTTCGCGGAAAGTGAATCTGTCGGAATCATAAGCACTTGCCAGCGAATCAACTCTCTGATTCTCTGCCTTAAAGCGTTTCCTGATTTGAGTCGTTCGACGCGTCGACCGCGTTTTCCGTCTGGGGGGCAACCTGCCGGGAGACTCGGACTCAATCTGATCGCTGAATGCGTGGTTGCGGGCCCGCCGTGAGAGGGATGACGGGATATGAAGAACAAGCATGTGGCTGTCCTCCTGGGCGGATTCTCGTCCGAGCGGCCCGTGTCTCTGTCTTCGGGAAAGGCGTGTGCGGATGCGCTTGAGAATGAAGGCTACCAGGTTACCCGCGTCGATGTTGCGCGCGATGTCGGCGCCGTGCTCACCGAACTCAAGCCCGATGTCGTCTTCAACGCACTGCACGGCCCGTTCGGTGAAGACGGCACCATCCAGGGCATCCTCGAATATCTGGCCATTCCCTACACCCATTCGGGCGTGCTCGCCTCGGCGCTCGCCATGAACAAGGAGCAAGCCAAGAAGGTCGCCAAGGCTGCCGGCATCGCGGTGGCGGAATCGAAGGTTGCCAGCCGCTTTGCCATCCAGAACAAGCATCCGATGAAGCCGCCCTACGTGGTCAAGCCGGTCAATGAAGGCTCAAGCTTCGGCGTCGTCATCGTGCATGAAGGGCAGTCGCATCCGCCGCAGGTCATCGGCTCGTCCGAATGGAAATATGGCGAGACCGTCATGGTCGAGCGCTACATCCATGGGCGCGAGTTGACCTGCGCCGTCATGGGCGACGTGGCGCTCGGCGTCTGCGAGATCATTCCGACCGGCCATTCCTTCTACGACTATGATTCAAAATACGTCGCCGGCGGATCAAAACACGAAATCCCTGCTAAAATTTCATCAAATATTTACCAAAAAATACAGACACTGGCGCTCAAGGCACATCTGGCTATCGGCTGCCGGGGCGTTTCCCGATCGGACTTCCGCTATGACGACCGTCACTCCGAAAACGGCGAGATTGTCTGGCTCGAGATCAACACTCAGCCGGGCATGACGCCGACGTCTTTGGTGCCTGAAATCGCCGCCCAGGCCGGGCACTCGTTTGGCGAATTGTTGAGTTGGATGGTGGAGGACGCTTCGTGTCTGCGTTGAAATGGGGACAGGACAAGGGCAGGGGCGGCGCCGGGCCGGCGCTGTTCGGCATGTCGTTGTCGTTCGACCATTTCGTGCTGCCGCGCGTGCTGCGCCGGCCGGTGCGCGTGCTGGCGCGCCTGGGCGGCGGCGACTTCGTCGCGCCGCGCTTTTCCGCGGCCATCCTGTCGGCTTCGCTCATTGCATCAAGCAGCCTCTATGGCGCCATTCTCGGCGGTCATGCCGACGACATCGTCCAGAGCATCACCGCCCGGACCGGCTTTGCCGTCGACCAGATCAAGGTGGTCGGCAACCGCCAGACTTCGGAGATCGACATACTGGACCGGCTCGAGCTCGACGGCTGGACGTCACTGATCGGCTTCGATGCCGAGGCCGCGCGTGAACGTATTGATACCTTGCCCTGGGTCGAAGTGGCGGCGGTGCGCAAGGTCTATCCACATACGCTGGAAGTGCGTGTCGAGGAGCGCGAGCCCTTCGCGCTCTGGCAGCAGGGCGCGGAGCTTTCGGTCATCGAACGCTCCGGCGCGGTGATCGCGCCGTTCTCCGGCGGCAAGCAGGCGCTGCTGCCGCTGATCATCGGCACCGGCGCGCCGGCCAAGGCCCCCGACTTCGTGGCCAAGATCAACAAATTTCCCGAGCTCGCGGCTCGGGTCAAAGGCTATATCCGCATCGGCGAACGGCGCTGGGACCTTAAGCTGGAAAACGGCATCACGATCAAGCTGCCCGAGGATGGCGAGGATCAGGCGATCGCCGAGCTGGTTCGGATGGACCACGACAACGGGCTTCTGACGCGGGACATCGCCGCCGTCGACATGCGCATCTCCGATCGCCTGGTGGTGCAGCTGACGCCGGAAGCGGCGACACAGCGCCAGGCCGCGCTCAATGAAAAGCCGCAAAATCTGAAGCGCAAGTCGGGGACGAAGATATGAGCTGGCTTGGCGGCAAGAGCGATGCCTCTTCGCGGCGTTCCGGCACGCTCACCGTGCTGGATGTCGGCTCAAGCAAGGTTTGCTGCGTGGTGGCGAAACTGAAGCCGCGCGAGGACGGCAAGCTGTTGCGCGGCCGCTCGCACCGCATCCAGGTGATCGGCATCGGCCACCAGAAATCGCAAGGCGTGAAGTCGGGCGTGGTCGTCGATCTCGACCGCGCGGAGCACGCCATTCGCCTGTCCGTCGACGCAGCCGAACGCATGGCGGGACTGACCGTGGATTCGCTGATCGTCAACATGACGGCGGGCCGGCTGAAGAGCGAAACCTATTCGGCCACGATCAATCTCGGTGGCCATCAGGCCGACGAAGCCGACATCAAGCGCGTGCTTGCCGCCGGCGCCAAGCAGGCGCTCAAGGCCGAACGCGACGTGATCCATTCGCTGCCCGTCGGCTTTTCGCTGGACGCTGAGCGCGGCGTGCGCGATCCGCGCGGCATGGTCGGCGACCAGCTCGGCGTCGATATGCATGTGCTGACGGGCGATGCCGCGCCGCTGCGCAATCTGGAGCTCTGCATCAACCGCTCGCATCTTTCGGTCGAGCGCATGGTGGCGACGCCCTATGCCAGCGGGCTTGCGGCCCTGGTCGACGACGAACTGGAAATGGGTGCGGCCTGCATCGACATGGGCGGCGGCACGACGACCATCTCGGTGTTTTCGGAAGGCAAATTCGTCCACGCCGATGCCATTGCCATCGGCGGCAATCATGTGACGCTCGATATGGCCAAGGGCCTGTCGACCTCGCTCGACGCCGCGGAGCGGCTGAAGGTGATGCATGGTTCGGCGCTGCCTGGCAGTGCCGACGATCGCGACCTGGTCTCGATCCAGCCGATCGGCGAAGACGGCGAGATGCCGCTGCAGATCCCGCGCTCGGTGATGACGCGCGTCATCCGCGCCCGCATCGACGAGACGCTGGAACTGTTGCGCGACCGGCTGAACAAGTCGGGCTACGGCAATGCCGTGGGAAAACGCGTCGTGCTGACCGGCGGCGCCAGCCAGCTTGCGGGTCTCCCCGAGGCGGCGCGCCGCATTCTGGGACGCAATGTGCGCATCGGACGCCCGCTCGGCGTGGCGGGCCTGCCGGAAGCTGCCAAGGGGCCGGCTTTCTCGACGGCGGTCGGGCTGCTGATCTATCCGCAGATGGCGAGCTTCGAGAGCCATCCGGCTAAAGGAATTTCCGGTCTCAGGATGACCGGGACGGGCGGAAAACTGCATCGCATGAGTCAGTGGTTGAGAGACAGTTTCTAATTGACGGGGACAGCCCCATAGGCGGCCGCGGCGGCGAAGCGGCGGGAAAGGCAAAGGACGGAGACAATGACGATCAATCTGCAAAAGCCGGACATCACCGAGCTCAAGCCGCGGATCACCGTATTCGGTGTCGGCGGCGGCGGCGGCAATGCCGTCAACAACATGATCACCGCGGGCTTGCGCGGTGTCGAGTTCGTCGTGGCCAACACCGATGCACAGGCGCTGACCATGTCGAAGGCCGAGCGGCTGATCCAGCTCGGCGCGCATGTCACCGAGGGGCTCGGCGCCGGCTCGCAGCCTGAAGTGGGCCGTGCGGCGGCGGAAGAGTGCATCGATGAGATTATCGATCATCTCTCCAACACCCATATGTGCTTCGTCACCGCCGGTATGGGTGGCGGCACCGGAACCGGTGCGGCTCCCGTCGTTGCCCGCGCGGCGCGCGAACGGGGTATCCTCACCGTCGGCGTCGTCACCAAGCCGTTCCATTTCGAAGGCCAGCGCCGCATGAAGACGGCGGATCTCGGCATCGAGGAGCTGCAGAAATGTGTCGATACCCTGATCGTCATCCCCAACCAGAACCNGAAGACGGCGGATCTCGGCATCGAGGAGCTGCAGAAATGTGTCGATACCCTGATCGTCATCCCCAACCAGAACCTGTTCCGGCTGGCCAATGACAAGACCACCTTTGCCGACGCCTTCGCCATGGCCGACCAAGTGCTCTACTCCGGTGTTGCCTGCATCACCGACCTGATGGTCAAGGAAGGCCTGATCAATCTCGACTTCGCCGACGTGCGTTCGGTGATGCGCGAAATGGGCAAGGCGATGATGGGCACCGGCGAAGCTTCGGGCGAGGGCCGCGCGATGGCCGCCGCCGAGGCGGCGATCGCCAATCCGTTGCTCGACGAGACCTCGATGAGGGGCGCCAAGGGCCTGCTGATCTCGATCACCGGCGGCCGCGACCTAACCCTGTTCGAAGTCGACGAGGCCGCGACCCGCATCCGCGAGGAAGTCGATCAGGACGCCAACATCATCCTCGGCGCCACCTTCGACGAGGAACTCGAAGGCGTCATCCGCGTCTCCGTGGTCGCCACCGGCATCGACAAATCGGCAGCTGAAATTGCCGCGGCGCCGATCTCGATCCGGGCGGTGCCGCCGCAGCAGAAGCCGGTCAGCCGCCCAGCGGCTCCGGGGGCGGAAGGCCGTCCGGCACCCGTCCAGCAGCAGACCTATGAGCAGCGCGCGGCCGATCCGGTGGCCGAGGCGATCCAGCTTGCCGAGGCCAATGCGGCGGCAATGGCTCGTCCGGCGCCGATGGCCCAGGCGGAAGATTTCCGCCCGCAGAGCAAGATCTTCCAGGCCCCGCCTGCCCAGCCGCAGCCTGTCGTGCAGCAGGTGATGCAACCGGCGCCGATGCGGGAAATGCCGCAGCCGGTGGCTGCCGCACCGCAGCGCATGCCGCGGNGCATGCCGCGGGTGGAGGATTTTCCGCCGGTGGTGCGGGCCGAGGTGGAAGCCAAGGGCCGTCCGGCCGACCATGAAAACAGCGGGCCGATGGGGCTGCTCAAGCGGCTGACCAACGGGCTGACGCGCCGCGAAGAAGAGCCGGCCCGGTTGCAGCCGGCACAGCCGCGCGAACCGAAACTGCGCCAGGCGGCGCCGGAAATGCGCCGCCTTGCCAGCCAGGATCCGCAGCTTTACGCGCCGCGCCGCGGCCAGCTCGACGATCAGGGCCGGTTGACGCCGCAGACCAGGTCGACCCAGGAAGACGACCAGCTGGAGATACCGGCTTTCCTGCGCCGCCAGGCCAACTGAGCCGTTAACGATATGTAACACTTGTTAACAGGCAGACGAGAGATTGTCTGCCTGTTAACGTTTAAAGTGGTTTAATAACAAGGCGTTACGATGTGAGGCTCAAGGTCTGTCGCGGTTACACAGAGTAAGAAACCGTGATTTGGAGTCTCCCTGACAGACCATTATCTTTGCCGCAGCACTTTCGGTGTGCTGGGATTCGGGGAAGTGGCCCTGCCTGCCGATAAAAAAGAGCCGCGCCTTTTGGGTTAAAGCGGACTTAGGCGTTTGGGCTATGGGGTTTGTCTTGCAAGACTATCAGACGACACTGAAATCGCGTGCAACGCTGACCGGTACCGGCGTTCACAGCGGCAAACCGGTCACCGTCAATTTCCTCCCTGCGGACGCCGACACCGGCGTGCTCTTCCACCTTTCGAACGGAAGCGAGAGCCGCGAGTTCCGCGCGCTGGTTGCCGAAGTCGGCGCGACCGATCTCTGCACCATGCTCGGCGATCCGGCAGGCGAGCATATCGCCACCGTCGAACATCTGATGGCGACGCTTTTCGGGCTCGGCATCGACAACATCGTCATCGAGATCGACGGTCATGAGGTTCCGATCCTCGATGGCAGTGCGGTGGCGTTCGTGGAAGCCATCGACCAAGCCGGCATCGAGACGCTGGCGGTCAAGCGCCGCTACATCAGGGTGGTCAAGCCCGTCCGCATCGAGAATGGCGCCTCCTGGGCCGAGTTCAGGCCCTATAGCGGCACGCGCTTCGAGGTCGAGATCGATTTCGAAAGCCCGGCGATCGGCCGCCAGCTATTCGCCTCCGACATCAACCCCGACATCTTTCGCCAGGATATCGCGCGCGCCCGCACCTTCGGCTTCATGAAGGATGTCGAGCGGCTGTGGGCGGCCGGCTATGCGCTGGGCTCCTCGCTGGAGAACTCGCTGGTGATCGGCGACGACAACCGGGTGATCAACATGGGTGGCCTGCGCTATCCCAATGAGTTCGCTCGCCACAAGACGATGGACGCCATGGGCGATCTGGCGCTGGCCGGCGCCCGTTTCATCGGTTGCTTCCGCTCCTATCGCGGCGGACACCGGATGAATGCGGCCGCTTTGCGGCGGCTTCTGTCCGACCGTTCGGCCTTCGAGGTCGTCGAGACCACGCGGCGCGAGCGCGGCCGCACCGCCGAGATGAGCGCCGTCACCGGCCCTGTCTTTGCACCCTGGGTGATCTGATTCTTAACGTATTTCTGGCTTTCTGAACGCTGGCCGGTGTTGCACGGATGCATCATCGGCCGTGAAAGTGCATAGCTTTCCGGGCAACGCCAAGCCGCCACAAAAATGTGCGATTGGCTAGACATAGCGTTGCTGGGCAAGGCAGTTATGGTTTATGGCTGCTGCCGTCTGTTAGGCGCATGTCGCTCAAAAGTGGGGATCAGTTTTGAGGGAACGCCATGCGAAAGGCATTGAACTAACGCCGAAAGGGCGCAATCCAATCATGTTCTTCAAGCGAGTTGGTCAATCGAAAGCGCCGTATCGGGCTGTTTTCCTGGCGCTTTCGGTGGTTGTGCCATCGCTGTTCCTCTCGGCCTGCATGTCGTCCGAGAAAGACGTCGACCTGTCGACCTATGTCGACCAGACCGAACCGGCCGACGTCCTTTACAATCAAGGCCTTGCCAATCTCAATGCCGGCCGCCTGGATGAGGCGAGCAAGAAGTTCGACGCCGTCGACCGCCAGCACCCGTATTCGGAATTCGCCCGCAAGTCGATGGTGATGGGCGCCTTCGCCGACTATCGCGCCGGCCGTTATGACGAAGCAATCGGCTCGGCCAAGCGCTATCTGACGCTCTATCCGTCGACCGACGACGCGGCTTACGCCCAGTATATTATCGGGCTGAGCTACTACAAGCAGATCAAGGACGTCACCCAGGATCAGAAGGAAGCACGCCAGACCGTGCAGACGATGCAGGATCTGGTGACGCGCTGGCCGACGTCGGAATATGTCGACGACGCCAAGGAAAAGATCCGTTTCGCCAATGACCAGCTGGCCGGCAAAGAGATGCAGATCGGCCGCTATTATCTCGAGCGGCGCGAATACATTGCTGCCGTCAAGCGCTTCCGCAACGTGGTCGAGAACTATTCCAACACCCGCCATGTCGAAGAGGCGCTGGCGCGTCTGGCCGAAAGCTACTACGCGATGGGCTTGACCTCGGAAGCGCAAACCGCCGCTGCGGTGCTCGGCACCAATTATCCCGACAGCCAATGGTACAAGGATACCTACAAGCTGTTGCAGAGCAACGGGCTTGAGCCGCGCGAGAATGCCGGATCGTGGATATCCAAGGCCGGCAAGCTGATCACCGGCGCCTGACGCCCGAGCATCGACTGAGGCGGAACGCGCTTTTCGGATTGATCCGACGCTCAAACAAAAAGATAGTGCGGCGCTGCGACTCCATCGGTCGCATGCCGCTTCACAGCGGTTCAGTGGTTTGATTGAGGCGCTGAACCGTCCTAACTTTTTGTTCTACGCAATTCCGGACGGAAAACCGCTACGCACTTTTCCTGGAATTGCTTGAGGTCCGGGTTCTGATGCTTTCCAGACTGTCGATCCGCGATATCGTCCTGATCGAGAAGCTGGATATCGACTTCCAGCCCGGCCTTTCCGTGCTGACCGGTGAAACCGGCGCCGGCAAATCCATCCTTCTCGACGCGCTGTCGCTGGCGCTTGGCGCGCGCGGCGACGCCTCGCTGGTGCGGCACGGTGCTGCCCAGGGCCAGGTCATTGCCGTCTTCGATGTGCCGCGCAACCACCCGGTGCGCGCGCTGCTGGCCGAAAACGCCATCGAGGATGACGGCGACATCATCCTGCGCCGGCTGCAGACCGCGGATGGCCGTACCCGTGTCTTCGTCAACGACCAGCCGTCCAGCGTCACGCTGATGCGCGACATAGGCCACGCGCTGGTCGAGATCCACGGCCAGCATGACGAGCGCGCCCTGGTCGATCCAGGCGCGCATCGCGAATTGCTGGACAGTTTTGGCGGCCATCTCGGCGCCGCCCGCGCGACCGGCGAGGCGTGGCGCTACTGGCGCGGCGCCGAGCAGGAGTTTGCCAGGCACCGCGCCAAGGTCGAGGCAGCGGCGCGCGAGGCCGATTATCTCAGGGCCTCGGTGGCGGAACTGGCAAAGCTCGATCCGCAGCCCGGCGAAGAGACACAGCTGGCGGAATTGCGTGCAACGATGATGCGGGCGGAAAAGATCGCCTCGGAAATACACGATGCACAGGATGTGCTGTCAGGCCCGTCCTCGCCGCTGCCGCAACTGGCCAGCCTGCTGAGGCGCCTGCAGCGCAAGGCCAGCGAAGCGCCGGGACTGCTCGAGGATGTGGTGAAGTCGCTGGACGAGGCGATGCTGTCACTGGATGCAGCGCAATCGGGCGTCGAGGCGGCACTGCGCGCCACCGAATACGACCCGCAGAGGCTGGAGAAGGCGGAGGAGCGGCTGTTTTCGCTGCGTGCGGCCTCACGTAAGCACAGTGTGGCCGTTGACGATTTGGCGCAACTGCGCGACACCATGTCCGCCGATCTCGCCGATCTTGATGCCGGCGAGGGGCGCCTGCATGTCCTGGAAAAGCAGGCCTCAGCGGCGCGAGAAGCCTACGATATTTCCGCAGCCCAGCTCTCCGCCCTTCGCCATGCGGCCGCGGTCGGCCTGACCAAGGCTGTGATGGCCGAATTGCCGGCGCTGAAGCTGGAACGGGCTGAGTTCATCGTCGAACTGGCCAGCGATGGCGAGAACCGCATGGAAGAAGGCATCGACCAGGTCGAGTTCTGGGTGCGCACCAATCCCGGCACCAGGCCTGGGCCGATGATGAAGGTCGCCTCCGGCGGCGAGCTGTCGCGCTTCCTGCTGGCGCTCAAGGTGGCGCTGGCCGACCGTGGCTCGGCGCCGACATTGGTCTTCGACGAGATCGACACCGGCGTCGGCGGCGCCGTGGCCGATGCGATCGGCCAAAGGCTGGCCAGGCTGTCGAAGCGCGTGCAGGTGCTGTCGGTCACGCATGCTCCGCAAGTGGCGGCACGTGCTGCGACGCATTTCCTGATCTCCAAATCCGGCGGCTCGGACAAGGTCGCCACCGGCATCGCCGAAATGGACCGGGCGGCGCGCCAGGAAGAGATCGCGCGCATGTTGGCCGGCGCTACCATCACCGACGAGGCGCGCGCAGCCGCGGAACGGCTGCTGCGCGAGAATATTGCTGCAGCGTAGTCGTCGCAAGGCTTTCGGACTGAGTCAGGATATGGCTCCATCCCGCTGTTCAGGAATGCTTTTTCCGAAATCCTGATTTATGGTGCCTCGCCACTGTCCAGGGACCGCTGCATGTCTGAAAAACCAGTCGAATCGTTGAGCGAAAGCGAAGCCGCGGATGAGCTCCAGCGGCTGGCCGAGGAGATCGCCGGTCATGACCGGCGCTATCATGCCGAGGACGCGCCGACGATTACGGACGCAGAATATGACGCGCTGCGGCGGCGCAATCTTGCCATCGAGGAGCGCTTTCCCGGTCTGGTGCGCGAGGATTCGCCCTCGCTGCGGGTCGGCGCCGCGCCGGCGGAAGGCTTTGCCAAGGTGCGCCATGCGGTGCCGATGCTCAGCCTCGCCAAGGCCTACACAGACGAGGACGTCACCGATTTCATCGAGCGTGGCCGGCGCTTCTTCGACCGCGACAAGGACCTCGACATCGCGTTTACGGCCGAGCCGAAGATCGACGGCCTGTCGGCGTCGCTGCGCTATGAACGCGGTGTGTTCGTGCAGGGTGCTACGCGCGGCGACGGCACTGTAGGCGAGGACATCACCGCCAATCTCAGGACCATCGCCGACATCCCCGCCAAGCTGAAAGGATCGGGCTGGCCCGAGACCATCGAGATCCGCGGCGAGGTCTACATGACCTATGCGGAATTCGAGGCACTGAAGGCCCGCTCGGCGGCGGTGGGCGGCCAGGACTATGTCAATCCGCGCAATACGGCAGCGGGCTCCTTGCGACAGAAGGATGCGTCCGTCACCGCCAGCCGCAATCTTAAATTTTTTGCCTATGCCTGGGGCTATACGACAGCGGATCCGGCGCCGACCCAATATGATTCGGTGCAGAAATTCGCCGAATGGGGGTTCAAGGTCAGCCCATTGATGGTGCGGGCGAAGTCTGTCGAGGAGCTGATCGCGCACTACCACAAGATCGAGGAGCTGCGTTCGTCGCTCGGCTACGACATCGACGGTGTCGTCTACAAGGTCGACCAGCTGGAATTGCAGCGTCGCTGGGGCTTTGTCACCGGCGAGCCGCGCTGGGCGGTTGCGCATAAATTCCCGGCCGAACAGGCGATGACGACGGTGCAGAAGATCGACATCCAGGTCGGCCGTACCGGTACGCTGGCGCCGGTGGCGCGGCTAGCGCCGGTCACGGTCGGCGGCGTGGTGGTCGAAAACGTCACGCTGCACAATGAGGACTACATCAAGGGTTTTGACAGCAACGGCTTGCCGATTCGCGACGGCATCGATGTCCGCATCGGTGACACGGTTGTCATACAACGGGCGGGCGATGTCATTCCGCAGATCGTCAGCGTCGTCGTCGACAAGCGGCCGGCTGATGCGGTGCCTTACGAATTCCCGCACATTTGTCCGGTCTGCGGCTCGCCGGCGACGCGCGAAATCAACGAGAAGACCGGCAAGGAGGATTCGCGCCGGCGCTGCACCGGCGAGCTGATCTGCGCCGCGCAGGCCGTGGAGCGGCTGCGTCATTTCGTGTCGCGCGGCGCGCTCGACATCGAGGGGCTGGGCGCCGAGAATATCGACCTGTTCTTCAATTCGGGACTGGTCAAGACCGCCGCCGATATCTTCACCCTCAGGGATCGCCGCCCGGCCGTCACCAGGGCGCTGGCCGAGCGGCGCGAGGAGCAGGCTAGGCAGCGCGAGGCGGCATCGGGCAAGGCGCGCAAGAATGTGCGCGGTGTCGAGGACCGCAATTATGAAGGTCTCGACAAGCTGTTCGCGGCCATCGATTCGCGCCGCCAGCCGGAGCTCGACCGCTTCATCTTCGCACTCGGCATCCGCCATATCGGCGAAACGACGGCGGCCGTGCTTGCCCGGACGTTTTCGACCATCGAGGAGCTGATCCGCGTCGGCAAGGAAACGGCGGCGGCTGAGGATCCGCACAGCGTCTTCCCCTCCATCAACGGCATTGGCGATACAGTGATCGATGCGTTGCGCGATTTCTTCGGCAATGAACGCAATGACGACGTGCTCGACAGACTGCTCGAACAGGTCAAGCCGAAGCCGTATGTCGTCACCGTGTCGACCGACAGCGAGGTTGCCGGCAAGACCATCGTCTTCACCGGCACGCTGGAAAAGATGACACGCTCCGAAGCCAAGGCGATGGCCGAACGGCTCGGCGCCAAGGTGGCGGGTTCGGTGTCGGCGAAGACCGATCTGCTGGTGGCCGGGCCGGGCGCTGGCTCCAAACTGAAGCAGGCCAGCGAACTCGGCGTCGAAGTCATCGACGAGGACACCTGGCTGCAAAGGGTCGGCAAGGCGTGATGGCCGGTTCGTTCAAAGGGTTCGGGCAAAAAGCCATCCCGTTCCTCAAGGCGCTCGACTTCCACCAGAGCCGCGAATGGTTCCAGGAAAACCGCGCGCTTTACGACAGCGAGTTGCATGAGCCGTTCTGCGATCTGGTCGAGACGCTGACCGAGCGCTTCGCGGCGGCGGGTCTGGGCTTGCGCGGAGACCGCAAGAAATCGCTGTTTCGCATCAACCGCGACGTGCGCTTCGCCAAGGACAAACGGCCCTACAACCAGCATTTGTCGGCCATGCTGTCACCGGATGGCACCAAGATGGAGCAGGGCGTGTTCTTCGTCTATGTCGGGATCGACCGCTGCTTTGCCGATGTCGCCTGGTGGAATCCGGAGCCGTCCCTGCTGCTGGCGATGCGCAAGGCGATCATCGCCCGGCCGGCCGACTTCCGAAAACTGCTTTCAACCCTTAGGAAAAACGGCTTCGAACTCGAAACCGAGGGCCGCATGAAGCGCACGCCGCGCGGCTTCGAGCAGGTCAACGAACCCGATCTTGTCGACGCCATCCGCAACCGGCACTTCTATGTCCAGCACATGATCGATCCGGCTGGAATTCACGCGCCGACGCTGGTCGACGAGCTTGTCGATTTCGCCTTGCGCGCCAAGCCGCTGCTCGACTGGGGCAGGGCGATCCAGGGCACGGCACCGCGGAGCTAAATCAGCCCCGCGCGCTGCACGGCTACATCCGCATCAAAAGACCGCCGTCGACTGCCAGTTCGATGCCTGTGATGTAGCTTGCCGCATCGGAAAGCAGGAAGAGCGTGGCATTGGCCATGTCCTGCGGCGTGCCGATGCGGCCGAGCGGCGCATAATTGGCAACGGCCGCGCGTTTCTCCTCGGTATCCCAGCGCGCCTGCAACGGCGTCAACGCCATGCCCGGGCAGATCGAATTGGAGCGGATGCCATCGCCCGCCAACTGCATGGCGAGCGACTTCGACAGCGCACAGACGCCGGCCTTGGAGGCCTGGTAGGCATCCTGCGGGGTCGGGTCGCCGCGATACCACTGGATGGTGGAAAAATGCACCATGGCGCCGCCGCGTCCGCCGGCCCGCATATGCGGAACGACCGCCCGCGCGGTGTGGACGAAGGATTTCAGATTGATGTTGAAGACCTGATCCCAGACATCGAGGTCCATCTCGAGGGCCGATTTGTCGCGACCGAACCAGAGCACGCCTGCGACATTGGCGAGATAATCGATGCCGCCGCGCTCGCGGCCCGTGGCATTGATGGTCTGCTCGACAAAGGCGGCGTCGGTGAGGTCGCCCTGGGCAAAGGTGAGCCGGTCGTCATAGGCGGCAAGCGACGCCGGACGCGGCTTGACGTCGATGGCGGTGACCGAGGCGCCGGCATCGAGCAGCGCCAGCGAGATCGCCTCGCCCATGCCGCCACCGGCGCCGGTGACGACCGCGTGCCTGCCGGTGAAATCATAAGCGATCATCCGAACCCCCTCATTTGTTTTTACAACATCAGTTTCGCTGATTTGTTGGCTCAAGCGAATTCGTCTGACTTTTCAAACGCCGGCTCCTACATAGCAGCGCGAGATGGGAATGTGACATGTCGGCAGAGACCTTAAGCGAAAATTCCGTGGCCAGCGACTTCTGGGACGGCGTGCGGCTGTCGATGCCGGTGGTTGTCGCTGCGGCGCCATTTGGGCTGCTGTTCGGCGCCATCGCCGTCGACAACGGCTTTTCCGTTCTCGAAGCTTTCTTGATGAGCGCGCTGATCTTCGGCGGCGCCAGCCAGATGGTCGGCATCGAATTGTTCGGCCAGCATGTCGCGCCATGGCTGATCGTGCTGTCGATCTTCGCCGTAAACTTCCGTCACGTGCTTTACTCCGCCAGCATCGGCCGGCGAATCGCGCACTGGCCGGTTATCAGCCAAGCGCTGGGCTATTTCGTGCTCACCGATCCGCAATTCGCGGTGGCCGAGCGTAAGGCCGAAGCCGGCGAGACCGTTGGCTTTGCCTGGTACATGGGGCTTGGCCTGCCGGTCTATGTGTTCTGGGGGATCGAAAGCGCGCTGGGCGCGGTGTTCGGCAAGCTGATCCCGGACACGCATGCGCTCGGCATCGACTTCCTGCTGCCGATCTATTTCCTCGGGCTGGTCATGGGCTTTCGCAACCGGCCACTGTGGCTGCCGGTGGTGATCGCCAGCGCCGCGGCGTCGATCATTGCCTACAAAACTGTGGGATCGCCATGGCACGTCTCCATCGGCGCCGTTGCAGGCGTGCTTCTGGCCGTCATCCTGCCGCCGCACCATAGCGGTGTGGAGGCAAAACGATGAGCGCGACCTTGTGGATCATCATTGCCGGCGCGATCGCCACCTATCTCACCCGCGTCGGCGGCCATCTGGTGATCTCGCGCTTCGACCACATCCATCCACGCGTCGAGGCGGGTTTGAATGCCGTGCCGGCCGCAGTGTTGACGACGCTGGTGGCGCCCGCCGCACTTAGCGCCGGACCGGCGGAATGGGCGGCGCTGGTCGTCGCCGCTGTGGTCTCGCTGCGCGGCGGCCTGATGGCGATGTTTCTGGCCGGGGCGGTGGTGCTGATCCTAGCGCGGCAGTTTGTCGGGTAATCAGATCTTGGCGTCGTGCGGCAGCGGCGCTGTTGCCTTCTCCAGCCAGGCCAGCGTCTCGCCGTCGAGCATCGGGCCGATCTCGGCCAGCACCCAAGCATGGTAAGTATCCAGCCAGTGCAACTCCTCGCGCGTCAGCAGGTCGGTGCGGATCAGCCTGATATCGATCGGCGCCAGTGTCAGCGTCTCGAAACCGTGCATGGCGATGTCGCCGCCCTCCACCTGTTCAGCCGGTGTCACCAGGATCAGGTTCTCGATGCGGATGCCGTAGGAGCCTTCCTTGTAATAGCCGGGCTCGTTGGAGAGCATCATGCCGGCCAGCAGCTTTTCGGTGCCGGTGCGGGCGATGCGCTGCGGCCCTTCATGCACGGCCAGATACGAGCCGACACCATGGCCGGTGCCATGGGCAAAGTCGCAGCCATGCTTCCACAGCGCCATGCGCGCCACCGCGTCGATTTCCGAGCCGCGCGTGCCGGCGGGAAAGCGCAGCGTCGAAATGCCGATCATACCCTTCAGCACCAGCGTAAAGCGCTCGCGCATCTCCTCGGTCGGCTGGCCGATCGGCACCGTGCGGGTGATATCGGTGGTGCCGTCCTGATACTGGGCGCCGGAATCGAGCAGGAACAGCTCGCCCTTTGCCAGCTTGCGATTGGTGGCGCGCGACACACGGTAGTGCATGATGGCGCCGTTCGGCCCGGCGCCGGAAATGGTGTCGAAGGAGACATCGCGCAGCGGCATCTGCGTTTCCTCGCCGGTCTGCCGGCGCGTTTCCTCCAACTTGGTGACAACGGTTATTTCGTCGAGCGTGCCCGGCTTCTGCCGTTCCAGCCAGCACAGCAGTTTCGCCACCGCCGCCCCGTCTCGGCGGTGCGCGGCGCGGCTGCCGGCGATTTCCGCTGGGTTTTTGGTGGCGCGCGGAATGCGGGCGGGATCGGCCGCTGAAACAAATGCGCCGCCATTGTCCTCGACCAGCATTCTCAGCTTTTCCGCCGCCAGCACCGGATCGAGCGCGATCTTGGCGCCGCCATTGGCAAGGGCTGCGACCGCCGCTTCGAACTCGCCGGGTTCGTGCAAATCAGCAAGCTGGGTGAGATAGGCGGCGACCGTGCGCGAAAACTTGCGCTGGTCCATGAACAGCTGGTGCTTGCCGTCGGCGGCAAGGATCGCGAAGCCGAGCGCCAGCGGCGTGTGCGGCACGTCGCCGCCACGGATGTTGAAGGCCCAGGCGATCGAGGAGGGGTCCGTGAGCACGGCGTGCGTCGCGCCCTCCTTGCCGATTGCCGCCGCCAGCCGCGCCAGCTTGTCCTTCGCCAGTTCCCCGGCAAAGCCGATCGGGTGGATTTCGACTGGCGCCGCTGGTGGTGCCGGCTGATCCTTCCAGATGATGTCGATCGGGTTCCTGTCGAGCGGCACCAGCGTCGCGCCGGATTGCTCGGCCGAGGTTTTCAGCGCCTTGACCTCAGCGATCGTGTGCAGCCAGGGGTCGAAGCCAAGCCTGGCGCCCTTGCCGAGATTGTCCTTGATCCAGGAGGCCGGCGGGTTGTCGACGAGACTCTCGATTGCAAAAATGTCGAGATCGACTTCGTGGCGCACTTGCAAGGTATAGCGGCCATCGACGAACATGAAGGCGCGGTCACGCTGCACAAGTGCTACGCCGGCCGAGCCGCTGAAGCCGGTCAACCATTTCAGCCGCGCCGAGCGATCGGCGACATATTCGCCCTGGTGCTCGTCCGCGCGCGGCACCAGGAAACCGTCGAGGCCATTATCCGCCAGCCATCGCCGCAGCAACGTCACGCGCGGCCTGCCGACGCTGGGGTCGCCTGCGGAATCGAAGGTCTGGAACATGGTATGCCTCCTGTATCGGGCGCGACCGTAGCGCATGACCCGGAAAACCGGAATCGATTTTCGCCAATCGCAACAGGCTCGGATTGGTCCAAAGCGCGTTGCGTCTCAGTGCTTCAGGTGGATCGTTACCCAGCCTTCGCGATGCAAGGTCCTGACATGGCGGAAATTCTGGCCGACATAGGCCGAGATCACCGCATTGCACTGGCGCTCGAGGATGCCGGACAACACGATCGAGCCGCCGAGGCTGATGTGCCTGGCCATCTCAGGCGCCAGCCGCATCAGCGGCCGCGCCAATATGTTGGCGACGATGAGGTCGAAAGGCGCGCGCTTGCCGAAGATCGGGTGGTGGAAGCCGGGCGCCGTCACCGTTTCGACCAGCGCCTTGACGTGGTTGAGGCGGGCGTTGGCGGCGGCGACCCTGACGGCGATCGGATCGATGTCGGTCGCCAGCACCGGAATATGCGCCAGTTTGGCGACGGCGATCGCCAGCACCGCGCTGCCGGTGCCGAGGTCGAGGGCATTCCTGGGACCTTCGCGGCGCACGACCCGCTCCAGCATTTCGAGGCAGCCGGCCGTGGTGCCGTGATGGCCGGTGCCGAAGGCAAGGCCGGCCTCGATCTCGATGGCCAGTTCGCCGCTGTGGCGCTTCCTGCGGTCATGCGCGCCATGGACGAAGAAACGTCCGGCGCGCACCGGCTTCAGTCCCTCCAGCGAGCGCGCCACCCAATCGATGTCGGGCAAAACCTCGCGCTCGATCGGCTTCGACAGGGACAGTCCGGCAAGGCTGTCCCTTAGCCGCGCCTCAACCGCGTCGACATTGCCGTCGGTGTAGAGCGAAACCTCATAGATGTCGCGGTCTTCATCGACTTCGAGCACGGCGATCGGCAGGCCTTCATCCTCGAAAGCCGGCTCGAGCGCGGCAAATATGCGGTCGGCCTCGATCTTCCCAGCGATGAAGTGGAGCCTGGTCTGACCCATCAGTTGGTCTCTTGCTTGAGCATGATCTCTGGACAACACTTTTCTGTCCGAGAAAACCGGATTCCACATTTAGGGATCATGCCTAGCCTGCTGCCAGCCGCTTCAGCTTGGCAATCGCGGTATCGGCGCTTTCGCCATAGGCGATGGTGCCCGAAAACTCGCCCTTGGCATTGAGCAGCAGCGCCGAGGCGGTGTGGTCCATCGTATAATCGCCGTCGCCGGTGTCGACCTTCTTCCAGTAGATGTTGAAGGACTTCGCCATGGCGTGCACCTTGTCGGGATCGCCCGATATGCCGACGATGCGGTCGGAGAAATTGCTGACGTAAGTGTTCATCACAGGCGGCGTGTCGCGCTCTGGATCGACGGTAACGAAGTAGGCGTTGAGGTTCTTGCCGTCGTCGCCCAGCGTCTTCAGCCAGCCGGCCATTTCGAACAAAGTGGTCGGGCAGACTTCCGGGCAATGGGTGAAGCCGAAGAAGACGATGCTGGGTTTTCCCCGGAAGGCGGTTTCGGTGATTGGCGCGCCTTTCTGGTCGACCAGCGTGAATGGCGCGCCATACGGTTCGCCACCATAGTGGCCGCGATAGAAGTCAAAGGTGAGCCAGCCGATGCCCGCCGCCATCAGAACGAGAATGCCGACCAGAATTGAACGCATCATCAGGAATTGTCCGTAGCAGAAATCATCGAGCGCCGGATCGGCGCCTCTCTGCCGGCAGTCTTAGCCGGTCGCAGGGGGCAAGGCAAAGATGCCGCGTTGCCGCAACCGGGCTGGGCGCTACCTTGCAAACAGCTGGCCCTTATCCCACCTGAGACCGGCAAACTGAACCTGAGGAGGCTCCCTTGCAAAGACGGACTGGGCAGAGACGGATTGGGCAGAAACTGATCGGCGGCGCGCTGGCCGCATGCATTGCCCTTGGCGCCGGTGCCGCCGCGGCAGAGGAGGTCGGCAAGGTCGGCGTCGATTGGGTCGGCAACGACATCATCGTCGAGGCGATCAAGGACCCCAAGATCGACGGCGTGACCTGCCATGTCTCCTATTTCGACCGCAGCGTCATCGACCGGCTGCACAAGGGCAACTGGTTCGAGGATCCGTCTGATTCCTCGATCTCCTGCCGCCAGACCGGGCCGATCACCATCGGCGACATCGACATGAGCGAGGGCGGCGAAGAGGTGTTCAAGCAAGGCATCAGCCTGATCTGGAAGAAGCAGGTGGTGAACCGCATCTACGACAAGAAGAACGAGACGCTGATCTATCTCTCGCATTCGCGCCAGGTGCAGGACGGCTCGGCGAAAATGTCGGTGACGACCGTGCCGCTGTTCGGCCAGAACGTGGTGTGGACCGGCGGCAAGCCGAAATAGCCGGTCGGAGCCGACGCAAGATCGACCCGCCTGCGGGCCCGACGGCGACGCGACAATTGCTTCCGCAATTGCGCGGGGGTAAATCCGCCAGATGGACCGTACCGAAAACCTCGTCCTGAAAGATCCGGAGCCGCGCATCCATCCGACCGCGGAGCTGAAAGCGTGCAAGCTTGGCCGCTATGCCTCGATCGGCGAACGGGTGGTGCTGCGCGAGGTCAATGTCGGCGATTTCTCCTATTTCGAGCGCCACGCCGAGGCGATCTACACGACGATCGGAAAATTCTGCTCGATCGCCGCCAACAGCCGCATCAATGCCTTGGAGCATCCGATCGAGCGGATCACGCAGCACAAGCTCGGCTACCGGCCGAACGAGTATTTCCGCTGGCTGGGCGTCGACGCGGCGTTCCGCGCGCGGCGGCAGGCCAAGGCGGTCGGCATCGGCAACGATGTCTGGATCGGCCATGGCGCCGTCATCATGCCCGGCATCAGCATCGGCAATGGCGCCATCATCGGCGCCAATTCGGTGGTGACGCGGGATGTGCCGGCCTACACAATCGTCGCCGGCGTACCGGCGAAGCCGTTGCGCATGCGCTTTCCCTCCGAGATCGCGGCGCGGATCGAAAGCCTTGCCTGGTGGGACTGGCCGCCGGAGAAACTCGCCAAAGCGGTTCCCGACATGCAGGCCTTGCCGATTGAGGATTTGCTCGATCGTTGGGAGCAAGAGCATTCCTGAGAGCTCGCCGCGCGTGCGCGGTTTCATCGACTGGCTGGCCGAAATCCTGGCGCCAAAATTCTGAACGGCACGTGTCGGGAAGAGTTCCGCCGGTCTGCGGCAACGCAACGGACCCCTTCCGCCATGCGGGGGTGGCGCAGCGGAAGGGGCTTGGAGACAAATCCGCCGTGAAGCGGAACGAACAGGTTTTGGCCTGCATGGCTAATGGCAACAAACCGATAAGGCGGCTTTTCACGGCGCTGCGCCTTTGGCGTGCATACAATTGCACCAGCGATGCCCTCTGCGACAGGGAACCGGAAGCGGCTGCCGGTTGTTTATTGTTGGAGCGATGAATGCGGCCTTGGTCAGCTCGTCGCGCTTTGAACGGTTGAGGATGTGAATGATCGAAAAGCTGTTTACCAGAATCGCCAACACCGTTTCGCACTTGGCGGGCCTGCCGCCGACTTTCATCGCCTGTTGCGCCATCGTTATCGTCTGGGCGGTAAGTGGGCCATTCTTCGGCTTCTCCGATACGTGGCAGCTCGTCATCAACACGGGAACGACGATCATCACCTTTTTGATGGTGTTCCTGATTCAGAACACCCAGAACCGCGACGGCGCCGCGGTTCAGGCCAAGCTCGACGAACTGATCCGCGTCAGCGAGGGCCACAATCATTTCATCGGCATCGAGCACCTGACCGAATCCGAGGTCGAGGAGATCAGAGACAAATGCGAGCGGGCGGCAAAACGCCATGACCACGAGCTCGCCGAACTGGCGGGCAAGAAGGCCGTCGCGCAAAAGCGCACCGCGAAAAAACGCGCGCCCGCCTGAGTCTCGGCTTTGGCTGAGTTCGACGATCAGTTTCCCATAAAGGCCGCGAAAGCGTCCTTATGGTCGGGGTGCCAGCGCGAGAGAGCAGGCCGGTTCTCGATGATGTCGCCGATCGCCCAGGCCATGCGCTTTTCATCGGTCGGCCGCATCACCTCATTGTCGGGGCACAGGATGTAGAAGTCCCCGCGCGCCAGCGAAGCCAGCATGAAGTCGACCACCTGCTCGCCGGTCCAGGCGCCAGCGGGTTTTTCGACCGCTCCTTCGGTGAGGCCGGTGAAGGTGAAGCCGGGAATGAGAAGATGCGCCGCGACCTTCGCGCCCGGCTCGTTGCGCAATGCGTGCGCCAGGCCTTCGGTGAACGTCTTCAATGCCGATTTGGATACGTTGTAGGCGAGATTGCCGGGTGGCGTGGTGATGCCTTGCTTGGAGCCGGTGTTGATGATCAGGCCCGGCTCTCCGGAGGCCAGCATGGCCGGCGCAAAGGCCTCGACGCCATGTACGACGCCCCAGAAATTGATGTCGATCAGCCGCTTCCAGGCGTCGCCGTTCTCCCACGGTTTTCCCGGATTGTTGCCGACGCCGGCATTGTTCATCAGCAGCGATACGGCGCCGAAAGCGGCATGCGTCTTTTCCGCCAGCCGGCCGAGTTCGTCGGCCTTCGAGACGTCTGTGGCGACCGCAAGCACGGCATTCTCGCCGGCGATCGCGGCGACTGCCTGGCGGGCCGCATCGAGGCGCGCGCCGCCAATGTCGGCCAGCACCAGTCTCATGCCCATAGCCGCCAGCCTTTTGGCGGCGGCAAGCCCGATGCCGCTGGCGCCCCCGGTGATGACGGCGACGTTGCCTCGGCTGAGGGCGGGCAAAGCGGATTGCATTTCGGCGTCGGAGGTCATGATCTTTTTCCTAGGGTTCGGGTGGCGCCGAACTTAGCGCGGGACGCGCATCGTGCAAGGCCGTCCCGCGTGTTCGGGTTGACCGCATCAACGGCGGCCGTGCATGCTGCGGCCGAACAGGGAGACTGCCGATTGACCGACTGGGTTGCGATCCTGAAGGAGCAGACCGCCACCGGCGACCAGATGGGCCGCGAGGTGCCGCAGATGCTTGCCAATCCGGACATAAGCGAAGCGCAGGTGAAGACCTTGTTTTCGGCACTCGAAAAACAGGCCGAGTTCGTCGAGAAATTGCGCATGGCGCTGGAAAAATTCGGCCATGATTTTTCGATCATCAAGGCGGCCGAGCGGCTGGAGGAGCGCTATGCCGACCTTGCGGCGTCGGTTGCCGAAAAGCTGAAGGCGATGCGCAAGTAGAGACGTCCTACGCTACTTTTCCAGCACCCGCGAAAAACGCGTGTCCGGCACGAACCAGACGGCGGCCACCAGCACGAAGATCGCAACGCCGATCCATTGGTTGACGAAGGCAAGCGGGACGGCTGCGGCGTAGAGGGCCACCGAGATCTTGCCCTTGCGGTCATTGCCCAGCGCCTTGGCGAAGGCGGTGTCGTTGCCGTGCAAATGGTGCAGCTTGGTGGCGAGAAAGGTGTAGGCGACCGCGCACAGCACCAGGTCGATGCCATAGACCGCGACGGGGACGGGCGCGAAATGGTTCTCGCCCATGAAGGCCGTCGTTGCCGGCATCAGCGACAACCAGAACAGAAGGTTGAGGTTGGCCCACAGCACGCGGCCGTCGACCCTTTGGACGGTGTGGAACATGTTGTGCAGATTGTTCCAGTAGATGCCGACATTGATGAACGACAAGACATAGCTGAAAAAGATCGGCCACAGCGGCAGAAGCGCTGAAAAATCCTGGCCATGCGGCACTTTCAGCTCCAGCACCATGATGGTGATGATGATGGCGACCACCCCATCGGTGAATGCCTCGACTCTACCTTTTCCCATGGATTCTCCCTCTCGATGGAAAGACGTTAAGCGAGGACTTCGGGCAAGACCATCCTGACAAGGTTGTCAGGATGAAGTTCGGCGCGTGGAACGGCCATCCTTACATGGACGTTGGGGCGCAATTGGGCGTTGGGCGATTGGCCGGAGGTTGCCATGACCAGCTATGCCGAGACCACGACGCGCGACAACGGACTCGATGGCCGGCCCGCGATGGCCGCGGTTGCCGCCATGATCGCCGCGCTGTTCGCCGGCAGCACGGTGCTGACGCCGCTTTACGTCATCTACAAGCAGGCCTTCGGTTTCTCGCAGATCACGCTGACGCTGGTCTACGCCGTCTATGTCGTCGGCAATCTCGGCGCATTGCTGATGTTCGGGCGCTTGTCCGACGGCATTGGCCGCCGTCCTGCGGCGCTGGCGTCGATGGCCATAGCGGTGGTCAGCGCGGTGGTGTTCCTGCTGGCCGAGAATGTCGCATGGCTCGATGTCGCCCGCATATTGAGCGGCCTTGGCATCGGCGTCGGCGCGGGAACCGGCACGGCCTGGCTTGCCGAGTTGATCGAGGGTAAGGACAAATCGCGCGCGGCAATCATCGCCACCAGCACCAACTTCGTTGGCCTTGGCCTCGGCGCGCTGGCATCGGGCCTGCTCGCCGAATATGCGCCCTGGCCGTTGAGACTAACGTTTGCGGTCTATCTTGCCTTGCTCGTGGTGGTGACGCTGTTGATCTGGCGCACCAGGGAAACCGTTTCGCGGCCGGGAAGGCTGGCCGATGTTTCGCTGCGGCCGCGGCTGTCGGTGCCCGCTGATATCCGCGCCGCTTTCGTGGCGCCGGCCGTCACCGGCTTCGGCGCCATGGCGCTGGTCGGCTTCTATGCAGCCCTGGCGCCGAGCATCCTGGCGCAGCAGCTGCATGTGGCCAACCATGCCGAGGCTGGCGGGCTGTTCTTTGAACTGTCGATCGTTGCGGCCGCGACCATTCTGGCCACGACCCGACTGTCCAGTCGCGCCGGCATGCTGGCCGCGCTGGCGCTGATGATCCCGGCCGTAGGGCTGATGGTTGCTGCTCAGTTTTTCGCGTCGATGTCCCTGATGGTTGCCGCCACCGCTGTGTGCGGCGTGGCGGCGGCGCTCGGCTATCGCGGCGGCCTGCAGGTGGTGAACCAGATCGCACCTGCCGAGCGTCGCGCCGAATTGGTGTCGGCGTTCTTCATCTGCTGCTTCTGCGGCAATGCGCTGCCGGTGATCGGCATTGGGCTGCTGTCGAGTTGGGCCACTCCGACGACGGCAAGCCTGGCCTTCGCCGGCATGATCACGCTGTTCTCTGTCGTAGCGCTGGGGTTCGGCGTCAAATACGCGCGCTGAGCCTCACCCGCTTGGCGTCCCGGGCCATGTTTGCCCGTCCGCGCGGGATGCCGAGGCCGGTGTCGGGCGGCTCGCCGGCGGCCGGCCGGTCCTCGATCATGTGCATGGTGCGCCAGCGGCCGAAGCGATAATAGGCGGCGGCCAGAACCAGCGAGGTGATCGATCCCGCCGGAAAACTCCACCACAGCGCTTCCTCGCCGATGTAGCTCCTGAAGAAGTAGGCAAAGCCGGTACGCACGACCATCACGGAAATCACCAGAATGATCAGCGGCGGCATCACGGCACCGGTGGCGCGCACGGTCGCGAACAGCACGATGGTGACGCCGAACAGGATGAACGACCAGGACGCCACCTTGTTGATGTGGGCTGCAATGTCGATTGCGGTGCTGTCCCCGCTAAGGAACAGGCCGAGTACCGGCCTGTCGAAGAAGAACAGCAGCGCCACCAGGGCGCCGGTGAGCACCAGGTTGAAGCCGACGCCGGACGCCGCGATGCGACCGATGCGGTCCCACCGCCCTGCGCCGACATTCTGGGCCGCCATCGACGAGACTGCGGCGCCGATCGCCAGTGCAGGCATCTGGATATAGGTCCACAGCTGCGCCGCGATGCCATAGGCGGCGGCGACCTGCGAGCCGTAGGAGTTGACGATGCCCATCACGGTCAGCGCCGCCGCCGAAATGACGATCATCTGCAGGCCCATCGGCACGCCCTTGAAGACGACGATCCTGAGCAGCGCCGGATCCGGCCGCAGCAGAGCGAGGTTCGCGCCGGCGAGCCGCAACGGATGCTTTCTGGCATAAAGCACGACGAGGATGGCGATCACGCTCACCGTCTGGCCGATCAGCGTCGAGGTGGCGGAGCCGGCGATGCCGAGCTCGGGGAAGGGGCCGATTCCGCGAATGAGCAGCGGATTGAGGATGATGTCGAGCACGACGGCGAGCGCCATGAAGAAAAATGGCGTGCGCGAATCACCCGCACCGCGCTGCACCGTCATGACGAAGGACAGAAGATTCATCATCGGCACGGCGACGAAGATGATGCGCAGATAGGAGCGCGCCAGCGGCAGCGCATCGGGCGGGGTGCCCAGTGTGTTGAGGATAGCGTCGACCCAGATCCAGCCGCAGACGGCGAAGATAGCCGAGACGAGGAAGAAGAAGCTGGCGCTGGTGCCGACGATGCGCCGCGCCTCGGGCAGGTCGCGGGCGCCGACCGATTGCGCCACCAGGATGGTGGCGGCCATGCCGATGCCGAACACGGTGCCAAGAATCAGGAACAGCACCAGATTGGCGTTTGAGGTCGCCGTCAGCGCCGATTCACCGAGGAAGCGGCCGACCCACACGGCGTTGATCGAACCGTTGAGCGACTGCAGCACATTGGAACCGAGCACCGGAAGCGCGAACAACAGCAGCGTGCGAGGGATTGGGCCGCTGGTGAGATCGCCGGTGCGCCGGCGCGGTAGTATTTTTTCGTCCATGGGCTGTTCGGCGAAGGTTCATCTCAAAGTCCGCCCGGCAATGATCGCCGATTTAACGGACAAGGTCGATGCGGCATTGGAACATGCCACCTGGCGGCTTCACGCTAATCAGTTCTCAAAACATTCGGAATGGGATATGGGTCGTCGCCGCGTGGGGTCGCATATCCTGTTGGATATGATGAATAGGCTGGGGGGATCATGTCCGACAATCCGCTTTTTTCCGAGCGCCTGAACCGGCGCGCGTTTCTTGGAATATCCGCTTTGGGTGCCGCTTCCATGGCGCTTTCAGCCTGCACCACGACCGACGTCGTGGTGCCGCCAACGCCCGCTCCGGCGCCCGAACCGGCTCTGGGCGATGCCGCCACCATGTATTCGGCGCGCGTCGATGAGGGCTTTTCATTGCCGGCAATCCCCGTGGCCAAGCTCGATCCGAAGTTCGTGCGCCAGATCGTGGACGATCCGACCGGCGAAAAACCCGGCACGATCGTCGTCGATACATCCGAGCATTTTCTCTATCTGGTGCGCGACGGCGGCAAGGCAATGCGCTATGGCGTCAGCCTCGGCAAGGCCGGGTTTGGCTGGACCGGCAGCGCCGTGATCCAGGCGCGCAAGAAATGGCCGGTGTGGACGCCGCCGCCCGAAATGATCCAGCGCCGGCCGGAACTGGCGAAATACAAGGACGGCATGCCGCCGGGACCGCAGAGCCCGCTCGGCGCGCGCGCGCTCTATCTGTTCCGCGACGGCAAGGACACGATGTACCGGCTGCACGGCACGCCGGAATGGGATTCCATCGGCAAGAATGCGTCGTCGGGCTGCGTGCGCTTCATGAACCAGGACATCATCGACCTCTACAGCCGGGTCAACGGCGTAGCCCAGGTCTATGTGCGCCCGAACCTGTCGGCCGCGGGCAAGATCATGGCTGTGTCGAGCCGGACCGCCGAGCCGATCGATGCCGGCGTGCCAAGGGATGCGGAGATTTTGAAATAGGTGCCTTCACGGCATCGCTGATCGCCGACAAACGGTTAGAGGCGGACGCGCCGAGCGCGTCCGCCTCTCCGTATACGGCTACTTCTTGGCGAGGCCCGGAAGCGTGACCTGATAGACCAGGAACATGGTATCGACATCGGCGCCGTCTTCGGCCTTGTAGGGCGCGCCGACCTGAAAACCGTCCTCGGTGAGAAAGTCGTTATCGTTGCCAACGAACAGGAAATAGTCGTCGGGCAGCGCCGGATCGAGCACGCTGACCACCGACATTGCTTCCCACTTCTCCGACAGATTGTTCTTGTCGTTGGGCTTGCCGTCATGCAGGCCGAAACGGCCGAGTTCCTTGTTGTCGTTGATGTCGATGAACGGCGTCAGCTTGGCCGGCGTCACCGAGGGGTCGAGCACGCCCTTGGGCGCCAGCGGCTTGTCGGCGGCATCGAAGGCGCCGCCGGCAATGTCGGTGGCGCCAGAGACGTCGACGACGAAAATCTGGCGCAGCAGCGAAGTATCGCCCTTCACCCCCTGGCCGTTTCCGCTGTCGCGCGCCAGCATCAGGAAGGTCTTGTCGGACAGCGCCATGATCTCGCTCTGCGCGGCGACCTTGGTCTTGTCCTTGGTGACCTTGAACACCGGCAGCGGCACGACATATTCATGCACCAGCTTGAGATGGGCCGGGTCGGAGGCGTTGTAGACCAGGGCGCGGGTGTTCTGGCGCGTCGCGGGCGAATCGCCGCCATCCTGGCGGGGCGCCGACTGCAGCACAGCGATCAGCGACTTGCCGTCCGGCGTCAGCGCCATGCCTTCGAGGCCCTGGTTGTTCTGGCGGCCGGTTTCGGGATCCTTCGGATCGGGTTCGGCTGCACCGGGGCCTGGATTGTCGGAGGCGAAGTTCGGCCCGCCCTTGCGCATCGGCACCAAAGCGGCCGGCGGCTGCGTTGCCGACAACAGATGGCCGTCGGCCGAGAAGCGGTAGATGTTGGGGCCGTATTCGTCAGAGATGAACATGGTGCCGTCGGGCAGCCGCGCGATCGCCTCGTTGTCGAGCGCCAGCTTGCCGTTGGCCTCGGGCAGGATCGGCAGGTCGCCGCTCGCCGCGCGCACGCCGTTGAGCGGATCGAGGCCGGTGGCGTCTGCGCCCTTGTCGTCGGTGAGCAGCAGCGAATCGGCTAGCGTCGCCTTGACGCCTGTTTGTTCCTGGCCGGCAGCGGGCGTGGCGCCCAGTGCGGTCGGCGTGAACTCGATGCGAATAGTGTTGAGCCGCGGCCGGTAGTCGGTGGTGCCGACGACATTGTAGCCGCGATCCGGCAGCAGCCACAGCGAACCCTTGTAGCCATCCGCGCCATGGGTCCAGCTTGCGGCGTCGATCGAGCATGCCGGAGCCGGAGCCGAAGGTCTCGCCGAACTTGTCCTTCTGATCGGCCGGAATGCGGCCGACGCCGACCAGGCCCTTGTTGACGAAGCCGCCAACGGTGGCGGTGCTGCCGGCAAGGGCAGGGGTCAGGGCGGTAAACAGCGCCAATGCGGCGCCGAGCGACACGGTTCGGTGCAGATTTTTCATGGAGATCCTTCTTGTGACGGAACGGGCCGGAACGGCCGGATGACGAAGCCGCCGCAATCGACGATGCCGCGCCCACCGATGAGCGGTCTAGGACGCGAAGATGATAGTTGCGTGACAGACCTTGTCGCACTCGCTCCGGAACCATTTTCCAGCCTGATCCGTTGCACGCGAGCCCAAGCGTCGCCTGCGATGGCCGGTCGAGCCCCGGGCCTGGGAGGGATAAATGGGTTTCGATCAGTATCACGAGCCGCCGGAAGAACTGACGCAGGAGGTGCGGACCTTTGCCCGCATGATCACCTCGTTGATCGAAGAGGCCGAGGCGATCAGCTGGTACGAACAGCGCATGTCGGTCGAGAAAGACCCTCAGGCCAAGGCGATCATGAAGAACGCGCAAGGCGAGGAGTTCAAGCATTTCGGCATGGATCTGGAATTCCTGCTGCGCCAGAAGAAAGACTGGCGCGCGGAACTGAAGGAAATCCTGTTCACCACCGGCGACATCGTCAAGGCCGGCGAGCGGGGCGAGAAGAAGGTGGATTGAGGCCCGCCGGCCTTCCTCCGCGGCGGATCAATCGCTGTCGCGGGCGATCAGCTCCAGCGGCCAGACTTCGCGGATGATGCGCGGACCTTCCGGGCCGGCAAAGGCGGGAAGCGAGGCCAGCAGCATTTCGGCCAGTCGCCGGCCCATCGGCTCCAGCGACGGACGGAAGGCGGTCAGCGCCGGTGAAAAATAGCGGCAGAGCGGCGTGTCGACGATGACGATCACCGCGATGTCGTGGCCGGGCCTGATGCCCATCTCGGCCAGTGCCTTGCAGCCGCCGAGCGCCATTGCGTCATTGTTGAAGATGATGGCTGTGGGCCGGTCCCTGGAGAGCATCACGCGCGGCGTCACCTGGTAGCCTCCGGCCTCGTTGATGAAGCCGTCGGCGATCAGGCCGGGGTCGACTTCGATACCATGCCGCTTCAGCGCCTTGCGGTAGCCGTCGAGGAACAGGTAGCCGAAGTTGAGATCAAGCGAAGGGCGGATGGCGGCAATGCGGCGGTGGCCGCGCGCGACCAGCCGGTCGACGGCTTCATCACCCGCCCTCTCGAAATCGATATCGAGCGAAGGATAGGTGTCGCCGCCGGATTGACTTCGGCCAAGCGTGGCGAAGGGAAAGCCGGCCTTGCTGAGATAGTCGATCCGATCGTCTTCCCGCCGTGTATTGGCCAACACGACCGCGTCGGCCCGGCGCGTCTCAACAACGCGGCGCAGCCTCTCCTGCTGATATTGACCGGGCTCACCCATGACGACCATCAAATCCAGGCCATACTCGGCAAGCCGGCCCTGCAGACCGATCAGGAACGGGATGAAGAACGGTTCGCCATATTGCTGGTCGCCCGGATGCGGCTGCAGCATGAAGGCGATCGAATGGGTGGTGCCTTGCCGCAGGCTGCGGCCGGACTGGTTGGGCGAATAGTTCAATTGCTTGGCGGCGGCGAGCACGCGCTGGCGGGTGTCGGCATTGACGTCGGCGCGGCCGTTCAACGCCCGCGACACGGTGCCGATCGAAATGTTCAGGTGACGCGCGAGGTCATGGATGCTGGACGCCAAGGACAGTTCTCCCCCTGTCTTGGCTAGCACCGGCTGCCGCCCAGGCCAAGGCTTCGGGATGATTTTCGCGGGCAGCCGATTGACATTCTAGGCCATCGGGTGTGTTCTCGTAAACGTTTACGGAGAAACGTTTACGGTGATGCCGGAAATGCCGTGACATTCGGTCTGGAGGGACCGGACGGGAGGAATGCCGGATGATGAATGCCGTCCTCGTCGGCTGTGGTGCGATGAGCAAGGCCTGGCTCGATGCCGCGAGGCAGATCGACGGGCTGGCCATTGTCGGCCTTGTCGATCTCGACGCCGAACGGGCGAAGGCGAGGGCGCACGAATACGGGCTCGACGGCGCGGTAATCGGCACCAGCCTCGACGCGGTGCTCGACCAGACCAGGCCCGACGCGGTGTTCGATGTCGTGGTTCCAGCCGCCCGGCGTGATGTCGCCTTTGCCGCCTTTGCCCATAATTGCCATCTGCTGACGGAAAAGCCGCTGGCCGATACTCCGGAAAATGCGCGCGCCATCGTCGATGCGGCGCGTAACGCGGGGCGCGTCCATGCGGTCGTGCAGAACCGCCGCTATGTCGCCAATGTCCGGCGCATAAGGCGCTTTCTCGACTCCGGCGCCATCGGCAAGCCAACCAGCATCCATGCCGACTTCTTCGTCGCGCCGCATTTCGGCGGCTTTCGCGAGGAGATGGCGCATGTGCTCTTGCTCGACATGGCGATCCACACATTCGATGCCGCCCGCTACATGGTCGCAGGCGATCCCGCCGGTGTTTTTTGCCAGGAATGGGAGCCGGCCAATTCCTGGTACCGGCAGGGTTCCTCGGCCAGCGCTATCTTCGATCTCGGTGGCGGCAAGCGGTTCACCTATGCAGGCTCTTGGTGCGCGGCGGGCTTCCGCACCAGTTGGGAGAGCACATGGCGCATCGTCGCCGAGCACGGCAGCCTGGTCTGGGACGGCGAGGACGGGCTGAAGGCCGAAGTTGTGTTGTCGGTCCGCGACGGCCTTTTCGACCTGACCCAGCCCATCATCGTGCCGCCGCTCGATCCCGCCGACCGCATCGGCGGTCATCTCGGCGTCATCAAGGATTTCATCCACGCCATCGAGACCGGTAGCGAGCCGGAAACCCGTGGCAGCGACAACATCAAAAGCCTGGCCATGGTTTTCGGCGCCATCGAAAGCGCCGAGACGGGGCGGCGAGTGGCTATCAGGACACAGGAAACACAATGATGCCGAACCCGCTTCTCGACATCCGCATCGGCACCATGGTGCGGGCCAATCTCGAAGACCCGGCAGCCTACATCAAAGAGATTCTGCCTCTCGGCTTCGAGAGCATCCAGCCCTTCTTCTGGCAGACGCTGGGCGGCAAGGATTTGCCGCGGCTCGCCGGCGAGATTCGCGAGGCGATCGGCGATGCCGATGTCGTCGTGTCGTCGATCGGTGTGTTCGGCAATCCGCTGGAGGATGACGAGGTCGATCGCGGCGTGCTCGCGGCCTGGGAGACCGTCATCGACAATGCGCATCTGTTCGGCGCCTCGACGGTCAGCGGCTTCACCGGCCGCCTGCGCGGCAAGAAGCTGACCGACAGCCTGCCGCGCTTCCGTGAGGTCTGGGGGCCGCTGGCCAGGCGCGCCGCCGACAAGGGCGTGCGCATCGCCTTCGAAAATTGCGCCATGGACGGCAACTGGGCCGCCGGTGACTGGAACATCGCCCACAATCCGGACGCCTGGGAGCTGATGTTCAACGAATTGCCCGACGAGAATCTCGGCCTGGAATGGGAGCCCTGCCATCAGCTTGTCTACCTCATCGACCCGATGCCGCAGATCCGCAAATGGGCGCCGCGCATCTTCCATGTCCACGGCAAGGACGCGACGGTGCGCTGGGATGTGATCCGCGAGCACGGCGTGTTCGGCAAGCTGCCCTTCGTGCAGATGCGCACACCCGGTTTTGGCGACAGCGACTGGACGCGGGTGATCAGCGAATTGCGGCTGGCCGGTTACAAGGGCGCTATCGACATCGAAGGGTGGCACGACCCGGTCTATCGCGGCGACCTCGAAATCACAGGTCAGGTGCGCGGGCTGGAATACCTCAAGCAATGCCGGGGAGGAGCGACCTACCTGCCGAACCCGGCGTGACCGAGGGCCGGTGGGAGGAGCCGGCCTGACAGATTGCCAAGCACTGCCGACAAGCACTGCCGAAAAGCGAACGACGAACCCCTCGGCTCACCGAGGACAAAAGGGAGGAACGTGCATGAGCATCGCAATGAGAACGACACTTCTGCGCTCGACCGTCGTGGCCGCCGCCACGGCGCTATGCGCCGCCATCTCCACTCTGCCGGCGCAGGCGCTCGACGCCCAGTGGTGCAAGGACGTCCACATCCGCTTTTTCGTCGGCGGCGCCGAGGGCGACGCTTTCGGCACCATCGTCTACAATGGCGCCAAGCAGGCGGCGTCCGATCTCGGACCCAAGGTCGACTACATCTTCTCGCAGTGGGACGTCGAGAAGATGGTTCAGCAATTGCGCGAGGCCGTCGCCGTGAAGCCCAACGGCATTGCCATGATGGGCCATCCCGGCGACGCCGCGATCATGCCGCTGGCCGAACAGGCGCACAAGGACGGTATCAAGATGATGTACCAGAACGTGCCGGTGCCGACGGTGGTGGCTGCGTTCGGCGGCGGCTATGTCGGCGCCCAGCAGGAGCAGCAGGGCCGCGCGCTCGGCACTGAGGCGTTCAAGCTCGGGAAGCTCAAGTCCGGCGACAAGGCAATCATGATCGGTCCGTTCGAGAACGAGGCCCGCGGCGCGCGCGAGCGCGGCACGGTGGCAGCACTCAAGGAAGCCGGCGTCGAGGTCATCCAGCTGTCGTCGCCGCCGAGCGGCGAATGGGCGTCCGACCCCAATTTGGCGATCCCGGTGATCACCGCGGCCCTGCTCAACAATCCCGATGTCAAGGCGGTCGGCTATCCCGGCGGCCAGATGCTGGGCAACGTCGCCACCTACATGCAGGCGGCGGGGCGCAAGCCGGGCGACATCTTCAACTTCGGCTTCGATACCAGCCCGCAGATCGTCGAGGCGTTCAAGGGCGGCTGGGTGCAGCTGACGGCCGATCAGCAGCCGTTCCTGCAAGGCTATCTGCCGATCCTCAGCCTTTGCCAGCAGGTGGTGCTGGGCCTGGCGCCGATGAACGTCGACACCGGCGCCGGTTTCGTGACGCCGCAAAATTACGAGATCGTCGCCGAGCTCGCCAAGCAGGCGCTGCGCTGACCTCCCAAGCTGCCGGCTGGGCGCAAGCCCGGCCGGCAGGACCGCCGGCACCAGGCCGGGATGATACCACAGGAGCGAGGATCGCCATGGCCGAACGCATCATCGAACTGCGCGACATCAGCAAATCCTATGGCCAGGTCTATGCGCTGGGCGGGGTCAATCTCTCGGTCGACCGCGGCGAGGTGGTTGGCCTGATCGGCGACAATGGCGCCGGCAAATCGACGCTGATCAAGATCCTGTCCGGCGTCGTCAAGCCGACCAGCGGCGAGATCCTGGTGCGCGGCAAGCCGGTGACCGGCTGGAGTGCGGCACGCTCGCGCGACGCCGGCATCGAGACGGTCTTCCAGGATCGGGCGCTGGCCGTGCAGCAGACCATTGTGCGCAACATCTTCATGGGCCGCGAACTCACCGGCTTCATGGGCTTTCTGAAGGTCAATAAAGAGATAGAGGAGGCGAGCCGGCTGATGCGCGAGATCGGCTTCACCTCGAAGGTGTTCACGCCGCACTCGATCGTCGGCCAGCTCTCGGGCGGCGAGCGCCAGGGCGTGGCGATCGCGCGCGCCATCTACAAGCAGGCCGAGCTGATCATCCTCGACGAGCCGACGACGGCGCTGTCGCTGACCGAGACCGCCAAGGTCTTCCATTTCGTGCGCCAGGTGCGGGCGAGCGGCCGTTCGATCCTGTTCATCGGCCACAACATCCACCATGTCTTCGACATCGCCGACCGCTTCGTGGTGATTGACCGCGGCAAGGTGGCGCTGACCGCCGATCGCACCGAGGTCAAGTCGGCCGAAGAGCTGATCAATTTCATGGAAGACGTTGCGCATCCCGGAGGATTGCCGGGGCTGCACGAGGCCGGCGACGCGGAGAGGGCAGCACGATGAGCAAGACCATGGAACCCGATCTGCAGAGCCCGCTCGGCGGCAAGGCAGCCCGGCCTGAGTGGAAGCACCCGTCCGACCATTGGCTGCGCGGTTTCGTCATCGACAACCGCGCAGCGCTCGGCACGCTCGCCGTGTTCATCATCATGATGGCGGCGTTCCTGATCGCCAACCCGACCGTGTTCACCACCTGGTATCTCTACAGATCCGTGCTGACCACGCTGCCGGTTGCCCTGTTCGTGGTGGTGCCGCTGGTCTTCGTCGTCACCTGCGGCGAGATCGACCTGTCGTTTCCCGCAACCATGGGCTTTGCCTCCTGGGTGTTCGCGCTGGTGGTGCAGGCCGGCTACGATCCGTTTCTCGGCATCGCAGCGGCGATTCTCACCGGCACGCTGCTCGGCTTTCTCGTCGGATCCCTGGTCGTTTATGGCGGGCTGTCGTCGCTGATCGCCACGCTCGGCATGAATTTCCTGCTGCGGGGACTGATCCAGATCATCAACGAGGGCAGATCGACGGCATTGACCGGTCTCAGCGACAGCTGGGCGTACACCATCTTCTCCGGTCAGGTGTGGGGTTTTCCGGTACAGGTCTTCTGGGCACTCGCCTTCGTCATTTTGTCGGCAATGCTCTACAACCGGCACCGCTTCGGCGCGCAGGTGAGGGTGGTCGGCGACAACCCCGACAGCGCCCAGCAAATGGGCATCGACGTCAAGCGTGTGCGGGTGAAAGTGTTCATCTTCACCGGCATCGGGGCCGCGATCGCCGGCACGTTTTCGGTGATGATCAACTTCACCTGGTGGCCGACCGCGGGCGACGGCTATCTCTTGCCGGTGCTGGCTTCGGTGTTCGTCGGCGGCACGCCGACCTGGGGCGGCATCGGTACGGTTGCCGGTGGAGCGATCGGCGCGGTCACCGTGTCGTTCATCCAGACCGGCGTCGTGGCGGCGGGCCTGAGCGGCTTCTACGTCCAGTTCTTCAACGGGCTGATCATCATCCTGTCGCTGCTGGGGCACAAGTGGAACCAGGCGCGGTACAGGTGAGGGGCGGGCTAAATTGACGGGGACGCTCATGTTGCGGACCGCATGCCCCGACGACTGGGCAGACGCCCGTCGCTTCGTCATTCTAGGGCGGAGCAGGAGCGAAGCTCCGTCGCGTAGACCCTGGAATCCATTCCGCGACCTTGGAGTGCAGCTGCGCAGGATTCCGCACCGTGGCAACGCGTTGAAGACGCGGGATGGATCCTCGGGTCTACGCTGCGTCGCTACGCTCCTTGCTCCGCCCGTGGATGACGAGGCGGGGAGGGCTCCGCCAGACTACAACAATGTGGTCGCTTGTAGGACAACAGGACAAGCGGGCGCTCACACCGCCGCCACAAACCCGTCCAGCACGCGTTTCTGGCCGGCTTTGTCGAAGTCGATGGTCAGCTTGTTGCCTTCGATGTTGGAGATGTTGCCGTTGCCGAATTTCTGGTGGAAGACGCGGTCGCCGACGCTGAAGGGCGACGGCGTGTCGGCGACGGATTTGGCGACCAGTTCGCCGTCAATGGTGCGGCCTTTGACGCTGGTTCGGCCGGCGCCGTAGCCGGAGTCGGTCTCGCCATAGCCGATGCGCTCGACCTGGTGGCCGGAGCGCGAGCCCCAGTTGCGGTCGGTCGCCTCGGTGCGGTTGGCCTGCGCGCGCTGCCAGCCGGGCGTCGCATAGGTGTTGGAGAAGGCGCCGGATTTTTCCGCGCCGACATTGTCGAAGCGCGAGGCGCCGTAGGGGTTCTGCCGCCCTGCGCCCTGGCCGCCACGGCCCGACGCGAACGAACCGCCGCCATAGGAATTGCCGTAGCCGCCATAGGAGTTGCCGCTTTCGGCGACCTCGACATGGGCTTCCGGCAGTTCGTCCAGAAAGCGCGACGGGATGGTCGACTGCCACAGGCCGTGGATGCGGCGGTTGGAGACGAACCACAGATGCAGGTTCTTCTTGGCCCGGGTCAGGCCGACATAGGCGAGACGGCGCTCTTCCTCCAGGCCGGAGCGGCCGCCTTCGTCCAGCGCGCGCTGGTGCGGAAACAGGCCTTCCTCCCAGCCGGGGAGGAACACGGTCTCGAATTCGAGGCCCTTGGCCGAATGCAGCGTCATGATGTTGACGGCGTCAAGCTCGGCGTTCTGCTCGGCGTCCATGACCAGCGCGACATGCTCGAGGAAGGAGCGCAGCGATTCATACTCCTCCATCGAGCGGATCAGCTCTTTCAGGTTTTCCAGCCGGCCCGGCGCCTCGACCGAACGGTCGTTCTTCCACATGTCGGTGTAGCCGCTCTCCTCCAGAATGGTCTCGGCGAGCTCGGTGTGTGGCGTGGTTTCCAGCGCCTTCTGCCAGCGCTCGAAATTGGCCGCCACTTCGCGCAAGGCCGCGCGCGGCTTGGGCTTCAGCTCATCGCTTTCCGCGAGCTTGGCCGCGGCCTCCAGCATCGGGATGCGCAAGCTCCGCGCCGTGTCGTGGATCTGCCGGATGGTGGCTTCACCCAGGCCGCGCTTGGGGACATTGACAATGCGCTCGAAGGCGAGGTCGTCGGCGCCTTGGGCGACGACGCGGAAAAAGGCCAGTGCATCGCGGATTTCCATGCGCTCGTAGAAGCGCGGGCCGCCGATGACGCGGTAGTTGAGGCCGAGCGTGACGAAGCGGTCTTCGAATTCGCGCATCTGGAAGGAGGCGCGGACCAGGATCGCCATGTCGTTCAGCTTGTGCTTGGCACGCTGGTAGGTCTCGATGGTTTCGCCGACGGCGCGCGCTTCCTCTTCGGAATCCCACGCGGCGTGGACATGCACCTTCTCGTCGTCCTCGGCGACCTTCTCGGTGAACAGCGTCTTGCCGAAGCGACCCTCATTGTGGGCGATGAGGTGCGAGGCGGTGCCGAGGATGTGCGCGGTCGAGCGATAGTTGCGCTCCAGCCGGATGATGGTGGCGCCGGGAAAATCCTTGTCGAAGCGCAGGATGTTGTCGACCTCGGCGCCACGCCAGCCATAGATCGATTGATCGTCGTCGCCGACGCAGCAGATGTTGACTTTGTTTTCGCTCACGGGCCGTTCCGCGCCTGCCGGCGCGGGCCCTCCGCCCCCTCTTTTTTGCGCGCCTTCGGCGTCGCGGGAGTCGCCTCGCAACGGCTCGGACGCCCGGTCGGGCTTGCGGCCTTCGGCCGATCGCGCTTTACCCTCCCCTGGATGGGGAGGGTCGCCGCGAAGCGGCGGGGAGGGGTGACTGGCGCCGGCGCTGCCACCCCCCCCCCCCNCCACCCGCGCCGCTACGCGGCGCGACCTCCCCCATCGAGGGGGAGGTAGGTCTTTGCGCCAGCAGCCGCAGCCACATGTATTGCGCGGTGTTGGTGTCCTGGTACTCGTCGACGAGGATGTATTTGAAGCGCTTGTGGTAGTCCTTCAGCACGTCCGTATTGGCGCGGAAGATGCGGATCGGGTGGCAGAGCAGATCGCCGAAGTCGCAGGCGTTCAGCGTCTTCAGCCGCTCCTGATAGGCCTTGTAGAGTTCCCGGCCCTTGCCGTTGGCGAAGCTGCGGGCATCGCCCTCGGCAATGTCGGCGGGGCCTTGGCCCTTGTTCTTCCAGCCGTCGACCATCTGCGCGAACTGCTTGGCCGGCCAGCGCTTGTCGTCGAGGCCTTCGGCCTGGATCAGCTGCTTGATCAGCCGTACGACGTCGTCGGTGTCGAGGATGGTGAAATCGGATTTGAGCCCGGCCAGCTCGGCGTGCCGCCGCAAGAGCTTGACGCCGATGGAGTGGAAGGTGCCGAGCCACGGCATGCCCTCGACGGCTTCGCCGACGAGATGGCCGATGCGCTGCTTCATCTCGCGCGCGGCCTTGTTGGTGAAGGTCACCGCCAGGATCTGCGAGGGGAAAGCCCTGCCGGTGGCCAGGATATGGGCGATGCGGGTGGTCAGCACGCGGGTCTTGCCGGTGCCGGCGCCGGCCAGCACCAGGACCGGGCCTTCGGTGGTTTCCACCNCCAGCCGCTGCTCGGGGTTGAGGCCGTTGAGATAATCGGGCGCGCTGTTGGGGCCGCTGCGGGCCGCCATGGCGCGCGCGGCTATGCCCGACGGGCCCGCGGGCCGCGCATTGGGTTCGTCGAAAAAGGGCATGTCTTCCGCAAAGCCGGACATCTCCCCCGAATGTAGTGATTCGGGAGCGAAAGACCAGAAGTGTCTACGTTTTGTTCTGCTAAAGTCCCCGATACCGCGGCTCAGGCCTTTCGGTAACCGAGCGCGACGAACAATCGATGTCCGAACGAGCGCGCTTCCTCTGTCATCACCATGCCAAAGGCCGTCAGCATCTGGTCGTAATAGCGGCTGCCCGCGGGTGACGCCAGGAATGTCGAGTACAGTCTGAGATCGCCGAGCGAGATATCCCGGTATGTATAAGCGCTACCCTGCATGGCATTCTGTTCGATGTTCTGGCGAATTTTCACGGATTGCTGACGCACCAGCGCCATGATCTGTTCGTCCGACAGAGGCTTTCCGGCTGCGCCCAGCATCCCCGTGACCATCGCGTAGCTCATGTTCAGCGCTATCGCCTCGCCGGTGTCGACAGCGCTGATATCGTCGATGATCTTGCGGTACAATTCGAGCCGGGCTGGATCCTTGGTCGGAAGCTCGGCGAGGATTTGCTTGCCCTCTGTCTTCTTGCCTTGCCTGCCTTCCGGGCCAGACGACTGAATTTCCAAAGCGGTGACGTGCTTGCCCAACGGGGAAGCGTAAAACGCTGCGAGGTCGGACAGATCGGTGGCCGACAGCCTGTCGGCCATCCGCGATTCGATGGCAGTCTCCATTTTGACTGCGTCGAAGGCGCCTTCCAGCGCGACCGACAAGGCGTCCTGGAAATTTGCCGGTAACGGTTCGGGTATGGATTTCGTGGCTGCGGCGATGCCGGGACCAATGCCCATCAGCATCTCGTGAAAGCCGTTTGCCTTGTTGATTTCGCTCAGCGTCTGTGCCGGCGCGGCCACAGTGCCGGCCGTGAGCGCGACGAAGCTACAGAGGACAAGGACTACGCGCGTCAGAGGCGAGGCGAATAACGTCACTCTGGTTGCTCCTGATGGTTGGTCCAAAGCAGACTGCTGGAAAACCCGGATGCCGGCAAGGCGGGATTGCCACCTTGGCGTGTGGCCTCGAAAAACGCCCTGTTACGCAAGAGAGCCTGCGGCATGGCCTTTTGGTTTCGCCATGGATCGCTCCCCGGCGGCTTGACAGGCACGGCGGCCGGGAGAAGGTTGTACCGCCGGGGGCAGGATTGGCATACCTTTGCCCATGGCCGCGTCGCGGAATGCGCATCAGTCGAAGGAGTATCGTCTTGGCTGTCGTCATCACCTCCCTCATCCTGTTCCTCATCGGCCTGGCACTTGGCGGCGGCGGCGTCTGGCTCTCGATGCTCGGCGGCAGCTGGTACTATGTCATCACCGGTCTCGCNTCTCGCCTTCCTGATCGCCGCATGGCTGCTCTTCCGGCGCAAATCGACGGCGCTCTGGCTCTACGCGGCGATCGTGCTCGGCACGCTGGCCTGGGCGGTGTGGGAAATCGGCTTCGACTGGTGGGAACTCGGACCGCGCGGCGGCATCATCGTGCTTCTGGCGCTGTGGCTGCTGACGCCTTGGGCAAGGCGGGGCCTGACCGGCCCCGACGCGCGCGCGCCGCTCATTCTGGCCGTGCTCGCATCGCTCGCCGTCGCCGGTTATTCGATGACGGCCGATCCCAAGGACATCGCCGGCGACCTCAGCGCCGACAAGGTGACGCCGACTGCCGATCTCGGCGGCAATGTGCCTCCCGGTGAATGGCACTTCTACGGCCGCACGCAATTTGGCCAGCGCTATTCGCCGCTCGACCAGATCACGCCCGACAATGTCGCCAAATTGCAGCCGGCCTGGACCTACCAGACCGGCGACGTGAAAGGGCCGGACGATGTCGGCGAAACCACCTACCAGGTGACGCCGCTGAAGGTGGGCGATGCGCTCTATATCTGCACGCCGCACAATTTCGCCATCGCCATCGATGCCGCCACCGGCAAGGAGAAATGGCGTTTCGATCCCAAGATCAAGCTCGACAAGGACCGCCAGCACCAGACCTGCCGCGGCGTGTCCTACTATGCCGATGCCAAGATCGCCGCCGGCCAGCCTTGCGCGACACGCGTCTATCTGCCGACCTCGGATGCGCGGCTGATCGCGCTCGACGCCGCCAACGGCCAGGTCTGCGCGTCCTTCGCAGAGGCCGGCACGCTCAATCTGTTGACCAACATGCCTTATCCGAAGTCGGGCTATTATTACTCGACCTCGGCGCCGCTGATTGCCGGCGGCAAGATCATCATCGGCGGCGCGGTCAACGACAATTATTCGACGCAAGAGCCGTCCGGCGTCATCCGGGCCTTCGACGTCGATACCGGCGCCCTGGTGTGGAACTGGGATTCCGGCAATCCGGACCAGACAACGCCGCTGGCTGCAGGCCAGACCTACACCCACAACTCGCCCAACATGTGGTCGACGGCGAGCGCCGACGAGAAGCTCGGCCTGCTCTATGTGCCGCTCGGCAACCAGACGCCGGACCAGCTCGGGATGGGCCGCAGCGCCAATGTCGAGAAGTTTTCCTCCTCGATCACCGCGCTCGATCTGGCCACCGGACAAGTGCGCTGGGTGCGGCAGACCGTGCATCACGACCTCTGGGACATGGATGTGCCGGCTCAGCCGACGCTGGTCGACATCACCACCGCTGCCGGCGTCGTTCCGGGTCTGGTTGGACCGACCAAGCAGGGCGACCTCTACGTGCTCGACCGGCGCAGCGGCGAGCCGATCATCCCGATCAAGGAAGTGCCGGCGCCGGGCGGCGCTGTCGAGGGCGATCACACGTCGCCGACGCAGCCGGTCTCGGATCTCTCCTTCAATCCGAGGCCGCTGACCGGCGCCGACATGTGGGGCATCACCATGTTCGACCAGCTGGCCTGCCGGATCGAATTCCAGGGCCTGCGCTACGAGGGTCGCTATACCCCGCCATCGGTGCAGGGCTCGCTGGTCTATCCCGGTAATTTCGGCACCTTCAACTGGGGCGGCGTCGCCGTCGATCCGGTACGGCAGGTGATGTTCGGCATGCCGACCTATCTGGCGTTCAAATCGCAGCTCATTCCGCGCGACCAGGTGCCGCCCCCGGATGAGGGGCGCGGCAGCGAACAGGGGCTGAACCGCAATGAGGGCGCGCCCTATGCGGTGGTGATGGGGCCGTTCCTGTCGCCGCTCGGCGTGCCCTGCCAGGCGCCGCCATGGGGCTATGTGGCCGGGGCCGACCTCAGAACCGGCAAGATCGCCTACAAGCACCGCAACGGCACCGTCTATGACATGACGCCATTGCCCTTGCCGCTGAAGGTCGGTGTTCCCGGCATTGGCGGGCCGATGATCACCGCCGGCGGTGTCGTCTTCCTGGGCGCGGCGGTCGACGACTATCTGCGCGCCTATGACCTGACATCGGGCAAGCAGCTCTGGCAGGCCAGGCTGCCGGCCGGTGGGCAGTCGACGCCGATGACCTACACCGTCACCGACGGCCGCCAGTTCGTGGTCATCGTCGCCGGCGGCCACGGCTCGGTCGGCACCAAGCCGGGCGACTATGTGATGGCCTATACGCTGCCGAAGTAGCAGCGATGTGACTTAGGTAGGTGATCGGCCCGGCAGATATTCTGGCAATGTCGCGCCGCCCCTCATCTGCCTGCCGGCATCTTCTCCCCGTATAGTGACGGGGAGAAGGGGCAGCTTCAGCGTTGGCGCCCTTCCCTGCAACGCTGGCGATTGGCGAAATCATCGATGACGGCATCCTTCTCCCCGTCACTAAACGGGGAGAAGTGCCCGGCAGGGCGATGAGGGGCAGCAGCAGCCTTGGTCAGCTTGCGTAAGAGATGGCCTTTGAGGCTGGGCACGGAGCCCAGTACTTCATTGGTTAGCTGCGGCCCTGTTTCGGCCTGCTGGATCAGCGTGGTGACGGCCGGCGCCGGTCGACGCGGACCTTCACCATCCGAGCGGCGGCTGCGGCAGCAGCGGAGCGCATTCCCAGCAAGGCAGCAACAGCAAGCACGAGCGCGCTTGCAAGGATCGGAGTGGACAAGGTCATGGCGTTGTTCCTTCTCGTCGGGCTCGCCGCTACGGGCGAGACCATCATCAGCTTCCTTCCATATTGTGGCGGCACCATCGACATTCTCTGAAATGACCAAAATGTGATGCGCGCGTTCGGCGGGGCCGCCGCATCGTTCGATGGCGCAAGCGTCACCCATCCGAGACTGGACCGTGCGAGCTTGCACCCTATCTTGATCCGCGAGTCGTCCCGGAGTGACCGCGAGGTCATCCCTGAGTGACCATGAGGTCATCCCGGAGTGACCGTGAGATCATCTCCTAACGAGGAGCACGCCATGACGAAACCCACCGCCGAAGCCGTCAAACCTGCCAAACCTGCCATCACCCAGGCGATGATCGATGCCTATGACGAATACACGCATCTGACGCTCGACCGCCGCCGCTTCATGGAGCAGCTGACCAGGCTTGCCGGATCGGGCGCGGCGGCGGCCGCGATCGCGCCGCTGCTGGCGGCGAATTCGGCGCAGGCGGCAATCGTCGCCGACAACGATCCGCGCGTGAAGGCTGAAGATATCACCTATTCCGGCAGCAGCGGTGAGATGAAGGGCTATCTGGTCAGGCCGGCGGACCAGTCCGGCAAGCTCGGCACCGTCATCGTGGTGCATGAGAACAGGGGGCTCAACCCGCATATCAAGGATGTGGCGCGGCGCGTTGCGCTGGAAGGGTTCGTGGCGCTGGCGCCGGATTTCCTGTCGCCGCTCGGCGGCACGCCCGCTGACGAAGACAAGGCGCGCGACATGTTCACCAAGCTCGACGCCAGCCAGGTCACCGCCGATGGCCTGGCGACCATCGCCTATCTCAAGGGCGAGAAGGACGGCAACGGCAAGGTCGGTGCTGTCGGCTTCTGCTGGGGCGGCGGCACGGTCAACAATCTGGCGGTCAACGCGCCCGATCTCGCCGCCGGCGTCGCCTATTACGGCATGCAGCCGAAGGCCGAGGATGTGGCGAAGATCAAGGCGGCGCTGTTGCTGCACTATGCCGGCCTAGACGAGCGCATCGACGCCGGCATCGATGCCTACAAGAAGGCGCTCGACGCCGCCCATGTCGAATACACGGTCTATGTCTATGACGGCGTCAACCATGCCTTCAACAACGACACCTCGGCCGCGCGCTATGACAAGAAGGCAGCCGATCTCGCCTGGGGCAGGACGATCGCTTTCCTCAAGGAGAAGCTGGCGTAGGCTTCAGGCCGCCGACGACGCCCATACGCTCTCATAGGCCGGCGACAGCGTAAAACCGGCCGGCAGCACCGAGACCGGGGGCGGGCGCCGCACGCCCTCCTGCAGATAGCGCAACGCCGACACCAGTCCGTTCATCGTGTAGGGCTTGGCGATGACGCCGATCGCGCCGGCGAAATGGTCGGGGATGCGTTTTGGATTGGCGGTCATGAACACCACCATGGAACGGTTACCCTCGCGGATATGCTCGGCAACCTCGACCCCGGTCGGTCCGTCGGCGAGGTGGATATCGACAAAGGCAATATCGGCATCGGCGGTATCAATCATACCTCTTGCTTCGGCCAACGATGTCGCCCAACCCACAACGCTGTGGCCGGCTTCCTCGACGAGGCTTTCCAGTTCCATCGCCAGCAACGCCTCATCCTCGACGATCAGGACCTTGAGCGGTTCGTTCATGACAGCTTCCCTTTCTGCTGCGGTTCGTTCGGCATCGAGATGACGACCTTTGTGCCCGGGCCGGCGTCGCGCCATTCGATGTCGGCATGCAACTGACGGGCAAGCGACTTGATCAGCCGCATGCCGAAGGAAGCATCGCCACTGGCCTCGGCCATGCCGACGCCGTCATCGGAAACCTCGATGTTGAAGTGGCCGTCGGGCTGGCTCATCTTGATGCCGATGCGCCCCGCGGTGGTGCCGTCCGGCTTTTCCTTGAAGGCATGCTTCAGCGCGTTGGTGACAAGCTCATTGACCATCAAGGCAACAGGCGTGGCTTTTTCGGCCGGAATGACGATGGGTTCGAGGTCCAGCGTCGGCTTGATCTCGGCGCGCCCCGATGCGGTCAGCAGGTCGGTGACCAGATCCCTGGCGAAATCCGAGACATCGAAGCGGCTGACATCCTTTGACTGGTAGAGACGGCGATGCACAGTGCTCAGCGCCTCGATGCGCTCCAGCATGGTGGTCAGGGATCGCTTCGTCGCTTCATCCTTGATTGCCCGGCTTTGCATGATGATCAGCGAGGAGATCATCTGCAGGTTGTTTTTCACCCGATGGTCGACCTCGTGCAGCAGCGTGGTCTGCGCCTCAAGGGCGGCCTCAAGCTCGCGCGTGCGTTCCTTGACAGCCTTTTCAAAGCGGTTCTTGTCGGCGGTGATGCGATCCTCGGAGCGCTTGCGATCGGAGACGTCGAGCTGTGAGGCAAAGAAGAACAGGAGTTCGCCTTTGTCGTTGGAAACCGGGCTGATGTAGAGCGCATTCCAGAACGTCGAGCCGTCCTTGCGGTAATTCAACAGATCGATGGCGATATCCGTTCCGGCTGCTATCGCGTCGCGGACGCTAGCCACAGCTGCCTTGTCTGTCTCTGGCCCCTGCAGGAAGCGGCAGTTCTTGCCCATGACCTCGTCGCGCTCATAGCCGGTCAGGCGCAGGAACGCGTCATTGGCAAAGACGATCGGATTGTCCGCCTGACGGGGATCGGTGATGACCATCGACATGCGGGTGGCGCGGATGGCGGCCGCGAACGGATCGCCCTTGCCGTGCTCGGCATGCAGATTGTCCGTCATGTGCCATGCGTCGGCCGGTTCCCTGGTCCTTTTCCAGTCCATGCTTTCACTCCAAGCCGTTTTTCAGGGGTCACAACGGCTTAGACGTGGAATTGGTTCAATCTTGATCTTCTTGTCGCGGGCAGCCATTTGCGGAACCGAATCGCCGGTTCCACAACGGATTGAAATAAATGGGTTTGAAGGTTGTCGGATGTAGTCGATTCGCTGAAAGCAGGGCTGGCGCCGACCTATAGAAATGATCAGATCGCAATTGTCCGTGGCGGCGCTCGCCAGTGTCGGCTTCTCAGGGCAGGGGAAACGTCAGGCGTGGCCACGCTTCATGCGCGCCTGCTTCAGGATGGCGCGCCAGCGGATCATGTCGAAGGGGATAGGCTCGTTGTTGTTGGCGATGTGGAAGATCTCGTTGTTGACGTTCTTCAACGAGCGCCAGAAATCATAGTCGGTGATGCGCGGATCGGCAGCCAGCCTGTCCACCTCGACCTTGATGTCGGTTTTCATGCACGTTCCTCGAACCGCCTGTTGCCCGCCGCCCGCGTCGCAACTCGCATGGCACCGTTCTCAAACGGTCAGCTGAGTCGTTCAATGGCCCAAATGGCTTGTTCACGTTAAAACCTTGGTAAGGTTAACGCGGGCGAGGCAGCGCTTCAAGCGGTCCTGCGGCGAATACCGATCGAACGGCCGGCGCGCTCGGGCATCGGCAGTGCAGAATGGGCGGCGCGCATGGCTTCCACCTTGGCCTGCACATCGGCGGGGAAGGGCGCGACTTTCGGCCCGGACATGTCGACATGCAGCGACAGGGTTTCGGAAGTGGCGGCGAGCCAGCCATCGACATGGCGGATTTCCTGGTAGGCCCGCAGCCGCTTGTCGTCATGATCGATCAGTTGGAAGGATACGACGACCTTGTGTTCGAGGCGCAGTTCCTGGACATAGCAAACATGGACTTCGGCCGTGTAGATGGTCAGGCGCCGCTCTTTGACATAGTCCAGCCCCATGCCCATCGCCTCGAACGCCTCATCCGAGCAGCGGTCGAACAACACGTTGTAATAGGCCATGTTGAGATGGCCGTTGTAGTCGATCCAATCCTTCTCGATGTCCATCGGTTTGGAAACTAAGGGGGCGGGAACAGGCATGGAAAGTTCCTTGTTCTGGTGCTGGACAGAGCGCGGCAGTCGAGACTACGCATCCATAATCGCATAACAAGCGTGGACGCTGGTCCATTCGCGGAGGAATTCATGGCTCTGAGCGACCTCAATCCGGTCGAACGCAACGAGGAAGGCATCGCCGCCGTGCTCGGCATTCTCAAGCAGCAGCTCGGCGAACGCTTCCAGACAGGCGCGGCGATCCGCTCGCAGCATGCGCATACCACCACCTATATTCCGACGCAGGCGCCTGACGGTGTCGCGTTCCCGGAGACGACAGAAGAGGTGCAGGAGATCGTACGTGCCTGCGCCGCGCACCGCGTGCCGGTCATCGCCTTCGGCGTCGGTTCCTCGCTGGAGGGCCACACCAACGCGCCGGGTGGCGGCATCTCGGTCGACACCTCGCGCATGAACCGCATCCTGTCGGTCAACCCCGAGGATCTCGACTGCACGGTCGAGCCTGGCGTAACGCGCGAGGATTTGAATCGGCACCTGCGCGATACCGGCCTGTTCTTCCCCATCGATCCCGGCGCCAATGCTTCGCTCGGCGGCATGGCGGCAACGCGGGCCTCCGGCACCAATGCGGTGCGCTACGGCACGATGCGTGAAAACGTGTTGTCGCTGACGGCCGTCATGGCCGATGGCGAGACGGTGACGACCGGCAAGCGGGCGAAAAAGAGTTCGGCCGGCTACGATCTGACGCGGCTTCTGGTCGGCTCGGAAGGCACGCTCGGCATCATCACCTCGCTGACCTTGAAGCTGCAAGGCATTCCGCAGGCGATCTCCGGCGGCGTCTGCCCGTTTCCAAACCTCGAGGCGGCCTGCAACGCGGTCATCGCGACCATCCAGATGGGCATTCCGGTGGCGCGCATCGAACTGGTCAATGGACTGCAGATGCGGGCGATGAAGAATTACTCGAAGCTCGATTATCCCGAGAGCCCGTGCCTGTTCGTCGAGTTCCACGGCAGCGATGCCGGCGTCGCCGAACAGGCCGAGACCTTCGGTGCCATTGCTGAAGACAATGGCGGCGGGCCATTCCTTTGGACCAGCGTCGCCGAGGAGCGCACGAAACTCTGGAAGGCCAGGCACGATGCTTATTGGGCGTCGCTGACGCTGCGGCCGGGCACCAAGGGCCTGTCGACCGATGTCTGCGTGCCGATCTCGCGGCTGGCCGAATGCGTTGCCGAAACCGAGGCCGACATTGCCCAGATGGGCCTGGTTGCGCCGATCGTCGGCCATGCCGGCGACGGCAATTTCCATGTGCTGGTGCTGATGGACGTCAACGACCCCAAAGAGATCGCGCTGGCGGAGAAATTCGTCTCGCGGCTGAACATGCGGGCGATCGCCATGGACGGCACCTGCACCGGCGAACACGGCATCGGCCAGGGCAAGATCGGCTTCCTGCGCCATGAGCTCGGCCATGGTGTCGACATCATGCGCTCCATAAAAAAAGCGCTCGACCCGCAAGACATCATGAACCCAGGCAAGATATTACCTGCATAGCCGAAATGTGAGGAGCGGCAATGGATACCCTGATTATAAGGGCATCGCTTGGCAAGACACTGTTATTGCTGTCGGCCAGCCTCTTCTTTGTCCTGGCCTGCGCTTTCCTGATTTATGTGTCCGAGGACGGCGACACCGCCGGCCTTTGGTGGTGCGTGGCCTTTTTCGGGCTGGTCGCGTTGGTGTTTGCCTGGCAGCTTGTGCGGCCGCAGATTCTGGTGCTGAACGGACAAGGTTTCAGTCTCGGCGGAGGCCTTGTTCGATCGCCCAAGCTGGTCCCCTGGAAGGATATCGAAAGCTTCTTCGTCGTCCACCGCCGGCGCAGGATAGGCGATACGATCGGGTACAATTTCGCACCGGGGGTCAAGAAAAGCTCCGTCATGGGCAGCGTGACCAAAAGCCTCGGCGCCGAAGCCGCATTACCGCAGGGCTGGACATTGTCGCCCGAGGAGATGGTAATGCTGCTGAACGAATATCGCCGACGGGCGGTGGCGGGTTAGTCTGTTGCATGTCGGCCGGCACGCAGTCACAGGCGTCCGAAATCTCTGCTCGTCCAGATACAGAGATCAAGCAACTCTGGATGAATTGCCTCTTTATCGACACGCTGATGCGGGTAGAGTGCGGCTGACTTTCAATCAACCCGTTCGGAGCTGATGCTCGCACGCCTGTTCGTGATCTTCGGTGGCTTGTTTGTGCTGGTGCTGGTTGCGGCGCTGGTGGTGCCGTATTTTGTCGACTGGACCGGGTACCGCGCCCAATTCGAGCGCGAGGCGAGCGCCATTCTCGGCCGCAAGGTGACGGTGCAAGGCGACGCCACGGCGCGGCTGTTGCCGTTCCCCTCGGTGACCTTCTCAAACGTCACGGTCGCCGGCGGCCCCGGCGGCCAGCCGGCAATGACCGTCGAGACCTTTTCGATGGACGCGGAACTGGCGCCGTTCCTGCGCGGCGAAGTGCTGATTTTCGACATGCGGCTGGTGCATCCGAAGGCGACGATCGACATCGCCGATAACGGCACGGTCGACTGGGCGATACGGCCGTCCTCGCCCTTCGATCTCAACCAGATCTCGATCGAGAAGCTCACGGTGACGGAGGGAGAAATTGCGCTCCGCCATGCCGCAGGCGGGCGCAGCCATCTGATTTCCGAGATCAATTCGACCATCTCTGCCAAGTCGCTGGCCGGGCCGTGGCGCATGGACGGAACGTTGCTGCTCGACGGACTGCGTTCGACGGTTGCGGCTTCGACCGGCAAGGCCGAAGGCAGCGGCCAGATGCGGCTGAGGCTCAAGGTCGATCCCGATGCCTATCCACTGGTCATCGAAACCGACGGCAATGCAGGCATCGTCAATGGGGCTGCCGTCTATTCCGGCCAGTTCAAGATTTCCGGCAACGACAAGAATTCGGCTACGCTGCGCGGCAGCGATGGTGAGGTTGTCGAGATCAATACGGGCAAAATCAGCGCCGGCAAACCCGATCCGGGGTTCAGGCTGAACGGCAAGTTCTCGCTCGACCACCAGAAGCTTGGCGTCGACGAATTCCGCTTCGAGACCGGGCCGCTCGACAATCCCTACACAGCCGACGGCAAGGCTTCGGTCGATCTCGGCCTTAGGCCGAACTTCGCCATCGAGGCCAATGGCGCGCAGGTGCAACTGGACGAGGCGGTGGGCGCTGAGAAGGGCGCCGGCCTGACGCTGGACCAGCGCATTGCCGGAATCGAGCAGGCGCTGCTCGAACTGCCGAAGCCGAGCATCCCCGGCACTGTCGAGGTCAAGCTGCCGGCGGTGGTGGCTGGCGACACCACGGTGCGCGACGTGCATCTCTCGGCCGAGCCGGTCGAGGGCGGCTGGTCGGTGAAATCGCTGGCCGCGACCTTGCCCGGGCGCACGACGCTGGAAGCCAGCGGCATGCTCAGCGTCGAAGATCATTTCCGTTTCAGCGGCTCCATGCTGCTGGCGGTGGCGCAGCCTTCCGGCTTTGCTGCCTGGTTGTCCAAAGATGTCGACGAGGCGATCCGCCGGCTGCCGGCCGCCGGCTTCAAGGCCAAGGTGGACCTGTCGGAGAAGCGCCAGGCGTTCAGCGATCTCGAACTGATCCTCGGCAAGTCGAAGTTCACCGGCCGCATCGATTCCAGCCAGCCCGACGACGCCAAGTCCTCGGTGCTGATGCGGCTCGAGGGCGGCGAACTCGATGTCGACGGGCTGACGGCCTTCGCCTCGATCTTCGTCAGCGACAAGGGCGCCAACCGCTTTTCCGACCGTGACCTCGATTTTCAGATCAAGGCAGGGCCGGTCAATGCCGGCGGGCTCACTGCCGACACGGTCGATACCGCGCTCCGGCTCCGCGACGGGCTGCTCGAAATCGACCGGCTGTCGATTGGCGGCCTTGCCGGCGCCTCGATCAGCGCCACCGGCCGGATCAAGGATTTTCCGGCAAGCCCGACCGGCAAGCTCGATGCCTCGGTGGTCGCCGTCGATCTGAAGCCGCTGATCGACATTGCCGCGCAACACTATCCCGACAATCTGATGCTGAAGGGACTGGCTGGCCGCACGGCCGCCTATCCTGAACTGTTCCAGGACGCGCGCGTCGATCTGGTGGCGAGCGCCGCCGACAATGGCGACGGCACGACCGGGCTGGCGGTGAGCGGACAAGGCAAGGCCGGCGGTTCGGCCTTTTCGGCGTCGCTGTCGGGCAAGGGTGCCGTCGGCCAGTTGCTCGACGCGCCGGTGACGCTGACCTTCAACGCCAAAAATCCCGACGCCACCGTGCTGCTGGCGCTCTACGGCCTGCCGGCGCTGCCGCTCGGCATGCTCGGCCAGGCAAGCACCGATATTTCGGCGAAAGGCACACTCGGCGGCGGCCTGGCGACGAGCTTCAATTTCGCCGCCGATGACTTCAAGGCGACGTTCGACGGCACCGTCGCTCAGACGCCGCAAGGCGCCACCGCCAAGGGCAAGATCGGCCTCGACGCTTCCGATATCGAGCCCTGGCTGATGACGACCGGCGCCGGCCTGCCGGGTATGGGAACGGGCACCTCGACCTCGCTCAGCGCGGATGCCGATTTCGGCAACGGCCTGCTGGTGTTGAGCGGCCTCAGCGGATCCATCAACGAGTCGGAGATTTCGGGCGACGTCAACATCGATGCGAAGCAGGGGCTGCCGCATTTTGCCGGTGCGCTGGCGCTCGACGAACTGGACCTCGACCCGATTGCGGTTGCGCTGTTCGGTGACCAGTCGTTCCTCAGCAGCAACGCGAACTGGCCGACGGCGCCATTCAGCCAGAAATCCAGCCTGCCGTTCAGCGCCGATCTCGACCTGACGACGGCGACGCTTGCCGCCGGACCGCTGGCGACAGCCTATGACGCGTCGCTGTCGTTGAAACTGGACCAGGAAGGCATCCGCGTTTCGGACCTGAAGGCAAAACTGCTCGGCGGCGCGCTCACCGGATTGTTCGAGTTGAAGAACACAGACGGCACGGGGCTGTTCTCCGGGCAGATGAGGCTTGCCGGCGCCGACCTGGCGACTGTGCTGCCGGCTGCCGGATTGAGTGGCAACGGCGATTTCTCGACAGGGCTGTCGACCAGCGGCAAATCGGTCGACGCGATGATTGCCGCACTCTCCGGCTCGGGCACGGCGGCGCTGAAAGGCCTCACCATTGCCGGCGTCAATCCCGATGCCTTCGGCGCGTTGATTGCCAAGGCCGATGCGATCGGGCGCGACATCGACGTGGCCAAGACCGCGGGCTTTGCACCTGAGATCGCTGGCGACGGCAGCTTTGCTGCCGGCGATGCCGACATCGCCTTCACGGTCGCCGGCGGCACGTTGCGGGCACCACCGATCAAATTCGAAAACCAGGCGGCGACGCTGTCTGCCGACATCACGGCCGACCTCAACACCGGCACCGTCGCCACCAAGGGCGCGGTCACCTATAAGCCTGGCGACGAGGCGCTGATCGGCTCCGATCCGACGGCCAATTTCAGCGTCGATGGGCCGTTCGGGGCGCTGAAGAAGCAGTTCGACAGCGAGCCGCTGGCGCAATTTTTGACCCAGCGCGCGCTGGAAAAGGAGCAGCAGCGGGTCGAGGCGATGCAGGCCGCACTGCTCGAGAAGCAGCGGCTGCGGCGCGAGGTGCGCTACTACGCCGCCCTGCAGACCGAGCGCGACAACGCGGCCGAGGAATTGCGCAAGCAGGAGGAAGCGGCACGGCTCAAAGCCGAGGCCGACGCCAAGGCGAAGGCACAGGCCGACGCAAAGGCACAGGCCGAAGCGGATGCCAAGGCCAAGGCGGATGCCAAAGCAAAGGCCGATGCCGATGCGAAAGCGCAGGCAGAGGCTGACGCCAAGGCCAAGGCGGATGCGGACGCGAAGGCGCAGGCCGAAGAGCAGGCTGCCGAAGACGCCGCAAAGGCCGAGGACGAACGGAAGAAGGCTGAGCAGGCGATGCGGACCGCTTCGCAGGAAAAAGCCAGGCTGGAGGCCGAGCGCAAGGCTCAGGAGCAGGCGCCGAAGGTCGACCGCTCACTTCCCGGTGTCAATGACGGTTCGGCCCCGGCGCCGCCGAAGCCCAGGACAAATCCGTTCTCGGTCGACAATTTGCTGAAGTCGCTGGGCAATTAAGAACCATTCAGACCGCGCCGCGCTTGGCCCAGTCCAGCACGTGGAGCCTGAGCGCCGAGGACAGATTGGCATCGCGCGGTCTTGTCTCATCGATCTCCGCGACCAGGGCAGCAAGGGTCAGCTTGCGCGCGGCGGCGATGGCGACGAGATCGTCATAAAAGGGTTTTTCGAGGGAATAGCTGGTGCGATGGCCGCGGATGGTCACGGAGCGTTTTTCGACCGGGCTCACCGCAGGCGGTCCATCAATCGCCCTGGTCTTCCGGGCGTTCGCGGCGGTGGCCGGCGACGAATTTTTCGGCCTTGTCCGATGTCAGACGGTCACGAGTTCTTTCGGCTTTGGAACGGCCGTGCAGAGCGCGGTTCTCGCCGGCGAGCTTTTCCTTTTCGGTGCGCGCCTTCTGCTTGCGGACCTGGCGAAGGTTGACGATTTCGCCCATGTCGCGCCGACCGTCCCGCTACTTCTTGCGGAAGGCGTCGAGCGACACGACGTCGGCGCCCTTGCCGGCGGCGGCATCGGCCACGGCGGGCTTTTTCTCCGCCTCAGTGGCAGCTGCCTTCTTCTCGGCCTTCGGCTTTTTCTCGGAGACGATAGCCAAAGGCTCGGCAGCCGGCTGGGCGGCTGCATCGTCTTCCGCCGGGACGTCGGTCTTAACGTCGAATTCGAGTTCGAAATTGACCGATGGGTCGTAGAAGCCGCGTACGGCCGAGAACGGGATTTCCAGCTTCTCCGGCACGTCGGAGAAGGACAGCCCGACCTCGAAGCCGGTATCGGTCACCTTGAGGTCCCAATACTGGAACTGGATGACGATGGTCATCTGTTCGGGATAGCGCTCGCGCAGCCTGGAGGACACCCGCACGCCCGGCGCGCCGGTCAGGAATGTGATGAAGAAATGATGATTGCCGGGAAGGCCGGTGCGCGCGACTTCGGCCAGGACCTTGCGCATGACGCCGCGCAACGCCTCCTGGGCCAGAATGTCGTAGCGGATGTGGTCGTCGGCCATGTGCTGGTCGGGTTCCGTTGAATCGTCCGCATAGCTGTAATCAAGCTTGAGCGCGGCGTAAACCGGATATAGATCGCTGATGCGCCGAAGCGAAGCCCGTAACGGACGATTTGATCGCCTGCTTTGGCGTTCAGGCGCTGGCCAGCTGTTTTTCCACCGCTGCCGCTGATCTGCGCTTGCCGAAGGCGCGCAGGAATGTGCGCACGCCGTGGGTCGCGGATTGCAGCACTTCATCTTCCGACGGCATGCCGCCGAGCATGAAGGTGGTCTGCAGTTCGGCGTTGGCTAGCGCCAGGAACTGGCGTGCGGCGACATCGGGATCGTCGACCGCGAGATGGCCGGCATGGGCGAGGCGGGCAAAACGGGCGGCAAGTGCCGGCCAGGTCCGGCCCGGCCCCTGGTCGCGCCATTCGGCGAAGAGCTCGGGATAGCGCTCGCCTTCGGTCTGGATCAGCTTGCGCAGGAAGCGTCCGTCGCGGTTGCAGATGCAGTTCTGATTCATGCGCACGGCAAAGCCAATCAGGTCGGCTTCCAGATCCTTCGGCTGGTCTGGGAAAGAGGCGAAGGTGGCGAAGATGCCGGCATTGCAGCGCTCCGTCAGATCGCGCACCACAGCCATGAAGAGCTTTTCCTTGTCGCGGTGGTGATTATAGATGGTCTGGCGCGACACGCCGGCCTCCACCGCGATCAGGTCGATATTCGCGCCGGCAAAGCCTTCCCGGCAAAAGACCGAAGCCGCCGCATCGATAATCGACATACGCTTGGCCTCGTGGCCGCGTGGCGGGAAAATGTCAGGAGAAACGGCAAGCTTCATAGAAATCTATATAGAGGTGATTGACGAATTAGACAAGGCTGTCTAAATTTGTGGACACAATAAATGGGGAATTCGCTCCGTAGAGACGAATAATCTCGCTCTGAGCCGTCGGATTTCAACGGGATGGAACGTCCTAGGGTTAGTCGTCGCGTTGGCGGCGCCAACCAGACTTGAAAGAAGCCTTTATCATGAGTCCCAAATTCCTCCGCATCGCGGTCGTGCTCGGCCTGTTGTCCGCTATCGGCCCCTTCGCCATCGACATGTATCTGCCGGCGTTGCCTTCGATCGGCGAAGATCTGCATGCCGGCACCGCCGCCGTTCAGATGAGCCTTTTGATCTTCTTCCTGTCGATGGGCTTCGGCCAGATCGTCGTCGGACCGATCTCCGACATGGTCGGCCGCAAGCTGCCGCTTTACGGCGGCCTTGCGCTGTTCATGGTCGGCGGTATCGGTTCGGCCATGAGCCCGACCATCGAATGGCTGATCGCCTTCCGCTTCCTGCAGGGACTGGGCGCCAGCGCCGGCATGGCGGTGCCGCGCGCCATCGTGCGCGACCTGCACACCGGCACCGAAGCCGCCAAGCTGATGTCGCTGCTGATGCTGGTGTTTTCGGTGTCGCCGATCCTGGCGCCGCTGACCGGCAGCCAGATCATCGAGAATTTCGGCTGGCGCGCCGTGTTCTGGACGGTGACGGGCGCGGCCCTGCTGGCCACCATTCTGCTGGCGACCTCGCTGAAGGAGACGCGGCCGGCGGAAGAACGCGTCGGTTCCTCCTTCGGAACCGCACTCGCCGGCTATCGCTTCCTCATGGGTAACCGCAATTTCCTCGGCCTGGTGGCGATCGCCGGCTTCGGCATCGCCAGCTTCTTCGTCTACCTCTCGAGTTCGTCCTTCATCCTGATCGACCATTACGGGCTGTCGCCTTCCGTCTACAGCGTGTTCTTCTCGATCAATGCGGTGGCCTTCATCGGCATGTCGCAACTGACGGGGATGCTGTCGGAGCGCTTCGGGCTGAAGCGCGTCGTCTGGGTGGCGGTAACCGGCTATGCCACGACGATGGTTGTGCTGTTCGCAGTCATGGCGACCGGCGTCGACCGGCTCGATGTTATGGCGGCACTGCTGTTCGTCGGCTACGGCTTCCTTGGCCTGGTCATCCCGACGACGTCGGTGCTGGCCATGGAAGAGCATGGCGAGATCGCCGGCACGGCCTCGGCGCTGATGGGCACCCTGCACTTCGCCATCGGTGCGCTGGCGATGGGCGTCGCCGGCATCTTCTTCGACGGCACCCCGCTGCCCATGGTGGCCGGCATCACGCTCTGCGCGGTGATCTCGTTCACGCTGGCCAAACTGACGCTTGGCCGCTCGCGCGAAGCCGTTGAAGCGCCGGCCGAGTAAGCTGACCGCAATCGACCGGAAAGGCCGGGTCATCCCGGCCTTTTTCACGTCTGGGGTAATCCGGCCCCGGCCAGAACCACGGCCTTCACGACGCCAGCGGCAAATTGCACCAGCTCATGGCTCAATTTGGTGTAGGCTTCGCGGCCCATCGTCATGCGAAATCCGGCCAGCGGCAGCCGGCATTGAGCGTACGACATCGAGGAGGGGAGAAGTGGAGGTTTCTGTTGCCAGGTACCTCCGAACCCCGCCTAGAAGTGCGAACCTCTAGGGCTTGATTTGAAGCTATCGCGCCGCTTACGCGGCGAGACGTGCTTCCGCATAGTTGTCATTTGCAACTACAGGTTTAGCCCGATGACGGTGGTACCATGCCGGGCAAAAGTACGATCTTTACACCTTCGTCGATCCTATTTCGCCCCCAGCAACAGCCGCTCTGATCACAGAGCGGTTCTTGGTGGAGGCGCCGGGTACCGCCCCCGGGTCCGAACGGCTTATTACATCGCCCATTTATCGCCATAGTCGGTCAAGCCGACAAAACGAATATAGGGGGCGGGCGCACAAAATGAAAGGCCGCAATGACACTTCTTGGCCGCACCAAACTGCGGCGCCGAGGGTTGACTCGCGCGCGGTCTCAACCGAAGCTTTGCGATGGTGAGGAGTATCGACCGAGCGCACAAGTTGCGGCAGCGCGCCACAGCCCTCATCGATCGGATCCCGTGGCGCCGACATGGGGAAATTTGATGGCCGATTATCTCGCAGACGTGAAGAAATACGACGCCGCCGCAAATGCCGATGTGGTTGCCAAGATTGTGAAACATCTGGGCATCGCGCTGCGCAACCGCGATTCCTCGCTGGTATCCTGCACCGACCCCAAGGAATTGGAGCGCGTCAAGACCAACTGGGTTGCCAAGAAACTCGGCGTGACCGACGGGGCGAAAGCCGACTCAGCGATCGAGAAGACCTGCAAGGCGTTGGCCGCCGACAGCTCCAAGAGCCGCGTGACTTTCTACTATCTGGTCGCCAAGGATCTGGGCAAGCTCGGCTCTTTGTAGAGATTATTGCCGATAGGCAGAGCGCGCGTTTGATTTTGCTCCTCACCTGAGGTCAGCACCGCCCCTCATTGCCCTGCCGGGCATTTCTCCCCGTATAGTGACGGGGAGAAAGGGCTGACCGCAGCCTTGGCTCTCTCTCTCGAACAAGCTTGTGATTGGCGAAACCGCTGATGACAGCGCCCCTCTCCCCGTCCCTATACGAGGAGAGGATGCCGGCAGGCAGGTGAGGGGCAGCGCCACCTCTTGAGAGATGGGGCAAGCCGCGTTCTGGTCCCTTTTGCTGTGTTCGGCCGGCGGCCAGTCGGTTATGATGGCGGTAACCCCGAATCGAGGCGAAGCCGATGCGCCAGTATCTCGACCTTTTGCAGCATGTGCTGGACAATGGCGCCGATCGTGGCGACCGCACGGGCACCGGCACGCGTGGGGTGTTCGGGTACCAGATGCGCTTCGACCTGTCGCGCGGCTTTCCCGTCACCACCACCAAGAAGCTGCATCTGAAGTCGATCATCCATGAACTGCTGTGGTTCCTGGCCGGCGACACCAACATCAAATACCTTAGAGATCATGGCGTTTCGATCTGGGACGAATGGGCCGACGAGAATGGCGATCTCGGCCCGGTCTATGGCAAGCAGTGGCGCTCCTGGCCGGATGGCCGTGGCGGGTCGATCGACCAGATTGCCAATGTTCTGAAGGAGATACGCAGGAATCCGAATTCACGCCGGCTGATCGTTTCGGCGTGGAACCCGGCCGAAGTGGAGGCGATGGCGCTGCCGCCCTGCCACTGCCTGTTCCAGTTCTACGTCTCGGACGGCAAGCTGTCCTGCCAGCTCTACCAGCGCTCGGCCGACATTTTTCTCGGCGTACCCTTCAACATCGCTTCCTACGCGCTGCTGACCCTGATGGTGGCGCAGGTGACCGGGCTGAAGCCCGGCGAGTTCGTCCATACGCTGGGCGATGCGCATCTCTATTCCAACCATTTCGAGCAGGCGCGCGAGCAATTGCGGCGCACACCCAAGGCGCCGCCGACGCTGTGGATCAATCCGGAGGTGAAGGACCTGTTCGCCTTCCGCTTCGAGGAATTCCGGCTGGAAAACTATTTTGCCGACGCGTCGATCAAGGCGCCGATCGCGGTCTGATCCGTCCACCGTCAATCAATTCCGACCCTCAATCGATGTCGACCATGACGTCGGTTGCCTTGATCATGGCATAGGCTGCTTGCCTTTTTCGAGCTTGAGATCGGCAACGGCCTCGTTGGTGATCGAAGCGTGACGACGGAGCCGGCGACATCACCGCGGACAGGCGAGGTGCTTTGACGATCTCGACGATCGTTCCCTTGAGGATGTTGCGGGCGCTGATCTTCATCGGAGTTCCTTTCCGGGTTTCGGTGCACGTCCAAACCAGAACAATCGATGCCGAACATACGCTTTCGCAGGAGGCGGCCTTCCCTTGTTATATTCATCCAGATATATCGGTCGGCAGGAGTCGAGCCAGCAGATTTCAAGCCCAGGGAGAGTTTTCATGTTGGGGCACAAAGGTTTTGGTTTGAGGGCGATCGCGATTGGCGGCTTTGCCGTAGCTCTGATGGCCGTGATGCCGGCGGCTCACGCGGGAGACAAGGTGATCGTGTTTGCCGCAGCCAGCCTCAAGGACGGGCTCGACGCCGTCACCAAGGCCTGCGAAGCCGATGTCGGTGAAGCGGCGACCGTCTCCTACGCCGCGAGCTCGGCGCTGGCCAAGCAGATCGAAAGCGGGGCGCCCGCCGATGTGTTCATCTCGGCCGACCTCGACTGGATGAAATATCTCTCCGACAAGAAACTGACCAAGCCGGACACCGAGGTGAAACTGCTCGGCAACCAGATCGTGCTGGTGGCGCCGAAGGATTCCAAGGTCGAAACCAGGATCGAGAAAGGCTTCGACCTCGCCAAGCTGATCAGCGACGGCAAGCTCGCCATGGGCGACGTCAAGGCGGTGCCGGCCGGCAAGTATGGCAAGGCGGCACTTGAATCGCTCGGCGTCTGGTCGTCGGTCGAAGGCAAGGTGGCGCAGGCCGAGAATGTGCGCGCCGCGCTGAAGCTGGTTTCAACGGGCGAGGCCGCGCTCGGCATCGTCTATGCCACCGACGCGCATGCCGACAAGGGAGTCAAGGTGGTCGGCACCTTCCCGGAGGATTCGCACCCGCCGATCATCTATCCGGTTGCCCAGACCACCGATTCGAAGGACAAGGATACCCCGGCTTTCCTGAAGTGCCTGCAGTCCGCCAAGGCGGTGGAGCTGTTTAGGGATCAGGGTTTCACCGTGCTCACGCCGAGCAATTAAGGTAGCGGCTGACGCATGAACTGGCTGCTGGACCTCACTCCCGACGAATGGAATGCGGTCCGGCTGTCGATCAAGGTGGCGACGGTGGCGATGCTGTTCAGCCTGCCGCCGGGCATCTTGATGGCGCTTTTGCTGGCCCGCGGAAAATTCTGGGGCAAGACGCTGCTCAACGGTGTGGTTCACCTGCCGTTGATCCTGCCGCCGGTGGTGACAGGTTATCTCTTGCTGCTTACCTTCGGCCGGCGCGGGCCGGCGGGAGCGTTCCTGGCCGAGCATTTCGGCATCGTCTTCTCGTTTCGCTGGACCGGCGCCGCACTGGCCTGCGGTATCATGGGCTTTCCCCTGATGGTGCGGGCGATCCGGCTGTCGATCGAGGCGGTCGACCGCAAAATGGAGGCAGCGGCGGGAACCCTCGGCGCCAACCCGGTTTGGGTCTTCGCCACCATCACGCTGCCGCTGATCCTGCCCGGGCTGATCGCCGGCTCGATCCTGTCCTTCGCCAAGGCGATGGGCGAGTTCGGCGCCACCATCACCTTCGTCTCCAACATTCCCAACGAGACGCAGACGCTGCCTTCGGCGATCTACACCTTCACGCAGGTGCCTGGCGGCGATGACGGGGCGCTCAGGCTGACGCTGATCTCCATCGTCATCTCGATGGCCGCATTGGTCGCCTCGGAAGTGCTGGCGCGGCGCGTCGGCCGGCGGATGGACATCGAATGAGCGTGCTGGTGGACATCAGCCATCGGCTCGGCGGTTTCGCCGTCGACGCGCGTTTCGAAAGCGCCGGGCGGCTGACGGCGCTGTTCGGGCCATCGGGCTCCGGCAAGACGACGCTGATCAACGTGATCGCCGGCCTGATCCGGCCGACCAAGGGCCGTATCGCGGTCGACGGCTGTGTGCTGGTCGACACCGATGCCGGCATTTTCGTGCCGAAGCACAAGCGCCGGATCGGCATGGTGTTCCAGGACGCGCGGCTGTTTCCGCATATGAGCGTGGCCGGCAATCTGCGCTATGGCCGCTGGTTCACGCCACCGGCGGAGCGCTATGCGGATATCGACGCGGTCGTCGAACTGCTCGGCATCGGTCCTCTGCTCGACCGGCGACCGGCAAAGCTCTCGGGCGGCGAGAAGCAGCGCGTGGCGATCGGCCGGGCGCTGCTTGCCAGCCCGAAACTGCTGTTGATGGACGAGCCGCTGGCCTCGCTCGACGATGCGCGCAAAGCCGAGATCCTGCCCTATATCGAGCGGCTGCGCGACGAGACCAAGCTGCCCATCGTATATGTCAGCCACTCCGTCGCCGAGGTGGCGCGGCTGGCCAGCGACGTGGTGGTGATGGCGCAAGGCAAGGTCGCTGCCTCAGGCCCGACCGGCGCGATCATGCAACGGCTCGAATTGCTGCCGGCGGAGGAACGCGGCGAGGGCGGCGCGGTTCTCGACACCAAGGTGCTGCGCCATGATGAGATCTTCGGGATGACCGTGCTCGGCTCGGCGGCGGGCGAAATCCGGGTGCCGCAATTGGCGGTCTCGGTCGGCGCGCCTGTGCGCATCCGAATCCGCGCCCGCGACGTGATGATCGCCACCGAACAGCCGAAAGGTCTCAGTGCGCTCAACATCCTGCCGGGCGCCATCGTCGCAATCGGCTCGGGCGAGGGGCCGACGGTCGAAATCGGCATCGACTGCAATGGCGCAACCGTGCTTGCGCGCATCACCGAACAATCCAGGCAGGTACTGAACCTTCAACTCGGCGGCAAGGTGTTCGCGGTGATCAAGACTGTCAGTTTCGACCGCGCCAACACCGGCGCCGGGCTGCCGGCCGAAGCGGATGGCTGATAGCCGCTATATCGTTTTGGAATAGCGCTATGGGTCGAGAGGGGCTAGTGTGACCGTGGAGGACAAGAGATGCCGTCGCTGAGCCTGCGGATAAATCTCGATCCGGACGGGCGCATAGGTCCGGGCAAGATCGAATTGCTGGAGCAGATCGCCACTTTCGGCTCGATCTCGGCTGCGGCACGCGGCATGGAGATGTCCTACAAGCACGCCTGGGATCTGGTGGAAGATATGAACCGTGTGTTCGGCAAGCCACTGGTCGCGGCGCAGACCGGCGGCAAAAAGGGCGGCGGCGCACAGCTGACCTCAGTTGGCCTTGCGGTCGTCAGCCGTTTTCGCGCTATCGAGCGCGCTGCGGCGGCAGCGGCGGCCACGCATATGGACGCCTTGCAGGCGGAGATTGATGCTGGGTGAGGGTTGAAGCTTGCGATCCGTCACACCCCCCTCTGTCCTGCCGGACATCTCCCCCGCAAGGGGGGAGATCAGCTAGCCCGTAGACGGGCGCTAATCTGTTAGGCGATTGGCGAAATCCTCCGTGACGGCCAATCTCCCCACTAGAGGGGGAGATGTCCGGCAGGACAGAGGGGGGCGCGAAGGAACTCGACCTTTGAGCGCGCTATTCCTCGGGCTCTCCTGCTTTACGCAGCAGATAGGTGTCCATGATCCAGCCCTTTCTTTTCCGGGCTTCTTCTCTCGTCCTCTCAATCTCCTCGCCGACATCACCCAGGCGACCGGAAACGATGATCTCGTCCGGTGTGCCGAGATAGGCGCCCCAATGGATGATCAGATCCTTGTCTGCCAGCGTGTTGAAGGCGCATTTGCCGTCGAGCATGACCACGGCGCTGCCGGCATTGTGCGGCATGCCTTGTTCGGCGAGGCGGCGGCCGGTGGTGATCAGCACGGGGTCGCCGATGCGGTTCAGCGCCATTTTGTGGCTGGCGGCGAGCGCCTGGACGGCGGTGATGCCGGGGATGACTTCCAATTCGAATGCGACATTGCCCCTCAGTCTTACGCGCGCGAGGATGCGCAGCGCGCTGTCATAGAGCGAGGGGTCGCCCCAGATCAGGAAGGCGCCGCAGCCGTCCTCGGCAAGTTCGTCGCGGACCAGGCTCTCATAGATCTGGGCGATGGCCTCGTGCCAGTCATCGACGGTCGAGCGATAGGAAGGCGCCGGCTCGGCGCGCACCGGCACGTCGAACTCGACGCGGCGCGATTTCGGATTGCTGACGAAACGGTCGCAGATCTGGCGGCGCAATTCGGCAAGGTCGTTCTTCTTCGCCCCTTTGTCGGGAATAAACAGGACGTCCGCCCGGTTCAGGCCATCAATCGCCTGCACGGTCATATGATCGGGATTGCCGGCGCCGATGCCGATGACGAGAAGCTTGCGCATGACGCGAACTCCTGCCCGATCGAAACCTGTTAGTCCAGACCGCCGATTGGCGTGTCCAGACACTGTGGCGTCCTGTTGGGAGACGGAAGGCTTTGAAACGCCACACTGAAACGGCTAGGGTCGCGGCATTCTTGGCGAGGGGCTTCGATGTTGCAATATGTTCTGACCGTAGCGCTGGCGCTTTCAGCAGCGCCCGCGCTGGCCAATGATACGACCGCCGAACTCGGCACAGGTGGCCTGATCCTGTCGCGTAGCGACGCGGTGTCGATGCAAAGCGAGGACCTCTATATCTCGCCGGAAAAGGTCACGGTCGACTACGTCTTCCACAACAACACGGACAAGGATGTAAATGCCATCGTCGCTTTTCCGCTGCCGGACATCGAAGGCAATCCGGAGGAAATGCCGGCCATCCCGGAAAACCAGAGCGACAATTTCCTTGGCTTCGAGGTGACGATCGACGGAGCGCCGGCAAAGCCGCAGCTCGAGCAGAAAGTGTTCGCTGTCGGCATCGATATCGGCGCCGATCTGAAGGCGCAGAACGTGCCGTTCAATCCGTTCGGCGATGCGGCCAAGGCGGCCCTGGCGAATCTGCCGAAAACGGTCGCCGAGGATTGGGAAAACCGCGGCATCATCATCGAGGATACGGGCAGCGACGGTACCGAGGCGAAAAAGGTCTATACGCCGTGGTGGCAGTTGCGCTCGACCTATTGGTGGCGCGCGACCTTTCCGGCCAACAAGGATGTCCACGTCTCGCACCGCTACAAACCGAGCGTCGGCGGCACGTCATCGGTGAGTTTCTTCTATGACGGCAAGTTCTCCGAGGGCAGCCAGTATACGACCTACAAGACCCGCTACTGCATGGACGACAGCTTCGAGAATGCGGTGCGGCAGGCCGCCAAGGCCGAAGGTTATCCGCATTTTTACGAGAACCGCATAGCCTATATCCTGACCACCGGCGGCAACTGGGCCAATGGCAGCATCGGCAAGTTCAAGCTGACCGTCGACAAGGGCAATCCGAAAGCGCTGATCTCGTTTTGCGGCGACAATGTCAAGAAGGTCGGGCCGACGACCTTCGAGACGACGGCGCAGGATTTCTATCCCGAGCACAACATCGACATATTGCTTTTGGAGCCGTCGGATAACGGCGCCGGGGAAGCCAACTGATGGACGTCGCAATCTATGTCGCCATTGCGCAGAACGGCGTCATCGGGCGCGACGGCGGCTTGCCGTGGCGGCTGTCCACCGATCTCAAGCGCTTCAAGGCCGATACGATGGGCAAGCCCGTCATCATGGGCCGCAAGACTTATGAAGGCATCGGCCGGCCGCTGCCGGGCCGATTGAACATCGTGGTGACCCGCGACAAGGCCTGGCGCGCCGAGGGCATAGAGGTAGCGCACTCCCTGGAGGCCGCGATCCAGCTGGCCACGGTGCGCGGGCGTTGCATGAACGGCGTCGACGAAATCTGCGTCATCGGTGGCGGCGAGATCTATGCGCAGGCGCTGCCGCTGGCAGACCGGCTGCACGTCACCCATGTGCTGGCGACGGTCGATGGCGACGCGCATTTTCCCGACATCGATCCGGATTTGTGGCGCCTTGTCAGCGCTCAGGACGTTCCGGCCGGTGAAAAGGACAGCCATGCGACGCGCTATTCGGTTTACGAGCGACGCCGCGGCGTGCATTGAGACGATAAAAGGGTCGCGAACGTCCAAAACGGACATGCTCGGCAGCGGATCGCGTTGAAAGCGCATCGCTGCGTCCCTATAGAAGAACAACTGGATTTTGCGCCGCAACGTCGGCGCTGAGGGAATCCCAAGCGAAAGGACATTCATGCCCTGGAACGACAAGAGCGGCGGCGGCGGCCCATGGGGCGGCGGCGGCAACAATCAGGGACCCTGGGGGCAGGGACCGAAGGGGCCTAGCGGCCCGCCGGGGTCACCTCCCGATCTCGAAGACATCATCCGCCGCGGCCAGGACCGGCTGCGGCGCGCGCTGCCCGGTGGCGGCGGCGCCAGCCCGGCCGTCTTTGCGCTGATCGCAGCGGCTCTGATCGTGCTGTGGGCGTTCAAGGCGGTCTACACCGTGCAGCCGGACGAGGTTGCGGTTGAGCTGCGCTTCGGCAAGCCGAAGGCGGAGCTGTCGCAGCCGGGTCTGCATTTCCATTGGTGGCCGGTCGAAACCGTCGAGACGGCCAACATCGCCGAACAACTCGTCGATATCGGTGGTGGCGGCGCGACGAGCGGCAACTCGTCGGGGCTGATGCTTACCGGCGACCAGAACATCGTCAACGTGCAGTTTTCGGTGGCCTATCAGGTCTCCGATCCCCGGGCCTATCTGTTCGACGTCTCCGATCCCGAAGGCATGCTGCAGCAGGTCGCAGAGAGCGCCATGCGCGAAGCGGTCGGCCGGCGACCGGCCCAGGACATCTTCCGCGACGACCGTCAGGGCATCGCCGCGTCGGTGCGTGAAATCATCCAGACGACGCTGGACGGCTACAAGGCCGGCCTGAATGTCAACGCGGTTTCGATCGAGGACGCGGCGCCGCCGCGTGAAGTGGCCGACGCGTTCGACGAAGTGCAGCGCGCCGAGCAGGACGAAGACAAGTTCGTCGAGCAGGCCAACCAGTATTCCAACCAGAAGCTTGGCCAGGCGCGTGGCGCCGCGGCGCAGATCCGCGAGGACGCGGCAGCCTACAAGAACCGTGTCGTCCAGGAAGCCGAAGGTGAGGCGCAGCGCTTCATCTCGGTCTATGACGAATACGCCAAGGCGCCCGACGTGACGCGCCGGCGGCTTTATCTGGAAACGATGGAGAAGGTGCTGAAGGATTCCAACAAGGTCATCGTCGAACAGGGCAATGGGCAAGGGGTCGTTCCCTATCTGCCGCTGCCGGCACTGCAGCCGAAGGCGCCGGCGCCTGCGACCACGGGAGGAGCCCAGTGATGGCCAATCGTCTTCCCATCATCGCGGTCATCGCGGCCGTGCTTCTGTTCCTGCTCTACTCCTCGGTCTTCGTGGTCAACGCGCGCCAGCAGGCGCTCGTGCTGCGGTTCGGCGAGATCGTCGACGTGAAAAATGAACCCGGCATCTATTTCAAGGCGCCTTTCGCCTTCTTCGACGCCGACAGCGTGCAATTGATCGAAAACAGGGTGCTGCGCTTCGATCTCGATAACATCCGCGTCCAGGTTTCGGGCGGCAAGTTCTATGAGGTCGACGCTTTCATCGCGTACCGCATCTCGGATCCGCGGGTGTTCCGCTCCGCGGTGTCCGGTCAGATCACACTGGCCGAAGCACGACTGAGGACGCGTCTCGATGCGGCGCTGCGCCGTGTCTACGGTCTGCGCGACTTCGAGGCGGCGCTCTCGGAAGAGCGGGCCGTGATGATGCGCGAAGTGCGCGATCAGCTGCGGCCCGACGCCACCTCGCTCGGCCTGCAGATCGAGGATGTGCGCATCCGCCGAACCGATCTGACGGCTGAGGTTTCGCAGCAGACCTTCGACCGCATGAAGGCCGAACGTTTGGCCGAGGCCGAACGGCTGAGAGCGCGCGGCAAGGAGGCCGCGCAGCGCATCACCGCCCGCGCCGACCGCGAAGTGGTGGAAATCGTCGCCGAGGCGCGCAAGGAATCGGAAATCCTGCGTGGTGAAGGTGAAGCCCAGCGCAGTGCGACCTTTGCCGACGCCTACAAACGCGATCCGGCGTTCTTCGACTTCTACCGGTCGATGAATGCCTATGGCACGGCGCTGGACAACTCCGGGACGACGATGGTGCTTTCGCCGAACTCGGAGTTCTTCCGCTTCTTCCGCAATCCGGACGGTACGGACGCGAAGCCGGCGACACCTGCGGCTCCGGCGACGGCACCTGCCGCGCCGGCGACGGCACCTGCCGCGCCGGCTGCACAACCTGCACCCGCCCAGTAGGGCGGTGCAGGATTTCCTTGCGGCCATAGGCCTGGTCCTCGTCGTCGAGGGTCTGGTCTATGGCGGCTTTCCCGGCCTTGCCAAACGTCTTGCCGGCGAAGTGCTGTCGACGCCGGAAATTGCGCTGCGCATCGTCGGGCTAGTGGCGATCGCCATCGGCGTCGGCATCGTCTGGTTGGTGCGTGGCTGAGGACCGCTGATCTGCAATTCCAGGAAAGTGTGAGCGGTTTTCCGTCCGGAATTGCGTAAAAGCAAAGGGATCGAACGGTTCGCCGTTTCCGCGAAACGGCGAACCGTTCTAAGGTGTAACGGAGGATTTATCCTCCTGATGTGGCCATAGCCGCAAACGTGCCGTATTTCTTGCCAACATGACGCGACGCGGCGTTTTGCCGAAGCGCTTTTCTTTTCAGCAATCCGGGAGGCTTTCGATGACATCCAACACCCTTCTGCGCGCGGCGCGGCGGACGTTCATCGCAGGTGCTGCGGCACTTCTGGTCGGCGCGCTTGCCGTTCCAGCTTTCGTGACGCCGACGATGGCCGCGGACGGACCGGCTTCGGTTGCCGACCTCGCCGAAGGCCTGCTCGGTGCGGTGGTCAACATCTCGACCTCGCAGACCGTGAAGGGCACGGAAGGTCCGGGCGCGGTGCCGATGCCGCAGCTGCCCGAGGGTTCGCCGTTCCAGGATTTCTTCGACGACTTCTTCAAGAACCGTGGCGGCGACAAGGATGGCGGCGCGCAAAAGGTACAGTCGCTGGGCTCCGGCTTCGTGGTCGACGCCGAGCAAGGCATTGTCGTCACCAACAACCACGTCATCGCCGATGCAGACGACATCGAGGTGAATTTCTCCGACGGCGTGACGCTGAAGGCGACGCTGGTCGGCACCGACACCAAGACCGACGTGGCGGTGCTCAAGGTCGACCCGAAGGGCCACAAGCTGACGGCGGTGAAATTCGGCGATTCCAACAAGATGCGCGTCGGCGACTGGGTGATGGCGATCGGCAATCCGTTCGGCCTTGGCGGCACGGTGACGGTCGGCATCGTCTCGGCCCGCAACCGCGACATCAATTCCGGCCCCTATGACGACTTCATCCAGACCGACGCCGCCATCAACCGCGGCAATTCCGGCGGGCCGCTGTTCAACAGCCTGGGCGAGGTCATCGGTATCAACACGGCGATAATCTCGCCGTCGGGCGGCTCGATCGGCATCGGCTTCTCCATCCCCTCGCAGCTTGCCTCGGGCGTCGTCGACCAGCTGCGCCAGTTCGGCGAGACCCGTCGCGGCTGGCTCGGCGTGCGCATCCAGCCGGTGACCGACGACATCGCCGAGAGCCTCGGCATGGCCACCGCCAAGGGCGCGCTGGTGGCCGGCGTCATCAAGGGCGGACCGGTCGACAACGGCACAATTCTCGCCGGCGACGTCATCATCAAGTTCGACGGCAAGGACATCCATGAAATGCGCGATCTGCCGCGCGTCGTGGCGGAAAGCCCGGTTGGCAAGGCGGTCGACGTGATCATCGTGCGCAAGGGCGTCGAGCAGACGGTGAAGGTGACGCTCGGCCGGCTTGAGGACGGCGAGAAGGTTGCCGCCGGTGAGGACGGCACTACCGATGAGGACAAGGGCGGCGACAAGGCGCCCGCCGTCTCCACGGCCTCGGTGCTCGGCATGACCGTCGGCGAGCTCAATGACGACACACGGAAAAAATTCGGCATCGCCGCCGATGTCTCCGGCGTCGTCATCACCGACGTCACCAAGGATTCGGCCGCAGCCGAGCGCGGCATCCAGGCCGGCGAGGTAATCACCGAAATCGCCCAGGAATCGGTCGCGACCCCGAAAGACGTCATGGACCGGATCGGCGCGCTGAAGGAGCAGGGCCGCAAGAATGCGCTCTTGATGCTGGCGTCCAAGACAGGCGAGTTGCGCTTCGTGACGATCCGGATGGATTGAGTCCGGTCAGGCCTGCAACGATCTGATTTCGAAATGAAAAGGGCGGCTAGTTAGCCGCCCTTTTTCTTGCCTGCCAGTCCTTGCGCGACAGGGTGTAGAGGACATGCCGCTTGAGGTGCGGGTGGCTGTCAGGGATGGATGGGTGGTCGAAATCGCGAGCCGGGTCAGGGCTCATGCCAAGACGCTCCATGACGGCCGTCGAGCGGCGGTTGGCCGCGACGGCGAAGGAGACGATCTCGTCCCGGTCAAGCGTCTCGAAGCCATAAGAAAGCCATGCCTCGGCTGCCTCGGTGACGTAGCCCTTGCCCCAGAACTCGGGCGCCAACCGCCAGCCGATCTCGATCGTATCGGAAGGCAGGGACGGCACGTGATCGGTCTTTAAGAGACCGACGAAGCCGATGCATTCCCCAGTCGCGGCGATCTCGGCGGCGGCAAAACCAAAGCCGTCCTCGGCGATCCAGCCCCGAAACTCGTCCATCTTGGCATCCGTCTCGGCGCGGTCGCGGCGGAACGGAAAGAATTCCATCACCCGCTCGTCCGAATTGATGCGGTGGAAGAGTTCGCGATCGCGGTCTTCCCAGTTGCGCAGGATGAGGCGCTCGGTGCGCATCGGTTTCATTGGGCGAACTCTTCCTGGCGGTAGCCCTGGAGATAAAGCAGCGCGGTGAGATCGCCATGGTCGATGCGGACCTTGGCTTCGCCAGCAACGGCCGGCTTGGCGTGGAGCGCGACACCGGTGCCGGCCAGACGGATCATGTCGAGGTCGTTGGCGCCGTCGCCGACCGCAATCGCATCAAATGGCGTCAGGCCGAGGCGGGCCGAGATCTCGCTCAGCGCATCGGCCTTGGCGGCGCGGCCGAGGATCGGCTCGGCGACGAGGCCGGCAAAGCGCCCGTTCTCCTCGATCAGGCGGTTGGCACGGTTTTCCTGGAAGCCGAGCATGGCGGCGACACGGCTGGTGAAGACGTCGAAGCCGCCGGAGACAAGCGCCGTCCAGGCGCCATTGGCGCGCATCGTCCGCACCAGGGCGCGGCCGCCCGACGCCAGCGTCAGGCGGTTCGCGATGATGCGGCCGACGACGGCCGTATCGAGGCCTTTCAGCAACGCTACGCGTTCCCGTAAGGCGGGCTCGAAGGCGATCTCGCCGTTCATCGAGCGTGCGGTGATGGCGGCGACGCGGTCCTTGACGCCGATCTCGTCGGCGAGTTCGTCGATGCATTCCTGGTCGATCATGGTTGAATCCATATCGGCAAGCAGGATTGTCTTGCGGCGGCTTTCGGCCTGCTGAACGATCACGTCGACCGGCTCTGAACCAAGTGCTGTGCGCAAGGCCGCACTTGCCTCAGCGGCTTCTGCCCCCTCGGGCAACACCAGATCGCAGGCGACGCCTTCGCCCAGCCAGCGAACAGCGCTTGCGCCGACCGACCGTGAGGCCATATTCGCAAGCGAGGCCGACATCGCGCGGCGGACGGGGTGAGACACAAGCGTGGCAATGAGCGGCATCGAGACTTCCAAGCAGCTAGGCGAGGGCGGGCAGGCGGGCGAGGGCCGCGTGAAGAACGCGATCCTGATAGCCGGGCCGACCGCCAGCGGCAAGTCGGCGCTGGCGCTCGATCTCGCCGAGCGCAAGGGCGGCGTCATCGTCAACACCGATTCCATGCAGGGCTATTCGGTGCTCGATGTGCTGACGGCGCGGCCGAGCGCCGCCGACCTCGCCCGCGCGCCGCACTTTCTCTATGGCCACGTGCATCCCTCGACCGCCTATTCCACCGGCGCCTGGCTGCGCGACGTGATGAAGCTGATCGATGACGGCACGCTTGCACGGCGACCCGATGGCGCCGGCTTCGAACGTCCGGTGATTTTCGTCGGGGGCACCGGGCTCTATTTTCGCGCACTTGCCGAGGGCATTTCGGAAATGCCCGACATTCCGCAGCAGGTACGCGACCGCTGGCGCTACGAGTTAAAGGAGCAAGGCGCAGCCAAGCTGCACCGCATCCTGATGCATGAAGATTCGGCGGTCGCCATGCAGCTGAAGCCGACCGACGGCCAGCGCATCGTGCGGGCGCTGGAGGTGCTCGACGCATCCGGCCGCTCCATCCTAGAATGGCAGGCAGCGCGCGGCCGGCCGCTGATCGACCGCGACAGCGCTCGGTTCTTCGTTATCGAGCCGGACCGCGCCCCCCTTGTCGAGCGGATCGAAACAAGGTTCGACCGCATGCTCGATCTCGGCGCGCTCGATGAGGTCAAACGGCTTGCGGCGCTTGGCCTCGATCCCGGCCTGCCGGCGATGAAGGCGATCGGCGTTCGCGAACTTTCGGCTGCCATGGCGGGTGACATCAGCTTTCCTCAGGCCATCGAGCGCTGCAAGGCAGCGACGCGGCAATATGCCAAACGGCAAACGACGTGGTTTCGCCATCAGCTGGGACCGGAATGGCTGAGATTGCAGCCCGGCGGCCGCTTGCAAACCGCGATTTGATTTTCGTGCTGCCAATACAATTAAAGAAACAGAAGTAGGAATGAACATTCCCGCTCCGGTTGTCTGGATTAACCGTCCGTAAGGCGCCGGCATGCCATAGATCCGGCGGGTACTTTGCAACGGGAAGCAGATGCGTTTCCACAAGGCGGAATCCGCATTTTTCGTCTTTATTTTCGTGATCCTGGCCGCAGGCCTGGTGACGCTTTATGCCTATGGTCAATTGCAGTTCATCGCGGTCGGTCACGATACGACTTCCCGGGTCGAGAGGATCGCCTATCTCAACACGCTGCTGTTTGTCACCGGGGTGCTGCTGGCGACAGCGCTGTTCTTCGGCGTGTTCTTCATCTACCCGCTGATCCGTAGGCAGGCCACGGAAGAGGGCAAGCTGCGCGCCATGACGGTTTCGCTCAGCGCCCGCTCGGAAACGCTGCAGCATGCGGCATTGACCGACGGCCTTACCGGCATGCAGAACCGGCGCTACTTCGATGATGCGCTGAAGGAATATCTCGAGGAATTCCGCCGCATCGAAAAGCCCGTCGGGCTGATGATCCTCGACCTCGATCATTTCAAGCAGGTCAACGACACGCATGGCCACGATGTCGGCGACGAGGTGCTTAGGGCAGTCGCCAATTGCCTCAAAGGCATGACGCGCTACCACGATGTGGTGGCGCGGCTTGGGGGCGAGGAGTTCGCCGTCGTCACGCCCAACATGGATGCGGAGTTGTTGGGGAAGTTCGCCGAACGCATCCGCAAAGCGATTGCCAACATGTCGGTGCTGTCGGGCAATGTCCGCCTCAAGATCACCACCAGCGTCGGACTAGCCGTCTGGGATCGGAAGGAAACCGCCGAGGAATTCTACCGCCGCGCCGACCGCCAGCTCTACGAGGCGAAGAGGCAAGGCCGCAACCGCGTCTGCGCCTGAAATCCCGGCATTTAAATTCGTGAGGCTGGCCGTTTGATGCCGTCTTCTGCGCTTCCGGCCTTCGCCGGCCGAAGCACTCATGAGGTGGTGGCGGCAGCTATGGCTACGGCCGGCGTAGGCCGGTGCTCACGGACTCAATGTCCGCTCCGCTCCGGTTCTCGAAGTCGACACCGACCGACTCAGCCTGACGAATTTTCTGGCGTGATTTACCCAAGCGGCCAACGAAGCCGAGCCCTGGCGCTCCGGCGGCTTCTCAATTGGCCGGCAAAAAAGTCGCTACGCTGAAGGTCAATCGTTCTGCGGGCGCATGCCGAAGGTTGTGGGCTTGAGGCCGTAGCGCAGGTCGAAATCGTCGTCGGGCTGGACGCGCTGGGCGGTGGCCGGCTTGCGGTAATCGGGATCGCCGGCCTGGCGGCCGGAGTCCACGACCTCGGCGAAGGCCATCTGCTGCTGCGGTTTCGGGACGTTGCGCAGCCGCTCGACGATGGCGGCGAGATCGACGTCGTTGCCGTCCTGCGAGAACTCGTCCTGCTCTCGCTTGGCGGTGCCGGGGATCAGGTTCTCCGCCAGTTTCTCGAACTTCAGCCGCATGGTCGTCGCCACGCCTTCACCGAAGGCGATGGCTTCGCGCTGGCCCATGGAGGACAGGAAGGCCAGCGTCGAGGCGGAGGAATCGGCGATCGCCGAGCGGATGATCGCCTGGTCCTGCTCATTGGCCAGCCGCATGGCGAAGAAGGTCGAGCATTGCGACAGGATGGTCGGATCGAGTTCACCCGGGCGCTGGGTGACGACGCCGAGATAGCAGCCATATTTGCGGCCTTCCTTGGCGATGCGCGACAGTGCATGCCTTGTCGGGGCGAAGCCTAGGCGCGGATCGGCCGGCATATAGCGGTGCGCTTCCTCGCACAGCAACAGCAGCTTCAGCCGGCCCTCGCTCCACAGCGCAAGGTCGAAGGCCAGGCGCGCCAGCACCGAACAGACGGAGTTGACCACTTCGGACGGCATGCCGGCCATCTCGAAACAGGTCACCGGGCGGCCATGATGCGGCACACGGAAAATATTGCCGATCGTCTCGTGGATCGTGTCCTCGATCAGCCGCGAATTGAACATGAAGCGATAGCGCGGGTCGGACGCGGCGGACTCGATGCGCGTCTTCAGCGATTTCAGCGTCGGGCGGTCGTTCTTGCTTTCCAAGAGGCCCATGCGCTCGTCGATCTGCTTGATGAGATCGACCATGCGGTAGGGCACCGGCGTGTCGGCGGTCAGCGCATCGCTGCCGCGGCGCACGTAAGAGCCTGAATTGGGATTGCGATAGAGGTTCTTGGCGGCGGGGATCAGGTCGCGCAGGACATCGACTTCTTCCGGCACGACCTCTCGGCCGCGAAACAGCACTTCGGCGAATTCTTCGAGCCTGAACATCCAGAACGGCAGATCAAGCGTCTTGGAATCGACCCGGACGCAGAACTCAGGCAGGGATGCCGCGAATTCATTGTGCGGATCGAGAATGAGGATTCGCAGATCGGGCCGGGCGGCGATCGATTTGCGCAGCAGCAGCGAGATGGCGGTGGATTTGCCGACGCCGGTTGTGCCGACAACGGCAAAATGGCGCGCCAGCGTGTCGTCGATGGCGATGTTGGCGTCGATCGACTCATCCTGCGACAGCGTACCGATGGTGATCGAATGACGCCCGGCGAGATCGTAGACCGCCTGCAGATCACGGGTACGGATGCGGTGCGCTATGGCGCCGATATGAGGATAGGTGGTGATGCCGCGGTCGAACACCGGTTTGGCCCCCGGTTCGGCGCCGTCGCGCACTTCGCCGATCAGCTCGACGCTGACTTCGATGGGATTTTGTCCCTCATTGCTCCAGGCGCGATCCGACTTGCCGATTTCGTAGACCAGACCAACGGTGCGCGATGTCCCGAGATTGATGGAGATCATCTTGCCGACGGTCCACAGGCCGGTGACCGCGCCTTCGATGTCGTCGGCATAGGCGCTGATGGTGGCGCGCGCACCGTCGCACTGCACGACGTTGCCGAGAATGCGCTTGTCGCTCTGCTCTGCGCGGCGGCGCTCCTGCGAGGTCGGTTCGCCGACGGAGGCTTCGCGCTCGACAAACATACGATCCGATCCCCATTCTCGTGGAGCGTCGATCCTACACAGACGGGGTTAAGGTGGCGTGATGCGGGATGGTGTAGCAGGGGTTAACCGGTCAGCGAAAATTCAACCAGCCGGCCTCTTTTCCGAATCTAAATATTCGATATATTGGACGAATGACTGATATAGCGAATGACATGTCGGCTACGATAGGCAGACGAATCCACGCCGAAAGAGCCTTGCGGGACTGGTCGTTGGCCGACCTGGCGAATCGCTCCGGCGTCTCCAAAGCCATGCTCAGCACTATCGAGCGCGGCATGACCAGCCCGACGGCCGCGCTGCTGGTGCGCATCGCCGCTGCTTTCGGCATGACGCTGTCGACGCTGATTGCACGCGCCGAGCAGCAAGGTGGCGGCCTGCTGCGCGAGAGTGAGCAGCCGGTTTGGCGCGACCCCGGTACGGGCTATGTCCGCCGGCATCTGTCGCCGGTTTCCGACACGCCGCTCGAATTGATCCGGGTGCAACTGCCGGCTGGCGCCAGTGTGAGTTTCCCGGCGGCGTCCTATGCCTTCATCAAGCAGCAGATGTGGCTGATCTCCGGGCGACTTGAGTTCACCGAGGGTGATATGGTGCATAGTCTCGAGCCCGGCGACTGCCTGGCGCTCGGCGCGCCGTCGGACTGCACGTTCCATGCCGTCGGACCGCAGCCGGCCGACTATCTGGTTGCGCTGGTCAGGGGCTGAAATCGTGGCAAGACGTCCCAAGCGCTCCGACAATGGCGGACCGCCGCTCGATGATTACAAGGGTCCGCCATGGGGCAGGGGCGATCCCTACATCTTCCTGGCTTGGCAGGCAGCGCATGCCAAGGCGTGGAAGGCGCCAAGCCGTGACGTGATGCTGATGCGCATGGAAAAGGCCGAGCGGCTTGGCCTGACCTATGAGGAATACACGCTCGAAATCCTCGAACGCGGGCTGCATCTGCAGCCGAAAGACACCGATCGCATCGCCGCGATCAAGGCGAGACGAAAGCGGCGTCGCGTCGCGCGTCTGGATTAGCAAGGGAAAGTGCAGGTGAGTCCCATCGAAATCAGGTCGCTGACTGCGGAAACACGCGACATGCTGGCCGACCTCCTGATCGAGACGGTCGCGGCCGGCGGCTCCGTCAGCTTCATGCATCCCTTATCCAGGCAAGCGGCGGAAACCTTCTGGAGCAACTCGTTGATGGCAGCAGAGAGAGGTGAAAGAGCGGTGCTGGGTGCTTGGTATGGCGACGCGTTGATCGGCACCGTCACCTTGCTGCTCGACTTTCCGGTCAATCAGCCGCACCGGGCCGAGATCGCCAAGCTCATGACCCGCGTCGAACACCGCGGCAAGGGCATAGCGAGCCGGCTGATGCGGGCGGCCGAAACGCTCGCCGTCGAGAAAGGCCGCACGCTTCTGGTGCTGGACACCGCAACCGAGGAGGGCGCTTCCGGCCTTTACGAAAAACTCGGCTTCACGCTCACTGGCGAAATACCGGACTTTGCCCTGAAACCGCATGGCGGGCTGACCGGCACGCTCATCTACTGGAAGCGCATCGGCGGCGCTGCCTAAGCCTTGTGGTGAACCTCTTGCAGCGCGTAGACCGGCGTCGCGATGCCTTCCATGCGCGCCTTCAGCTGCAGCGCCAGGAACTGGGAGTAATGGCGCGACTGGTGCAAATTGCCGCCATGGAACCACAGCGCCTCCTGCTGCGTCGGCTTCCACATGTTGCGCAGCTCGCCTTCCCAGGGGCCTGGGTCCTTCGTGGTGTTGGAGCCGAGGCCCCAGCATTTGCCGACCTTGTCGGCGACCTCCCGTGAGATCAAATCGGCCGCCCAGCCATTCATCGAACCGTAGCCGGTGGCGTAGACGATGAGATCGGCCGGCAGTTCCGATCCATCGCTGAGCAGGACCGAATGCTCCTTGATCTCCTTCACGTCGACACCGCTTTTCAGCTTGATCGACCCGTCGATGATCAGGTCGGAGGCGCCGACATCGATGTAATAGCCCGAGCCGCGTCGCAGATATTTCATGAAAAGGCCGGAGCCGTCGTCGCCCCAGTCGAGCATGAAGCCGGCCTTCTCCAGGCCTTTGTAGAAGTTGGCGTCGCGCTTCTTCATCTCGGCATAGGCCGGAATCTGGAATTCGTGCAGGATCTTGTAGGGCAGGGAGGCGAAGACGAGGTCGGCCTTGGCTGTGGTCATGCCGCTCGCAACCGCCTTTTCCGAATAGAGCGAGCCCAGGCCGATCTCCATCAGCGTGTCCGACTTGACGATGTGCGTGGTCGAGCGCTGCACCATGGTGACGTCGGCGCCGGCCTCCCAAAGGGCTGCTGCAATGTCGTGGGCGGAGTTGTTCGAGCCGATGACGACAGCTTGTCTGCCGACATAGGCATCGGGTCCCGGATGCTTCGAGGAGTGATGCTGGTCGCCCTTGAATGTGTCCATGCCCTTGAAGTTCGGCATGTTGGCCTTGCCGGATTGCCCCGTGGCCAGCACCAATTGTTTCGGCTTCAGCGTGATGTCCTTGCCGTCGCGGCGCACCACCACCGTCCATTCCTTCTTGCTGTCGTCATAGACAGCGCTCATGGCCTCGGTCGACGACCAGTAGTTCAGCTCCATTACCTTGGCGTACATTTCCAGCCAGTCGCCGATCTTGTCCTTGGGCGCGAAGACCGGCCAGTTCCTGGGAAAGTCGATATAGGGCAGATGGTCGTACCAGACCGGATCGTGCAGGCAGAGCGATTTGTAGCGCTTGCGCCAGCTGTCGCCGGCCCGTTCGTTCTTCTCGACGATGATGGTCGGCACGCCGAGCTGCCGCAGCCGCGCGCCGAGCGCGATGCCGCCCTGGCCGCCGCCAATGATGAGCGTATAGGGCTGCGTCTTGAAGCCGAGCTCGGCGGCCTCCTTCTCGCGCTCCTCCTTCCAGGTCGGGCGGTTCTTGCCATGGCCGTGCTTGGCGCCGAGCGGGCGGTCGAAACCGGCCGGCTCCTCATGGCCCTTCAGCTCGACCATGGTGGTGAGCAACGTCCAGATCTTGCCGTCCTTCAGCCGGATGTGGCCGAAGCCGCGCGCCACAGACGTTTCGAAACTGATCCAGCCGTCGAGCAGGCCATCGTTTTCAGTGGCGTCCTCGCCCCTGGCGATCGCCCAGTTCGATGGGTTGGTTTTGGCCAGCTGGCTCACCAGCATGTCGCGCACCTGGTCACGGCCTTCCATGGTCTTGATGTTCCAGGTGAAGCTGACGAGATCGCGCCAAAAACAATCCTCCTGAAAGCAGGCGACCGCCTTGTCGATGTCACCGGCGGCGAGTGCCGCGCCGAAGCGATCGAGCAGGTCGGAAAGCTTCTTGTTGGGGGCCTTGTCGAGCATTGAATTTCCTCCGCGATTTTTCTTGGCCGCCTGTAGCGAGCGGAACCCTGCCGAAGCTTGACGTCCGGCCTGGCGCAGTATCGCGACAAATTATGCGCCGCGTCACGTCGTCCAATAGTTTGCCGCGTATTCAGGGGCTTATCGGGAAATCGGGACGCCGAAGACCGTTGCGAACCAGCGGCGGACCGCTTCTTCGGCCGGGCTCAGATGCGCGCCCGAAGGTGCGGTCAGATAGTGGCCGGCACCGCTCGACAGCGTAAAGCCGGACAGGGTAACGAGAGATCCTTCGCGCAGTGCCGCGTCGGCCAACGGTCGCGATCCCAGCACCATGCCGGCGCCGTGCTTCGCCGCCTCCAACGCGGTAACGAAACTGTCGAATTTGTGCGTGGGCCCCAGCGCCGGCTTCATCCGGGCGACGGCGAACCACTCGCCCCACATTTCCCGCGCGCCGACCACTGTAAGTCTCGGCAATCCTGTCCAATCCTTGGCCTTGGCGACATTTGGCGACGCCATCGGCGTCAAGGTTTCGCGGGTGAGGCGGTCGGCCTGCCGTCCGGCAAAGGAGCCGGAGCCAATGCCGAATCGGATGTCGAGACCCACAAAGCGCTCGCCGTAATCGGCCGGTGTGTGGATGGTCTCGATCTGCAGCTGGACGAAGGGCAGGTCCTTGGCCATTTGCGGCAGCTTCGGCGCGATCATCAGCACGGCAAACGAGATCGGCGAGCGTATCGTCACGCTCTGGACGGTCTTGGGTTCGAACAACTCGCGCGTGCTGTTGGCGATCACGGCAAAGGCCGATTGCAGATGCGGCAGGTAGGCGGCACCCTCCGGCGTCAATTCGACGCCGCGCGCCAGGCGGATGAACAGCGGCTGCTTCAACCGCTCTTCGAGAGAACGGATGTGCTGGCTGACCGCAGCCTGGGTCAGGCCAAGCTCGGCCGCGGCGGCGGTGAAATTCGACAGCCGCGCGGCGGCCTCGAAACTCCGCAGCCAGTCAAGCGGGGGCAAGGGCAGGGTTGTTTCAGTCATAAACCGTTTAGGGCCTCTGGCTGCAAAATGATAATTTGAGTTATGCCTTCGACATCATCACGATGCAACCGGAAACCCTGCGGAGTTGGCTGCGGGGCGCTGCGGACAGGAACGGATCCCCATGCTTAGCCAGGTGCTGATCGGCGACGAAGGAAGAACGATCGACCTCGGGTGGAAGGACGGCGCGCGCACTCGCTTTCACGCAGTGTGGTTGCGCGACAATGCGCTCGACGACAAGACGCGCAGCGCCGGCAACGGCCAGCGGCTGATCACCATTCTCGACATTCCCGTGCAGACATGCATCGGCGCAGCCGCGATCAAGGGCGATGCGCTTGAAGTCAGTTTCGAACCGGAGGGAAAGACGGTGCGCTTTCCTGCGGCATGGCTGAGCGCCAATGCCTATGACCGCGATGCCGCCCGACAGCCCGGCTGGACAGGCGAGGGCACCGTGCGATGGACCAGGGCCTCTATGCAGAATTCGGTGCCGCGCGCCGGCTATCTCGCTGCCAGCCGCGACCGCGCCGTCTTGCGGCAATGGCTGTCGGCGGTGAAGACCTACGGCTTCGCGGTGATGGACGATTTGCCGCCCGAATCCGGGGCGCTGTGCAAAGTGTCCGATCTGTTCGGCTATATCAGGGAGACCAATTACGGCCGATGGTTCGAGGTGCGCGCCGAGGTCAATCCAACCAATCTGGCCTACACTAATCTTGGCCTGCAGGCGCATACCGACAATCCCTATCGCGATCCGGTGCCGACCTTGCAGATCCTGTCCTGCATCGAAAACACCGTGGACGGCGGCGAATCCAGCGTCGTCGATGGTTTTGCCGTGGCGGCCGCGCTGCAGGCAGAAAACCCCGAAGGCTTCCGGCTGTTGAGTTCATACCCGGCGCGTTTCGAATATGCGGGGTCGTCGGGCGTGCGATTGCAGGCCAAACGGCCGATGATCGAGCTCGGGCCGGATGGCGAACTCATCGCCATCCGCTTCAACAACCGCTCGCTGGCGCCGACCGTCGATGTGCCGTTCGCGGAGATGGAGGCCTACTACGCCGCCTATCGCCGGTTTGCCGAACTGATCGAGGATCCGTCCTTCGAAGTCACCTTCAAGCTCGAGGCGGGCCAGGCCTTCATCGTCGACAACACCCGCGTCATGCATGCCCGCAAGGCGTTCTCCGGCACCGGCAAGCGCTGGCTGCAGGGCTGCTACGCCGACAAGGATGGCCTTTTGTCGACGCTGTCGGCGATCCAACACGAGTTCAAGGAAGCAGCGGAATGAGCAGCCAGGATTTGAACGCGGGCAACATCGTCGAATTCATCGCCGATATTTTCGAACGCCGAGGGGCGGAATCCTATCTCGGCGAACCCGTCACCATGTCGGAGCACATGTTGCAGGGCGCCTGGTTCGCCGAAAAGGACGGCGCGCCCGATGTGCTGGTGGCGGCAGCACTGCTGCACGATATCGGCCACTACACCAGCGAGTTCGGCACCTATTCGCCCGACGATGTCGAGGACAAGCATCATGACGAAGCCGGCGGCGAGGTGCTGGCGCCGTTCTTTCCACCGGTGGTCGTCGAATGCGTCAGGCTGCATGTCGCGGCCAAGCGCTACCTCTGCGCTACCGACCCGACCTATTTCGGCAGGCTGTCGCAGGCCTCGGTCCACACGCTGTCGCTGCAAGGCGGGCCGATGAACGCCGAAGAGGTGGCCGAGTTCCGCAAGAACCCGTTCCACGAGGAAGCGGTTCGGGTCCGCATCTGGGACGAGGCCGGCAAGATCGCCAACATGAAGACCCGGGCATTTCGCGACTACATGCCGCTGCTGCAACGGGTTGTCCGCGACTTCGCCAATCGCGCCTGATCATAATCCGGAGAAGGACCGGCATGTGCTACCGCTTCGACGGCGAGCATGCGCTAACCGTATGCCGGAGATCTGCCGCAAGCGTCTGCGTGCCGCAGGCGCTCGCGCCTCGCTGCCGATCCCTACCGGTGACGAGCCTTGTCACCGCGGATTTTATTGCGACATCCGTCGGCGCGGCCCAAGATCAGTAGGTCAGACTTCGGTGTATATTTGACTCAGACGAAGGTCTGAGAATCGAGCTGCAAGCACGAAAGGAGAGTTTCCTCAGCGTTTGTGAGCCGCAATTTTGGGCTGTTCATTCTTGAATACCGTGACACATCATGATGTGATGGTGGCATGAATGGAGAAAGGCAGCCCCTGTTTTCATCCGTGCGTCGCCGGGCGTACTTTAGCTTGCGCGTATTCGCGGCGGTTGCGGTGGCGATGCCGGTGCTTGGTCTGCGGTTGAGCCATGTCGACGGCTACAAGATCGAATTCGCCGCTGCCAGCGCCAAGAGCGGAAACAATGGCAATGGTAACGGTGGTGGTAACGGTAGTGGTAATGGTAATGGCTCAGGCGGCAACGCCGGGAATGGCAACGCCAACGGAAAGGGAAAAAATGGTGCCGGCGACAACGCCCCCGGTAGCCAAGCTCCGAGTAGCCAAGTCAATGCCGCTGGCGACACGGTGACGGTACAGGGCTCCAAAATCCAGGTCGTGCATCGCGATGGATTCAGCGAAAGCATCGAGGCCGGCCGCTTCACTATGAAGGATCCGCTTGGAAGGACAATTGTCGAACGCGCCGTAAGGGCCTCCGACATTGCTCGTCTGAAAGGGCTGTGACTGCTGGTTCGCCAACCAGCATCCGACCTTCAGACAAGCCCCGATCTCCCTATACAAGACCCGTTTTGGGCGCGTGCATAAGAATGGCTGCTTCGGTGCGGTTTCGCACCTTTAGCTTTTGAAATATCCGAGTCATGTGGTGTTTTACCGTTTTCTCCTGCAGGTTGAGACGTTTGGCGACTTCTTTATTGCTCAGTCCTTCGCCTACCAAGGAGATTATCCCAAGCTCGCGTCCCGAGAGATTGGCAACGAGATCGGTGGTGCGCTTTTCCGGCCGTATCAGTTCATTCAAAAGCTGCGCTGACAGGGTCGGCGAAACATATTTTTTTCCTGCGGCTATATAAGTCAGCACCTCGGCCAGCGATGCCGCCCCAATCCCTTTCAGCACATATCCGCGTACGCCCAGCCTGAGCGCCGTCGCCAAATCGGCGTTCGCCTCCGAGACGGTGAGCATGACGATCTTGCAGTCAGGCTGAGTTGCAAGAATATTTTCCGCTGCCGCCAGACCCCCTCCCGGCAAACTGATGTCGAGCAGCAATATGTCGGGATTTGCCAAGGCCGCAAGCTGTTCGGCATCCGTCGCGGTTTCGCCCGCACCAACGACTTCGAAGCCGCCGATTTCGGCGAGGCTGCGAGCCACACCCTCGCGAAACAGCGGATGATCATCAACAATGGCAATCCTTATGGGAGCGGTCATTTCTGGTCCTCGATGTTGAGCGTTATCGTCAGCCGGGTCCCCCTGGGGCTCGAAAAGGTCTCGAAGTGACCTCCGATACTCTCGATACGTTCCCTCATACCGGCGAGTCCAAGTCCTTCACACGATCCCGACTGGAATCCAGGGCCGCGATCAAGCACTTGAATGAGGAGCTTGCCCTGCGTCACTCGCGCCTTGACAGCCTGCCCCTTGCCCAGACCGTGTCGCCAGGCATTGTTCAGCCCCTCCTGCGCGAAGCGAAAGATGCTTATTTTCTCGGACGTCCCCAGGTCGGGCAGGCGAGATGGCAGTGAAAGCGATACGGAAGAGGCCGTCCGGCGTTCATGTTCCGCAACCGCAAGCCGCAATATCTCGGCGACTGTCGAAGCTTCGATCTGTGGCAGTACGAGGCCGGTGCAGATGGCGCGGATCTCCCGCATCGCCTCGTCCAACGTATGATGGATATCGGCGATCTCGGTCTTGCGGTGGCTTGGGGATGCGGCGGGATCGAGCAGCAGAGGGCTGTCCATGCGCAGCGCAGCCAGTGCGACGAGCTGAGCTGGACCGTCATGCAAATCAGACCCAATGCGACGCAAGTAACGCTCGTTGATTGCCGTTGCGCGGCGCGACGCCTGCTGGACGCGCTCCCGCAAAGCGGAATTCTGCTCCAAAAGCAACTGAAGTTCCGCCACTTGTGTCTCAAGCGCTGAACGCTGCGTTTCGATAGTGCTGCTGCCGCGAAGCACGATTCCCGAGAGCATCGCCAAGGCGACCGCGGTCGCGCCAGCCACGAGCAGCCAGCTCGACCATAGTGCCGAGTTTAAAGTGCCCTGAAGATCGTCGGCTATCTCGTAGAACTCGGAAACGGCCACAACATCGCCCGACCACGGCTCTCGAACCGGATTGTAGATCTCGAGCAGCGAGGCGGTGGGGCTCTTGCGTTCCTTCCTTTCATTTTCGTCCAGATCATTGAATTGCGCCACCACGTTTCCACCGAACGCATGCAGCAAGTTCGCATTTGGCTCGAAGGTCTGGCCGATAAGAGCCGCGTCTTTGGCGTACAGGACCTTGCCATCACGCCGCCAAAGCACGAACGACGCCAGTTTTTTTCCGAGAGCACCCTGGTCCAGGGTTTCATCGAGTGCCCGTTTAACGGTGTCGCTGAGCTGCTGGCTTTTGCGCATATCCGGCAGGATTGGCGCGATGACACTGTCGACGTAAAGCGCGGTCGTGCTTGCAGAGTTGCGGATCACTCCATCTCGTATTTGCGAGGTGACCCATAGGCCGACGACCAGCATCAGCGACAGCAGCCCAATGCTTCCGACTATGATGAACTGCCAAGCCAACGATAGCCTGTTCCAGTTTTGATAGAGACTATCAATGTAGCGCACGTCTCAACCGACCCCGCGACTTTGGCCGTGCCAAAATGCCTAAGCCATCCTACATCTAGAACGGTCGATGGTGCGAGCAAGCGCTAGGTTGAATTGCCGGGGAAACCGCAATTTCAGGGCATGATCCCACCGCCACCCGCGGGGAACGGCGGTGGGATCAGCGTTACTGTATGATCTTGACGATCTTCCGCGTGCCGGGGTCGACCAGCACGGTTCGCCCGTCGACCACAACGTAGCGATACTTGACGCTCGGCACTTCATGCAGTTCCACCGTGTCGGGAATGGCGGTCCCCACGTTCAATTCGACACCTGGAATCTTCACCGACGCAAGGGGCTGCTTTTTCACGTATTCGCGCACAACCGTTTCCTGCTCCGGCGCGATGATGACGTCTTGAGCAGCAACTACGCCCGCGCTTGCGAGCAGCAAGAATCCGGCAATTGCGGTCGACTGGTACATGGTCGTCATGATTCTCTCCTTCATGCGAGCAACGCTCATGCATCTTGCGCGAGCTCGATTCCGATACGGGTGGTGTTGGTGAGGTTGATGCACACCGGAAGCCGAACGGGCTTTTCGCGGCTGCGTTCCCGTGTGGGGCTTCGGTCCGGGCGTCATCGGGCTAATGGACGATAGAGGGAGGGACCAAAGTCTGGTGCCAGGCTGTAGAGGTCCTAGAGCCTCCTCAGGGCGGAACACAGGGTTCTCGGCATCGTTGAGATCAGCACTTGTGGGAGGCGTTNAGGCGTTAATGGACAACAGCGTCCATCAGGCACGATGGTTGCTCTTGCCTGTTTTCGGGGTAGCCATCCTGGTCATGACGACGGGAGTACTTCTAAGCTTGTGAGGCTGGTGTCATCGCTATGGGATCACAAGCTCAGAAAAAAGCAAAAATCTTGCGTTGCATTAATTTTTTGATGCAATTTGTAGCTGATTGTTGGCGAAACTACTGCCTACATTTATTGGTCTTCTTAGAAGCCCGATTTTATTCGCAAAATGCGGAACAAAGTATTTTTGACAGAGTTGGCTAGGCTGAGGGACCGACTCTTTAAGGAGAAAGCAGATGAAACATGTGTTGATCACGAGCATGATTGCGCTTGGCGTCGGGTGCGGCGCCGCGATCGCCCAGACCCAGGCTGTGCAGCCGAGCGGCGGCGACAACTGCGCCGCTGGCGCGGCCGATTGCCAGAAGGGCGGCAAGGCCGGCGAACAGGCGCAAGGCAAGATGAAGTCACAGACCGATCAGAATGCACAGGGCCAGGCTGGCGCCACGACCGATCAGCAGGCTCAGGGCAAAGCCAAGCTCAAGACGGATGAACAGGCACAGGGCAAGGCCGGGACCAGTACCGAGCAGAATGCTCAGGGTCAGGCCGGCGCCACGACCGATCAGCAGGCTCAGGGCAAGGCCAAGCTCAAGACGGATGAACAGGCCCAGGGCAAGGCCGGGACCAGCACCGAGCAGAATGCTCAGGGCCAGACCGGCACCAGCACCGAGAAGCAGGCTCAGGGCAAGGCCAAGCTCAAGACGGATGAACAGGCCCAAGGCAAGGCCGGGACCAGCACCGAGCAGAACGCTCAGGGCCAGACCGGCACCAGCACCGAGAAGCAGGCTCAGGGCAAAGCCGGGACCAGCACCGAGCAGAACGCTCAGGGCCAGACCGGCACCAGCACGGACCAGCAGGCCCAGGGCAAGGCCGGGACCACCACCGAGCAGAACGCTCAGGGCAACACAAACGTCCAGACCGACCAGGGCAATACGGCCTCGATCAACAACGTGACAGTCGAGCAGAAGACGCAGGTCACGCAGATCATCCACGAGACCAGGGTTGAGCCGGTGAAGAACGTCGACTTCGACATTTCGGTCGGCATCGAGGTGCCGCGGCACAAAGTGCGCCTGCACCGTCTGCCGGCGCGCATTGTCAAGATCGTCCCGGCTTACGAATCCTATGAGTACTTCGTGCTGGCCGACGGGCGCATCGTCATCGTCGACCCGGATACGTACAAGATCGTGCTGATCCTGACGTGACACGGCAGTGGCTCTTGTTCCCGGCGCGGTGCGATTGAGGGGTATCGTATGCGCCGCGGTGGCCCGCCGACCAGAGGCGGCGGGCCACTTGCTTTGTCTTTCGCATCGCGCGTTTTTCCCGTTGACACCTTGCCTTTCACCCTCGTAGTGTCCGCCACGATGAAAAAGGCACTCATTCTCGTAGGAAAGCGCGTGGGCAAGGCGGTGTAACCGCCGGGCGAAAACCTCCCATGCGCAACACACAGGCTCCCATCGGGGGCCTTTTTTATTGCCCGAAACACGACTAAACGACCAGCAATCGCCTCATGGCTAGAAGTACGGGACCAGACCGATGAGCAACGGACAGAACGAACGGCGCGAAATGCCAAACAGGGAAATGACTGGCGCCGAAATGGTGGTGCAGGCGCTGAAGGACAATGGCGTCAAGCATGTCTTCGGCTATCCCGGCGGCGCGGTGCTTCCGATCTATGACGAAATCTTCCAGCAGGACGAGGTCGAGCACATCCTCGTCCGCCACGAGCAAGGCGCAGGGCATGCGGCCGAAGGCTATGCCCGCTCGACCGGCAAGGCCGGCGTCATGCTGGTGACCTCCGGCCCGGGCGCCACCAATGCGGTGACGCCGCTGCAGGATGCGCTGATGGATTCGATCCCGCTGGTCTGCCTGACCGGGCAGGTGCCGACTTCGCTGATCGGCTCCGACGCGTTCCAGGAGTGCGACACGGTCGGCATCACGCGCCCCTGCACCAAGCACAACTGGCTGGTGAAGGACGTCAACGAATTGGCCGCCACCATCCATGAGGCCTTCCATGTCGCGACGACCGGCCGCCCCGGCCCGGTGGTGGTCGACATTCCGAAGGATGTGCAGTTCGCCAAAGGCATCTATGTGCCGCCGCAGGCGGCGCCGCGCACCAGCTACCAGCCGAAGGTCCAGGGCGACCTGGAAAAGATCAAGGCCGCCGTCGAACTGATGGCCAGCGCCAAGAAGCCGATCATCTATTCGGGCGGCGGCGTCATCAACTCCGGTCCGGAGGCCAGCCATCTTCTGCGCGAACTGGTCGACCTCACCGGCTTCCCGATCACCTCGACGCTGATGGGCCTCGGCGCGTATCCGGCATCGGGCAAGAACTGGATGGGCATGCTGGGCATGCACGGCACTTATGAAGCCAATATGGCGATGCATGATTGCGACGTGATGATCTGCATCGGCGCGCGCTTCGACGACCGCATCACCGGACGGCTGACCGCCTTCTCGCCCAACTCGAAGAAGATCCACATCGACATCGATCCATCGTCGATCAACAAGAACGTGCACACGGAAGTGCCCATCATCGGCGATGTCGGCCGGGTGCTGGAGGACATGGTGCGGCTGTGGCGGGCGAGCGCCAAGGCCGACAAGAAGGCGCTCCATCCCTGGTGGGAGCAGATCGCCAAATGGCGCGCGCGTGACTCGCTCGCGTTCAAGATGAACCACGATGTGATCATGCCGCAATATGCCATCCAGCGGCTCTACGAACTGACCAAGGACATGGACACCTACATCACCACCGAGGTCGGCCAGCACCAGATGTGGGCGGCGCAGCACTATCATTTCGAGAAGCCGAACCGCTGGATGACGTCGGGCGGGTTGGGCACGATGGGCTACGGTCTGCCGGCTGCGCTCGGCGTGCAGATCGCGCACCCGGATGCGCTGGTCATCGACATCGCAGGCGATGCCTCGGTGCAGATGACGATGCAGGAGATGAGCGCGGCGGTGCAGCACAATGCGCCGATCAAGATCTTCATCCTCAACAACCAGTATATGGGCATGGTGCGCCAGTGGCAGCAGCTGCTGCACGGCAACCGTCTGTCGCATTCCTACACCGAAGCGATGCCCGACTTCGTCAAGCTGGCCGACGCATATGGCGGCCATGGCATTCGCTGCGAGAAGCCGGACGAGCTGGACGATGCGATCAAGGAGATGATCGCGGTGAAGAAGCCGGTGCTGTTCGATTGCCGGGTGGCGACGCTCGCCAACTGCTTCCCGATGATCCCGTCGGGCAAGGCGCATAATGAAATGCTCCTGCCCGACGAGGCGACCGACGAAGCCGTGGCCAACGCCATCGACGCCAAGGGCAGGGAACTGGTCTAGGTCCAAGCCGGGGCAGGGCTGTCGCGAGAAGCCGTGCGCAAACAGAGAATTAGCTCAAAGTCTGAAATCGAGATTCATGTCATGAACGCACAGCTTCAACCGACCGGCTCCGCCTATTTCATCGCCAAGGAAACGGAAAAGCCGGAGAACCACACGCTCTCCGTGCTGGTCGACAATGAGCCCGGTGTGCTTGCCCGGGTCATCGGCCTCTTTTCCGGCCGCGGTTATAACATCGAGAGCCTCACCGTCTCCGAGACCGAACACGAGAAGCACCTGTCGCGCATCACCATCGTGACGCGCGGCACGCCGCATGTGCTGGAGCAGATCAAGCACCAGCTCGAACGCATCGTACCGGTGCATCGCGTCGTCGATCTCACCGTGCGCTCGCACGAGTTCGGCCAGGAGCGGCCGCTGGAACGCGAGTTGGCGCTGGTCAAGGTCGCCGGCACCGGCGAAGCCCGCGTCGAGGCGCTGCGTCTGGCGGACGCTTTTCGCGCTTCGGTCATCGACGCCAACACCGAGCACTTCATCTTCGAGATTACCGGCAAGGGTTCGAAGCTCGACCAGTTCATCGCCATCATGAAGCCGCTCGGCCTGGTCGAGATCTGCCGCACCGGCGTGGCGGCGATGAACCGCGGCCCGCAAGGGATGTAGTCTCAGTCCAACTATTTTACCGGCTTGGGATCGACCTTGCCGCTCGCCAGATTCTTACTCTCCCTTTTGATCGGGCGCGATACCGGACAGACGTCCTGGACGAAGCCGTTCAGCGTGTTAACCAGATTGTTCTGGACCAGCGAGTAGCGGATGAATTGTCCCTGCCGCTCCCTGGCGATGAGGCCGGCCGTCTCCAGGATGCTCAGATGCTGCGAGATCGACGGCTTCGACATGTCGAAGCGCGCCGCGATCTCGCCCGCGGTCAGCGAGGAGTGGGCGAGATAGGCGAGGATCTTGCGCCTCGGCTGCGATGACAGCGCCTCGAACACGCGCTGTATGGCGCTGCTTGCCCCGATAGCCGTGTCGCCATCCGCTGCATTGTCTTCGATCACCGCCTGCCTCTGTCGTTTCGCTTCCGGTATTTAGTCTATTGCCTAAATACCTAAATCGGAATAGTAGATAGTTAGCTTATTGCCTAAATAAGCGCCGGCGCGCCGGAAGGCAAGGCTCTTTGGTCCGGAAATGTTTCCTGCAGAGGAGGGGTGCCGATGAAGACCATATCCACAGGCAGAATGATCTCGCAGCCTTGAGCGATGCCGAAGATGGCGAGGTCGTCTGGATGCCGGCCAAGTCGATCTGGGTCGGCGCGATGACGCTGATTGCGCTGGTGTTCGGGCCGCTGACCTTCAGCTGGAGCGCTTTCGCCCTGTTCGTAGCGACTACGGCGGTGACGATCTGCGCCGGACACTCGGTCGGCATGCATCGTCTGCTCATCCATCGCTCGTTCAGGGTTCACATGGCTCGAACACGCGCTGGTCTATCTCGGCACGCTCGTCGGCATGGCCGGTCCGTTCGGCATGATCTATGCGCATGACATACGAGACTGGGCGCAGCGCCAGACGGCCTGCCACGAGCTGCACGCCCACCGCCGGCCTTTCTTCACCGACGCTTTCTGGCAAATGCATTGCGCCGTGGCGTTGCGCAATCCGCCTGACTTCGTCATCGAGCCGTCGATCCGCAACGACCGCTTCTACAGATTTGTCGAGCGGACCTGGATGCTGCAGCAACTGCCGTGGACGATCCTTTTCTTTCTGCTCGGCGGGTGGAGCTGGGTGGTCTGGGGCATTGCGGTGCGGATCTCGGTGTCGCTGACCGGGCATTGGCTGGTCGGGCATTTCGCACATCGCAGCGGGCAGCAGGGCTGGCGCGTCGATGGCGTTGCCGTGCAGGGCTACAACCTGCCGCGTTTCGGCCTGGTGACCTTTGGCGAGAGTTTCCACGGCAATCACCATGCGTTTCCCGAATCCGCAAAGCTCGGCCTGGAACGCGGGCAGATCGATCTCGGCTGGCTCTTCATCCGCATCCTGGCTGCCCTCGGCCTCGCGCATGGCGTGAAGCTTCCCGGGAACACGCCGAGGCGCAAAGGCCTGCGGCGTGTGGCTGGCCATCAGGAGGCGGCCGCCGCTCCCAGCCTGTTGTCGGCGCGGGCCCACGGCAGGTAGACTGTGCCGGCCTGGCTGGCTCGGGATAGACGGATCACGGCGGGGCGCTTTGGACCAATGGAATGAGGTTGCGTCCAGCGCCCTGTCGATTTAAGTCAGCATTGCTGACCTTTGTGAGCCGTCATGACCCTCGACGCTTTCCTTGCCCTTTTGGTCTACGCCTTCGTGACCTCGATCACGCCGGGGCCGAACAACCTCATGCTCTTGGCGTCGGGCGTGAATTTCGGCCTCGTCAGAACCATTCCGCATATGCTGGGCATCAGCATGGGTTTCCTGGTGCTGTTGCTTGCCGTCGGCTTCGGCCTGGGCGCGGTGCTGACGGCGTTTCCGGCCTTGCACACCGGATTGACGATCGCCGGCGCTGCCTATCTGCTCTATCTCGCCTGGAAGATCGCCATGTCGCGCTCGCTGTCCAGCAAGGGTGAGACGGAGGCACGGCCGATGCGCTTCATCGAGGCAGCCGCATTCCAGTGGGTCAATGCGAAAGCCTGGGTGATGGCGATCACCGCCATGGCCGTCTACTCCAATCCGGACCACCCGTTCCTGTCGGTGGCGCTGATCGCGATCGCCTTCACCGTCGTCAACCTGCCGAGCGTCTCGGTGTGGGCCGGTTTCGGCACGGCGCTGCGCGGATTCCTGTCGGATCCGGTGCGGCTGAAATGGTTCAACATCGCCATGGGCGTGCTCTTGGCGGCGACGCTCTGGCCGATGCTGAAATAGACGCATCCGGCCTGAAATCTCAACCGCATCCTGGCTGGTTTTCCGACTGCTGAGCCGGCTGCATAGTCATTGTGCAGTGCACATTAAATCTTCGTAATGCCGTGTTTTGGCCCTTTTCCGACAAATGTGCGTCCTATCTACTTCGGCGAGATCGCGGCAAGACGCCGTGATTGGGTAGAATGAGACCACCGGGTTGGGCGTGTCGGATCATAGGGCTTTCAGTCGATGCGCGGAAAAGTCGTTCTGGCGGTGGTGGTGGCAGCGGCCTGTGTCGCCGCGGCATGGGTCTATTTTTCGCCGGCGGCAATGAGCAGTCTGCGGCAGATGCTGCCGGGCGCCAGGCAGGCGGCAGCAACGGACAAGCCGGCTGGATCGGACAAGGCTTCGGCCGACAAGGCTGGGGGCAAATCCGGCGCCGGCGGTAATGCCGCCCGTTCGGCCTCGATCGTCTCGGCCACCGCGACAATGGCCGATTTTCCGATCCGCCGTTACGCCATCGGCTTCGTGTCTTCGCCGGCCGTGGTCAACATCAACGCCCGCGTGTCCAGCCAGATCGTATCGATCGACGTCAAGGACGGCCAGATGGTGAAGGCCGGCGACCTGCTGTTCTCGCTCGACGACAGGGCGCTCAAGGCGCAGCTTGCCAAGGATCAGGCGACGCTCGCCAAGGACCAGGCCCTGCTAACCAGTTCGGGCTCCGACCTCCAGCGCGCCAAGGATCTCGTCGCCAAGCAGGCCGGCACGCAGCAGACCTACGACCAGGCGGTGGCGGCGCAAAAGGCTGCCGCGGCGACGGTCGATGCCGACAAGGCGACGATCGACGCCGACAATGTCCAGCTCGGCTTTGCCAGCATCAAGGCGCCGATTGCCGGCCGGCTGGGCGCGGTCAACGTTTCGGTCGGTGACCTGGTTACCTTGAGCAACGGCAACTCGAGCACGGCCACGCCGCTGGTGACGATCACCGAGATGGATCCGCTGCAAGTCAACTTCAACCTGCCGGAGAGCAACCTGGCGCTGCTGCACAAGGCGCTGGCCAACCCGCAGCAAGGCGCGGTGACGCTGACCAAGGATGGCGATCCGATGCCGATCGGCAAGGGCACTCTCGACTTCGTCGATTCCAGCGTCGACACCGCGTCCGGTACGATCGCGACACGGGCGAGCATTCCCAATGCCGATCTTTCACTGTGGCCCGGCCAGTATGTGAATGTCGTGCTCGACGCCGGCATCATGCCGCAGATGACATCCATCCCGACGGTCGCGATCCAGCCCAGCCAGAAGGGGCCGTTCGTCTATGTCGTCAAGCCGGACAACACGGTCGAGATGCGGCCGGTGCAGGTGGCGCTGACCGAAGGCGAAAACAGCGCCATCAGCGAGGGCGTCAAGTCGGGCGAGAAGGTTGTCGTCGAGGGCCAAACCAGGCTGAAGGACGGCGCCAGCGTGCATGAAGGCAAGGCAACTGCCGGCCGTCAGGCAGCGCCTAAGGTGGCGGAAGCCGACAAAGCCGGCGGAGCTGCCCAATGATCTCAGAATTCTGCATAAGAAGGCCTGTCGCGACGCTGCTGATGTCGTTCGCCCTCGTGCTGGGCGGGCTGTTTGCCTACAAGTTCCTGCCGGTGGCGGCGCTGCCGAGCGCCGAATTCCCGGTCGTCAATGTCTCGGCCAACCTGGCCGGCGCGTCACCCGAAACCATGGCCACTTCGGTGGCGACGCCGCTGATCAAGCAGTTCGCCACCATTGCCGGCATCGATTCCATCTCGACCAGCAATTCGCTGGGACGCACGTCCATTGCCATCCAGTTCGTGCTCAACCGGGATATCGACGCGGCGGCCGCCGACGTGCAGGCGGCGATCGCACGCACGCAGCGGCAACTGCCGCCCGAGATGACAGCGCCGCCGAGCTATCGCAAGGTCAATCCGGCCGACGCGCCGATCCTTCTGATGTCGCTGGTCAGCGACACGGTTCCGCTCACCGACCTCGACGCCTTCGCCGAAAACGTCATCTCGCCCTCGCTGTCGACCATCGACGGCGTGGCGCAGGTGTCGATCTTCGGCCAGCAGAAATATGCGGTGCGCGTGCAGATCGACCCGACGGCGCTGGCGGCGCGCGGCATTTCGATCGACCAGCTGCAGACGGCAATCGCGTCGGCCAACTCCAACACGCCGCTCGGCGTCTTGCAGAACGACAAGCAGCAGCTGACCATCACGGCCAATACGCAGCTCACCGATGCTGCCGGGTTCTCCAACCTCATCATCGCCACCAAGAACGGCCATCCGGTGCGGCTGGGCGAGGTGACGCGCGTCATCGACTCGGTCGAGACCACGACGACTGCAAGCTGGTATGACGGCACGCGCGCCATCATCCTGGCGGTGCAGCGCCAGCCCGACGCCAACACGGTCGACGTCGTCGACAAGGTCAAGGCGATGCTGCCGTCGTTCAAGGACCAAATGCCGGCCGCCGCCGACATCAAGCTGCTCAACGACCGTTCGACCTCGATCCGCCAGGCCGTCGACGACGTCCAGTTCACGCTGCTTCTGACCATCGCTTTGGTGGTGATGGTGATCTTCGTCTTCCTGCGCCGGGTGACTGCAACCATCATCCCGGCCGTGGCGGTGCCGATCTCGTTGATCGCGACGCTCGGCGCCATGTTCCTGTTCGGCTTTTCCATCGACAACATCTCGCTGATGGGCCTGACGCTCGCAGTCGGCCTCGTCGTCGACGACGCCATCGTCATGCTGGAAAACATCTTTCGCCACATGGAGGAGGACGGTCTCTCGGCCTTCGATGCCTCGCTGAAAGGCGCGCGCGAGATCGGCTTCACCATCATCTCGATCTCGATCTCGCTGGTGGCGGTGTTCATCCCCGTGCTTTTGATGGGCGGCGTCATCGGCCGCATCTTCAACGAATTCGCCGTCGTGGTAACGGTCGCCATCCTGGCTTCGATGTTCGTGTCGCTGACACTGACGCCGATGCTGTGTTCGCGCTTGCTGTCGGTGACCAAGGCCGATCGCGACAAGCATGCCCCCGGCCACAAGCACGATATCGTCACCCGCGGCTATGACCGGCTTTTGACCTTCTGCCTACGCCACACTTTTCTGGTGTTCCTCGTCTTCGCCGGCACGGCGTCAGGGTCGGTCTGGCTGATCGAGGTCTCGCCGAAAGGCTTCTTCCCGCAAGAGGATATCGGCCAGATCTCGGCGACGACGATCGCCAGGCAGGACATCTCCTACGACGCCATGGTCAAGCTGCAGAACCAGGCGGCAAGTGTCTTCTCGCGTTCGCCCTATGTCTCGCATGTGGCCTGGTCAGCCGGCGGCGGCAACAATGCGCTGAACCAGGGCCAGCTCTATGTGCAGCTGAAGGACAAGAGCCAGCGCCCCGACATCGATAAGGTGCTGTCGGATCTGCGGCGGCAACTGGCCACTGTGCCGGGGATCGATGCCTATATGCAGCCGGTGCAGAACCTGCGACTTGGCGCGCGTTCTTCCGCCAGCGCCTACCAGCTCGTCGTTCAGGGCCTCGATACCGGCCTGACCGACACATGGGCGCAAAAGCTCAACGATGCGATGGCGGCCGATCATGCGAATTTCACCGACGTCACCAGCGATTTGCAGAACAATTCATTGCAGGCGACGCTGGTGGTCGATCGCGACAAGGCGGCGTCGCTCGGCATCGACACCGACACGCTGCGCTCCAGCCTCTATGGCGGCTTCGGCACGGAGCAGGTCTCGACGATCTTCGGCTCGGCCGACAGTTACGAAGTCATCATGGAGCTCGATCCCAACATCGAATGGTCGCCCGAGCGCATGCTGGCCATCCAGGTCAGGACGGCAAGCGGCAGCCTGGTGCCGCTCGGCGCCTTTGCCCGCGTCGACCGCACCGCCGGCGCGCTGACGGTCAACCAGCTCGGCCAACTGCCGGCGGTGACCATCTCCTACAACCTGCCGCAAGGCGTGGCGCTGGGCGACAGCACGGCCCGCATCGCCGCGCTGAAGGAGCAGATCGGCATGCCGCCGGCGATTTCGACCAGCTTTGCCGGCACCGCCAAGACCTTCCAGGATTCGCTGGCCAATCAGGGCCTGCTGATCGGCGGCGCCATCCTGACCATCTATATCGTGCTCGGCATTCTCTATGAGAGCTTCATCCATCCGCTCACCATCCTGACCGGCCTGCCCTCGGCTGTGCTGGGCGCCGTGGTGGCGCTGCGCTTTGCCGGCATGGACCTGTCGGTGATCGCGGTGATCGGCATCCTGATGTTGATCGGCATCGTCAAGAAGAACGGCATCATGATGGTCGACGTCGCGCTGGAGCTGCGACGAGAAGGCATGTCGGCCAAGGAGTCCATACACAAGGCGTGCCTGATGCGTTTCAGGCCGATCATGATGACGACGTTGGCGGCGCTGATGGGCACGTTCCCGATCGCGCTCGGCACCGGCGCCAGTGCTGAGCTGCGCCAGCCGCTCGGTGTCGCGGTCGTCGGCGGGCTGCTCGCTTCCCAGGCGCTGACGCTGTTCGTCACCCCTGTCATCTATGTCTATTTCGAGAATTTCTCCGGCTGGCTGGTGAGCTTCTTCTCTTCGAAAAAGAACAGGCCGGAGCTGCATGCGGTCGAGAGCGGCGAGCAGGCCTCGCTGTTCGGTCCCGAGGATCGGCTCGAGCCGCAAAAGGCCGCCGCCGAATAGGCGATAGCCCGTGGCCCAAGCTGTCATACTTGCGGCCGCGTGCCGCCGATCCTAATCTGAGGTCATGTCCCATGATCATGACCACGACAATGAGCTCGACCCGTTTGCGGCGCGCGTGCGCGCGCTGGAGACCATCCTCACCGAAAAAGGCCTGATCGATCCGGCCGCAATCGACGTCATCGTCGACACCTATGAGACCAAGATCGGGCCGCGCAACGGCGCCAGGGTGGTGGCGAAAGCCTGGAGCGATCCGGCCTATGCCGAGTGGCTGAAGCGCGATGCGACGGGAGCGATCGCTTCGCTGAGCTATAGCGGCCGCCAGGGCGAGCACATGCAGGCGGTGTTCAACAGCGACGAGACGCACAACCTCGTCGTCTGCACGCTGTGCTCCTGCTATCCGTGGTCGGTGCTCGGGCTGCCGCCGGTCTGGTACAAGGCGCCGCCCTATCGCTCGCGGGCGGTTATCGATCCGCGCGGCGTGCTGGAGGAGTTCGGGCTGACCTTGCCGGCGGAGAAAAAGATCCGCGTCTGGGATTCCACCGCCGAACTGCGCTATCTCGTGGTGCCGATGCGGCCTGACGGTACCGAAGGCTGGAGCGAGGACCAACTCGCCGAACTGGTCAGCCGCGATGCCATGATCGGCACGGCGGTGGCCAAAGAACCCGGGACAAAGAAGGTACCGGCATGAACGGGCCGCAGGATCTCGGTGGGCAGATGGGTTTCGGGCCGGTCGCGCCCGAAAAGGACGAACCGTATTTTCATGCGGATTGGGAGAGGCGGGCGCTCGGCGTCACGCTGACTGCCGGCGCCATGGGCGCGTGGAACATCGACGAGAGCCGACACGCCAGGGAATCGCTGCATCCGGCCGTGTATTATTCGTCGAGCTACTACCAGATCTGGATCAAAGCGCTCGAGGTGCTGCTGAAGCGCCATGGCTTCGTCAGCGAGCGCGATCTGACGGAGGGTCGGGCGGTCGATCCGGCGGCGACGCCCAAAAGGGTGTTGAAGGCCGAAAACGTGCCGGCGGTACTGGCCAAGGGAGGACCTTGCGACCGGCCGGTCGAGACGGCGCCGCGCTTCAAGGCCGGCGACCCGGTGCAGACAAGGAATTTCAATCCCACCGCCCACACGAGGCTGCCGCGTTATGCGCGCGGCAAGCACGGAGTTATCGAGGCCGTGCGTGACGGTTTTGTGTTCCCCGACAGCAACGCGCATGGCAACGGTGAAAACCCGCAATGGGTCTATACCGTGGTCTTCGACGGCTCGGAAATCTGGGGCGAGGGCGCCGACCCGACGCTGACCGTCTCCATCGACGCCTGGGAGAGCTATCTTGAGCCGGCCTGAAGGTGCACTGCCGCCGGCGGGTCTGGACGAACCGGTATTCGCCGAACCCTGGCAGGCCGAAGCCTTCGCCATGACGGTGGCGCTGCATGACAAGGGCCTGTTTTCGTGGAGCGAATGGGCCGATGCGCTGTCGGCGCAAGTGAAGAAGCCGGGCGCCGCAAGCGATGGCCACGATTATTACGAGCATTGGCTGGCGGCGCTGGAAACGCTGCTGGCGGCCAAGGGCGTCGCCGGCAAAAACGATGTCGACACGCTCGCCGCCGCCTGGGAACGCGCCGCGCATGCAACTCCGCACGGCAAGCCGATTTTGTTGGAGAACGATCCCGGGCCGACCAGAGGTAGCGGCGGCGGCGCGAACATATAGTCCGCCTGTGGTTGGTGTTTGAAATCTGGCGGCCGATACAACTAATTTTCGACGACCATGCCTTCGTCGTCCCCATAGACAAACGCCTCAACGACGGCGAAGCGGCCACGGTTTTTGGAAATGGCGACGAAGTCGTTGTCACCCAAGTGGAGGATCACTTGCTCGTCGCTGATGGTAACACGTTCTATGGTTCTGGCATTTTCGTCACTCAGACAGGCCGTGACCTCGGTATATATCGCGAACCCTGCGTCATCCGACAAGGAGACAACGATGCCATAACCAGGTTCGCCGATTTCGATCTTCTTTATCGACTTTCCGATCAGCCTGTCTGCGAACGACCTCATCAATATCCTCGCTTATAGGTGTCTGCGCCGATCTGCATCTCGATCATGTCCGTGATAGTGGCATTGCCCGATCTAGGTTCAAATGCCTGAATTCAAATCGTTCGTTATCCGCTTGCATGTTCACTTTACGTTCGCATTTGCGCCTGCTAGTTTGTCCCGTTGAAGGTGAGGCAATCCCATCGTTTTAAACGGTGGTTGGCACCAAGCTTGTCTTTCTCTCGCGAATCCGGTCTGTCGAATCGATGGAATTCTCTCCCCAACAGGATGAGGCGTTGAAGGCGGTGGCGCGCTGGCTGAAAGAGGGCCGGCCGCAGGTCTTCCGGCTGTTCGGCTATGCCGGCACCGGCAAGACCACGCTGGCGCGCTATTTTGCCGAGCATGTCGACGGGCAGGTGCAGTTCGCCGCCTTCACCGGCAAGGCGGCGCAGGTGCTGCGTTCCAAGGGCGCGGTCAATGCCCGCACCATCCATTCGTTGATCTACCGGCCGAAGGGCGAGGAATCGGTGTCGGACGAGGTGACCGGCAAGACCTCGATGTCGCCGACCTTCTCGCTCAATCGCCAAAGCCCTATTTCACGGGCGAAGCTGGTGGTCATCGACGAATGCTCGATGGTCGACGAGCAGCTTGGCCGCGACCTTCTGAGTTTTGGCACGCCGATCCTGGTGCTTGGCGATCCGGCGCAGCTACCGCCGATCTCGGGCGGCGGCTTTTTCACCGAGCATGAGCCGGATGTGCTCTTGACCGAAATCCACCGCCAGGCGCGCGACAATCCGATCATCCAGCTGGCGCTCGACGTGCGCGAGGGCCGCGAGTTCATGCGTGGCGACTACGGCACCGCGCAGGTCATCGGCAAGGAGGACGTCACCCAGGAGCTGGTGCTGAAGGCGGACCAGGTGTTGGTCGGCACCAACCGCACACGCCGCCGCTACAATCAGCGCCTGCGCGAACTGAAGGGTTTCAATGCCGATTATCCGCAGGCCGGCGACAAGCTGGTCTGCCTGCGCAACGACCCCGCCAAGGGCCTGCTCAACGGTTCGCTGTGGAAGGTGATGACCTCGTCGCGCGAGACGGTGAAGCCGGGCATCAACCTTCTGGTCTCGCCCGAGGAGGACGATCCCGACCGCGGCGTCGCCAAGATCAAGCTGCTCAAGTCGGCTTTCGAGGATCCGGACGCCGATATCCCCTGGCAGCAGAAGAAGCGCTTTGACGATTTCGACTATGGCTACGCGCTGACCGTGCACAAGGCTCAGGGTTCGCAGTGGAACGACGTCGTTCTATTCGACGAGAGCTGGGCATTCAAGGAAACCCGCCAGCGCTGGCTTTATACCGCCATCACGCGGGCGGCAGAGCGGCTGACGATTGTTAGATAGCTGGCGTTAGATAGCGGCGTCAGGTAGCAGCCGGCGCAGCAGGGCTGAGTGGCGTCGCGCCCAGCCATGCCCAGGCGTCTGCTTCGTCCTCGGCATTGAAATGCCTGAACTCGATCGGTGGCGAAGCCGGAAGGAAGTTCCGCGCATCCGCTATCCAGTCGGGCTCACCGATCGTCGCGCACCGGGCGATATGCTCTAGCGCATGCACCGTGCCCTGTTTCAGCGTCTCGTCGTCCATATCGATCCAGTCGACGCCCTCATGATCGACCAGCCGCACCAAGACGTCGATCCTCGGGTGCAGCGCGTAGGCAGCCTCCAGCAATCCGAACAGATTTTCGCCGTCGGCGGCAGAGACATGGCCGACGACGTCGATGGCGAAAAGGTCCTCACGGTCGGTTTCGAGGCGGCGGATCGCGGGCACGGACTGGAGAAAATTCATTGGCTGGGTTCCCCCTTGCGAGCAGATGTCATCACTGGAACACCCGAAAGCCCCTGTCTGTTCCCATCAAAGGCAGTATAGATGCGCTGCACAAACAGCCGGACCTCACGCCATGCCCGCGAAACTCTCGGTCAATCTCAACGCCATCGCCATGCTGCGCAACCGCCGCAACCTGCCGTGGCCCAGCGTCACCGGGCTCGGCCGCCTGGCGTTGGCGGCCGGCGCGCACGGGCTGACTGTTCATCCGCGGCCCGACGAGCGCCACACCAGGCATTCCGACCTGCCCGAGATCCGGGCGCTTATCGACGACGAGTTTCCCAAGGCGGAATTCAACATCGAGGGCTACCCGACCGAGGATTTTCTGGCGCTTGTGGAAAGGCACCAGCCGGAGCAGGTGACGCTGGTGCCCGACGATCCGGCGCAGGCGACATCAGACCATGGCTGGAACTTTGCCGCCGAGGCGGCGTTCCTTAACCCGATCGTCAAGCGTCTGAAAAAAGGGGGCTTCCGCGTGTCGCTGTTTTCCGATCCGGATCCCACCGGCGTCAATGCCGCGCGCGACACCGGCGCCGACCGCATCGAGCTCTATACCGGGCCCTACGGCAGCTACCATTCCGATTCCGCCAAGGCGCGGAAGGAACTGGAAAGATTGGGAAAAACCGCGGATGCCGCACTCGCCGCCGGACTCCAGGTCAATGCCGGGCACGATCTGGTGGTGAACAACCTTCCGGCATTGGCAAAGCGCATTCCGGCATTGGCCGAAGTGTCTATCGGACACGGGTTGACAGCCGATGCGTTGGAGTATGGCATGGCCGGCACGGTGGGGCGGTTTCTGAAGGCTTGCGGTTGGTAGCGGTGGAAGGCTCGTGTCGAAGGTGATATCGCATGACAGCAAGCAAGGCGCACCGCGCGGTGATCGGGGAGTAGTCGATGGCTCTTTCCAGCATCGGTAGCGAGGCTGAACCCGTCGAACAACCGAACCACTCCCACACTGAACAGCACAGCACCAAAGTTCTGATGCTGGGCGCGCTTGGCGTCGTCTATGGCGATATCGGCACCAGCCCGATCTATGCCTTCCGCGAGGCGCTTCACGCTTCGCCTGGTACCGACACGCGTATAGATGTCCTGGGCGTGCTGTCGCTGATCGTCTGGGCGCTGACGATTATCGTCACCATAAAATACGTCGCTTTCGTGCTTCGCGCCGACAACAAGGGCGAGGGCGGCACGCTGTCCCTGATGGCGCTGGCGCGCAGCGCCTATCCAAAAGGCGCCAAGCTCATCCTCGGCATCGGACTTTGCGGGGCGTCGCTTTTTTTCGGAGACGCTATCATAACTCCGGCCATTTCCGTGCTGTCGGCAGTTGAGGGCCTGGAAGTGGTGACACCGACGCTGGAGGCCTATGTCGTTCCGATCACCTTGGTCATCCTGGCATTTCTGTTCTCCGTGCAGCGCTTCGGCACGGGGAAGGTGGCGGCAGTATTCGGGCCGGTGACGGCGCTATGGTTCCTGGCCATCGGCGTTTCCGGGCTCTACCACCTGATGGATGATCCTTCGGTGCTGTTGGCGATCAACCCGTATTATGCGATCGCCTACTTAGCCGGCACGCCGACCGCCGCTTTCGTGACCGTTGGTGCAGTGTTCCTGGCGGTAACGGGGGCCGAGGCGCTTTATGTCGACCTTGGACATTTCGGGCGCAAGCCGATCGTGCTCGCGTGGTTTTCCGTGGTGTTTCCTTGCCTGCTGCTCAACTACTTCGGCCAGGGCGCCTTTGTATTGGCGAATGGCGGCAGGCCGACCAATCCATTCTTCGAGATGTTGCCGGATTGGGCGCTGATGCCAATGGTCGGCTTGGCAACGGCCGCCACCGTGATCGCCAGTCAGGCGGTGATCTCGGGTGCTTTTTCGCTGGCACGCCAGGCAGTGCAACTCAACCTGCTGCCCCGCATCGAGGTGCAGCACACGTCCGAAATGCAGAGCGGCCAGATTTATATGCCGCGCGTCAACCTGCTCATCGCCCTGGGAGTGATGCTGCTGGTTGTCGGCTTCGGCAGCTCGAGTTCGCTGGCTTCCGCTTACGGAATTTCGGTGACCGGCGAGATGCTGATGACAACCATTCTGCTGTTCGTTGTCATGCGCAATTTGTGGAAATGGCAGCTTGGGCTCGCCCTGGCATTGGCGCTGCTGTTCGGCACCATCGACATGGGTTTCTTCCTGGCGAATGTCGTCAAGATCGTGGAAGGCGGATGGGTGTCAATATCCGTTGCCTGCCTCATGGGGCTGATCATGACCACCTGGATACGCGGCAGCCGCTATCTCTTCGACAAGACCCGGCGCAACGAAATCCCGCTCGATTTCCTCGCCGGCAATCTGTTGAAGAAGAAGCCGCAGCTGNCCTGGCTGCGCGGCAGCCGCTATCTGTTCGACAAGACCCGGCGCAACGAAATCCCGCTCGATTTCCTCGCCGGCAATCTGTTGAAGAAGAAGCCGCAGCTGGTGTCCGGCACCGCCGTGTTCCTGACCAGCGATCCGCAAAGCGCGCCGACAGCGCTGATGCACAGCCTGAAGCACTACAAGGTGCTGCACGAGCAGAACGTCATTCTGTCGGTGGTCACCGCACCGCAGCCGCTGGTGCCCGACAGCGAACGGGTCAAGATGGAGACAGTCAACGAGTTGTTCATGCGGGTGACGCTGACCTTCGGCTATATGGAGCAGCCCAACATTCCGCGCGCGCTGGCGATCTGCCGCAAGCAGGGCTGGAAGTTCGACATCATGACGACNTCGTTCTTCCTGTCGCGGCGCTCGCTCAAAGCATCGCCCAATTCCGGCATGCCGGTGTGGCAGGACAAGCTGTTCATCGGGCTCGCCCGCTCGGCGGCCGATGCGACGGAGTATTTCCAGATCCCGACCGGACGTGTGGTCGAGATCGGCACGCAGGTGGCGATCTGAGGTTTCCGGCAGCCTTTGACGCCACGCACCGGTCATTGCGGGGCAAGCCCTGCGCTGGGAACATGGTAGCCCTACCGTCACGGCACTTGATATTGCATCGCAGCAAGCGTAGAGCACCGCGCGCTTATCGGAGTGTCGTCCATGGCCCTTACCAATGCTGGTATTGAGGCAGAACCCGTCGAACAATCGAGCCATCCCGAAATCGAACAGCACAGCACCAAAGTTCTGATGCTGGGCGCGCTCGGTGTGGTCTATGGCGACATCGGCACCAGCCCGATCTACGCCTTCCGGGAAGCGCTTGTTGCGTCCTCCGGCGGCGAAATCGCCGAGCGCGGCGATATTCTGGGCGTGCTGTCGCTGATCATCTGGTCGTTGACGATTATCGTCACCATCAAATACATCATGTTCGTGCTCAGAGCCGACAACCGAGGCGAGGGCGGCGTGCTGTCGCTGATGGCGCTGGCGCGCGGCAGTTTCCCGACCCGCTCGGCGATCATCCTGGCCATCGGTATTGTCGGCGCGTCATTGTTCTTCGGTGACGCCGTCATCACGCCGGCAATNCTCGGCGATCATCCTGGCCATCGGTATTGTCGGCGCGTCATTGTTCTTCGGTGACGCCGTCATCACGCCGGCAATCTCGGTGCTTTCGGCGGTTGAAGGCATGAATGTCGTTACCCCGACCTTCCAGCCCTACGTCGTGCCGCTGACGCTGGTCATCCTGGCGATCCTGTTTTCGGTGCAGCGCTTCGGGACCGGCGGTGTGGCGCTGATCTTTGGCCCGATCACGGCGGTCTGGTTCCTGGCTATCGGTCTTTCGGGCTTGAACCACATCATCGCCGATCCCGAAATCCTGTGGGCGGTCAGCCCGCACTACATCGTCGCCTTCCTGATCAATTCGCCCGATGTCGCCTTCGTCACCATCGGCGCCATCTTCCTCGCCGTCACCGGCGCCGAAGCGCTTTATGCCGATCTCGGCCATTTCGGCCGCAAGCCCATCGTGCTCGCCTGGCTGGCCATCGTGTTTCCCTGCCTACTGCTAAACTATGCCGGGCAGGGCGCTTTCGTGCTGGCGAAGAACGGTCACGTCGGCCATCCATTCTTCGAGATGAACGAAGGCTGGACGCTGATCCCGATGGTGGTATTGGCAACCGCGGCGACGGTTATCGCCAGCCAGGCGGTCATCTCCGGCGCCTTCTCGCTGACCCGGCAGGCGGTGCAGCTCAATATGCTGCCGCGCCTCGAAATCCTGCACACGTCGGAACGGCAGTCGGGCCAGATCTACATGCCNGTGATGTTGCTGGTCGTCGGTTTCGGCGAATCGAGCAAGCTGGCCTCCGCCTATGGCATCTCGGTGACCGGCAACATGCTGGTGACGACGGTGCTGCTGTTCGTCGTCATGACGCGCATCTGGAAATGGCGGCTGTGGGTGGCGGTCGCCATGACGGCGGTGTTCGGCTTCATCGACATCGGCTTCTTCGCCTCCAACATCGTGAAGGTGTTCGAGGGCGGCTGGGCGTCGCTTGCGGTGGCCTTCACCATCGTTCTGGCGATGTGGACCTGGGTGCGCNGTGATGTTGCTGGTCGTCGGTTTCGGCGAATCGAGCAAGCTGGCCTCCGCCTATGGCATCTCGGTGACCGGCAACATGCTGGTGACGACGGTGCTGCTGTTCGTCGTCATGACGCGCATTTGGAAATGGCGCCTGTGGGTGGCGGTGGCGATGACGGCGGTGTTCGCGTTCATCGACATCGGCTTCTTTGCCTCCAACATCGTCAAGGTGTTCGAGGGCGGCTGGGCGTCGCTTGCGGTGGCCTTCACCATCGTTCTGGCGATGTGGACCTGGGTGCGCGGCAGCCGCTATCTGTTCGACAAGACCCGGCGCAACGAAATCCCGCTCGATTTCCTCGCCGGCAATCTGCTGAAGAAGAAGCCGCAGCTGGTGTCCGGCACCGCCGTGTTCCTGACCAGCGATCCGCAAAGCGCGCCGACAGCGCNCGACGGAGTATTTCCAGATCCCGACCGGACGTGTGGTCGAGATCGGCACGCAGGTGGCGATCTGAGGGGTCTCGAAGGGACAAATCGTCGAGGAGGCTAATATGAGCGGCGAATTGGTGCTGGTCACCGGCGGGTCCGGCTTCCTCGGCGCTCACTGCATCCTCGAACTGTTGAAGGCCGGCTACCGCGTCCGCACCTCCGTGCGATCGGCCAGGCGCGAAGCCGATGTGCTCGCCATGCTCAAGGCAGGTGGCACGGAGCCCGGTGACGCCCTTTCATTCGCCCATGCCGATCTGATGGCCGACGCAGGCTGGCCGGCGGCGGTGGCCGGCTGCGATTACGTGCTGCATGTCGCATCGCCTTTTCCGCCCGGCGTGCCCACGCATGAGGATGACCTGATCCTTCCGGCGCGCGAGGGCGCGTTGCGCGTGCTGCGGGCGGCGCGGGATGCCGGGGTCAGGCGCGTCGTGCTCACCTCATCCTTCGCGGCCGTCGGCTATGGCAAGATGCGCGCGGATGGGCAGCCTTTCAACGAGGAAAACTGGACCGATCCGGCAGGCAAGGTCAGCGCCTATGTGAAGTCCAAGACGCTCGCCGAGCGCGCGGCCTGGGATTTCATCGCCGAGCAGGGCGGCGCGCTGGAGCTTGCGGTCGTCAATCCCGTTGGCATCTTTGGACCGGTGCTCGGCGCGGACCATTCGACCTCGACCGAATTTGTCCAGCGCATGCTGAACGGCGCCGTGCCTGGGCTGCCGCGCCTGTCCTTCGGCGTCGTCGACGCGCGCGACGTGGCGGATCTGCATGTTCGCGCCATGACCCACCCCGCCGCCAAGGGCGAACGGTTCCTCGCTGTCGCCGGCGATTTCATGACGGTGCGCGAGATCGCGCAGACCCTGAAGACGCGGCTCGGGCCGGCGGCGTCGCGCGTCTCGACGCGGGAGTTTCCCGATTGGCTGGTGCGCATCATCGGGCTGTTCAATCCGGAAGCGGCACAACTCGCAACGGAACTGGGCAAGATCAAGAACGCCACCAACGCCAAGGCGGTGCGCGTGCTCGGCTGGGCGCCACGCTCGCGCGAAGATGCGTTGACTGCCACGGGCGAAAGCCTGATCCGGCTGGGACTGGTCAAGCGACGTAAGTAATTGTGCGGGAGGCCGAACCTTAAGGGCTCGGCGTCCCGCAACGGCAGCTTTCAGCCGGCCAGTGCAGCCTTGTTCGTCTCCAGAAACTGCTTCAGCGGCACCGACTTTCGGCCGGAGAGTTTTTCGACCGCGTCGGTCACCATGCCGAGGTCACCGGCGCGGGCGGCGGCGTCGAATGAAACCAGCACCTTGGCGAAGGGTTCAGGCAGGCCGGCCGACTTCATTCCCTCGGTCAGGGCTTCGTCGGAAAGCTGGATGACCTTGATCGGCTTGCTGGTGACCTCGGTGACCAACGCCGCCACTTCGGCAGCCGTATACGCACTGGGGCCGGTGAGCGTGTAAGTCGCGCTTTCGCTGCTGTCCGAGGCGAGCCCCGCTGCGATCGCCGCCGCGAAATCGTCGCGCGTGCCGTAGGAAATGGCGCCGTCGCCGGCGGAGGTGTACCACTGACCCGACGCCAGAACCTGCGGCAACGCCATGAACAGGTTCTCGTTATACCAGCCGTTGCGGAATATCGTGTAGGGGATCCCGCTCGCCTTGATCGCCTGTTCGGTGTCGTAGTGGTCGGGCGCGAAAACAACCGGCGAACCAGGCTCGGGGTTGGGCATCGAGGTGTACAGCAGGTGGCCGACGCCAGCCTGTTTGGCCGCCGTCACCGCCGCAAGCTGCTGCTCGCGCCGCTTCCCCTGTACCTCAAGTTCGTTGGTCGAGATGACGAGTGCCCGGTCGGCTCCCGCGAAGGCCTCGGCAAGCGATTGCGGGTCGTTGAAGTCAGCGGCTCTGACGACGACGCCGCGCACCGCCAGATCGGCAAGGTTGGCGGGTGTACGGGTGGTGGCGATGATGCGGTTTGCGGGGACCTTTAATGTGTCCAGCAGGTGGTTGATGACGCCGCGGCCAAGCTGGCCGGAAGCGCCGGTGACGAGAAGGGTTGCGGTCATGGGGGATCCTGAAATTGCGCCGGGTGGCGGGTGCTTCTGACAGTCTCAAAAAGAGACCAGCACTAAAATAAGAATTGACCGGCCACCGTAAAGAAGGCAGTTTTTAGGGAGGTAGGCACCGCCAGGGAACCAGCAGCCATGGACGGCAAGGTCGTCAATCTGAGAACCAAGCTCAATATATTCAAAGCCACCAGCGATGGCGCAAACATTGCCGATTGCCCGGTTCGCGACGTGATGCAGGGCGTGAACGGCAAATGGAGTTCGCTGCTGATGGCGGCGCTCGCAGAGCAGCCCTATCGTTTCGGCGAGTTGCGGCGCCTGGTGCCCGACATCTCGCAGCGCATGCTCACCCAGACGCTCCACGATCTGCAGCGCGACGGCTTTGTTCATCGCGAAGTGTTCCCGACCAAGCCGCCAAGCGTCGAATACAGCCTGACCGATCTCGGCCGTTCGATGTTCGGCGCCTTGCATCAATTGATCCTGTGGGCCGAACTCAACCATGGTGCGGTGCGCACGGCGCGCGCTTCCTTCGACGCCGGTGGCTGATATTTTGGTCCATGCAGCAAAGGCTTGATTTGACAATGGCGCTGAAGGATTGTCCGGCCAGTGGTTGGGCGGGCAATGGAAAAATCTCTCGACATCGCGATTGCGGGCGCCGGCCCGGCGGGGCTCGCCACCGCGCTCTATCTCAAGCGCGCGGGCCACAACGTCACCATCTTCGAACGTTTCGAGGAACCCAAGCCCGTCGGTTCCGGACTGATCCTGCAGCCGACCGGGCTGAGCGTGCTCGCCGATCTCGGCCTGCTCGACGACATTCTGGCGCTGGGGAGCCGCATCGAGCGTCTGCATGGCGCCGATGCCTCGACCGGCCGCACCGTGCTCGCCGTGCGCTACGATGCGCAGCCTGGCGGCCGCTTCGGGCTGGCGGTACACCGGGCGGCATTGTTCAACGTGTTGTTTCGCGCCGCGCAGCGCCAAGGTATCGCCATCGAAACCAGTGTCGAGATCGAGGCGCTGGACGTCGGTGAGCGGGCGATCCTGATCTTCGACAAGAGCCGAACGGTGGGGGGCCGCAGGGCAGGGCCGTTCGACCTCGTGGTCGACGCCAGCGGCTCGCGTTCGAAGCTGCGCCGGTGCCTCAACGATCCGGCCCAGCCGCGGCAGCTCACTTACGGCGCGTTCTGGGCCTCGCTCGGCTGGCGCGAAGGCTTCGACGAAAATGCGCTGCTGCAGCGCTACGACAAGGCCAGCGTGATGATCGGCGTCCTGCCGATCGGCCGACCGGAGCCGGGCGGGGAAAAGATGGCGGCGTTCTTCTGGAGCCTGAAGCCGGCGGATGCCGAAAACGTGCGCGCGGCAGGGCTCGACGCCTGGAAGGCGAGACTGGTCTCGCTGTGGCCACAGTGCGAGGCGTTCACCAGCCAGATCGACAGCTTCGACCAGCTGTCGCTGGCGCGCTACGGCCACCACACGATGAAGCTGCCGGCCGGCCGCAGGCTGGCCGTCATCGGCGATGCCGCGCATTCGACCAGCCCGCAGCTCGGGCAAGGCGCCAACATGGCGCTGCTCGACGCGGCAGCACTCAGCCATGCCTTGGCACAAACGGGCAACGTCGAGGCAGCGCTGGAAAGCTACGCCCGGGCGCGGCGATGGCATGTCCGAATCTTCCAGCTGCTGTCGCTGGCGCTGACGCCGTTCTACCAGTCGGACGGCACGATGCTGCCCTTCTTCCGCGACAGGCTGGTGGCAACCATCGCAAAGGTGCCGCCACTGCCAAGCGTGCTCGCCTCGATGGTGGCCGGCACTTTGATCGATCCGTTCAGGCGGATCGGGCTAGAGGAGGTGCACTGGCCAGATCATCCGGCGAGATCAGGGTCGAGAGAAACGAATTTCTCGCACGCAGGAATAGACGCAGCCGCTGCGGATAGTCCGGCGCCACGGCACCCTTGATCGAGGCGCGTTCGCTCAACGCCTTGCGCCAGGCCTGGACCAATGGCTTGCCGTCCAGAATGCCGAAATTGCCGATCCGGTAGAAGGCGTCGAGATAGCGGAAGACCGGGCCGTAGACGGCATCGACGAGGCAAAAGCGCTGGCCGCTGAACCACGGTCCGGCCTGGTCGGCCAGTTCGTCCTCCAGACGATCGAACATGGCCGAAAGTGCCGTGGACTCTGCCAGGAAGGCGGCCTCCGTCGAAGCCGAGTAGAACCGGCCGATGGTGTTCAATGTCGCCGAGCCGAACTCGATCCAGGCGCGATGCCGGGCACGGGCGTAGGCGTCGGCCGGATGCAGAGGATTGGCTTGCGTCTCCTCGAGGAATTCGAGAATGACGGCGGATTCGAAGATCACCGTCTCCTCGCCATTTGCCTGGACGATCAGCAGCGGCACCTTGCCCAGCGGCGAGATCGCCTTGAACCAGTCCGGCTTGTTGGCGAGGTCGATGGTGACGCGTTCGAACGGCACGCCCTTCTCAGTCAGCGAGATCGCGGCGCGCTGGACATAGGGGCACAGATGATGGCTGACCAGAATGAGCTTGCCAGTCATTTCATTCTTCTCAGGCATGTCACTCTCCCCAGACATAGTTCAACGCGCCGTCCTCTACGCGCGTCGACAGGAACATCAGTCGCGACGCTTTTGGCGCCGGACCTTCAAGCCGATCGCCGCTTTCCATATCGAAGGCGGCACCGTGCCATTGGCAGACCAGCTTGCCGTCCTTGCAGTCGAGCGGCCCGCCGAAATGCAGGCAGACATTGGCGGCGGCACGGACACGCTCGCCGCTGCGCCAGACATGGACCTCGCGGCCGAAGAACGGTGCGATCAGGCTGCCCGTCTGTGGGACGTCGGCGACTTTGCAAATTTCGTGTTTCATGGATCTTTCCCGGATCGATGCAGTTGCATGCATATAGATGCAAGTGCATTGACCGTCAAGCTTGATGCAACTGCATCTACCGCCTAGGATGGGTCATGACCAAAACAACCACGCCTTCGCCCGAAGCCGTCAAGGCCTGGGCCCGCCTGATGCGGGTTTCGCGCCAGCTCATCGAAAAGGCGGAAGAGGCTTTGAAGACTAGCGGCTTGCCGCCGCTCGACTGGTATGACGTGCTGCATGAACTCGCCGAGGCGGGTGAGGGCGGGCTGCGGCCATTCCAGCTGACTGAGCGCACACTGTTTGCGCAGTATAACATCTCGCGGCTTCTGGCGCGCCTCGAGGCAGACGGACTGGTCGAGAAGCTCAGGGCTGCCGATGACGGCCGCGGCCAGACCATCCGCATCTCGGCCAAGGGCCGTCAGACGCGGCGACGGATGTGGGCTGTCTATGGACGGTCGATTGCGGAATTGGTCGGCGCAAAACTCTCCGCGGAGGAGCTGAAGATACTGGCGAGCCTGCTTGGAGAGCTGCGCCATCCACCTGCCGATGATTGATCCGTCAGAACCTCGCCGTTTGCTCGGCGGCTCTCAAGTCAACGATTTTTCTACCTAGCCCCTTGCGTCGAGCATAGGATTGCGCAATATGCCGAACCGTAACGTACGGTACGCCGTTTGAGGCGACCCGGCGACCTCATCGAATGGGCAGGAAATTGTTGCAGGCAAGGGCCGAGATCGATACCAGCGAAGTGCTGACAGAGCGGCAAAAGGCCGTCCTGGACGCGGCCTTGCGGCTGCTGGTCGAGGAGGGCGACAATCTGACCATGACGGCGGTGGCGCGCCGCGCCAGCTGCTCGAAGGAAACGCTCTACAAATGGTTCGGCGACCGCGACGGACTGCTGACGGCGACCGTGCAGTGGCAGGCATCGAAAGTGCGCGTGGTGCCGGTCGACGGTGAGCGGCTCGATCTTGCCTCGCTGACGGCAAGCCTGGAAGGCTTCGCCTCGGACTGGCTGAAGGTGATTTCGAGCGATACCTCGATCGCGCTGAACCAGATCGGAAGAGCACACGTCTGNTGCCGGATCCGGAAAGGACGATCTCGGCGCCATCGTGCTGGAGAATGGCCGTTTCGCGCTGGCCAGACGGCTGAAGCCGGTGCTGCTTGCCGGCAAGCAGGCCGGGCTGCTCGACTTTACGGATGCCGAAATCGCGTTCCGGACCTTTTTCGGGCTGGTCGCCCGCGACGTGCAGATCCGTCTCCTGCTCGGCGACAGGCTGGAATTGACTGAAGCGGCGATCGGCGGCGATGCCGCCCGGGCGACGCAGCAGTTTCTCGCTCTTTATGGAGCAAAAACCGGGCCGCAAGGCCTCTAATCTCTACGGGAAGGAAGCAAAAGATGCGTGTCTACTACGATCGCGACGCCGATCTCAATCTGATCAAGGGCAAGAAGGTCGCCATTATCGGCTATGGCAGCCAGGGCCGGGCGCACGCGCTCAACCTCAAGGATTCCGGCGCCAAGGAAATCGCCATCGGCCTCAAGGCGGGATCGGCGACCGCCAAGAAGGTCGAGGCTGATGGGCTGAAAGTGATGAGCGTGGCGGACGCTGCCAAATGGGCCGATTTGATGATGATGGCGACGCCTGACGAATTGCAGGCCGACATCTACAAAAACGAAATTGCGCCAAACATTCGTGACGGCGCCGCGATTGCCTTCGCGCACGGCCTCAACGTGCATTTCGGCCTCATCGAGCCGAAGTCGACCGTCGATGTCGTCATGATCGCGCCGAAAGGCCCCGGCCACACGGTGCGCGGCGAATACCAGAAGGGCGGCGGCGTGCCGTGCCTGGTCGCCGTCAACCAGGATGCTTCCGGCAACGCGCTCGATCTCGCTCTGTCCTACGCCTGCGGCGTCGGCGGCGGCCGTTCGGGCATCATCGAGACCAATTTCCGCGAGGAATGCGAGACCGATCTGTTCGGCGAGCAGGTCGTGCTCTGCGGCGGCCTGGTCGAACTGATCCGCGCCGGTTTTGAGACGCTGGTGGAAGCCGGCTATGCGCCCGAAATGGCCTATTTCGAGTGCCTGCACGAGGTCAAGCTGATCGTCGACCTGATCTATGAAGGGGGCATCGCCAACATGAACTACTCGATCTCGAACACGGCCGAATGGGGCGAATATGTCTCTGGCCCGCGCATTATCACCGCCGAGACCAAGGCCGAGATGAAGCGCGTGCTGAAGGACATCCAGACCGGAAAATTCACCTCGGAGTGGATGCAGGAATACCGCGCCGGCATGTCGCGCTTCAAGGGCATCCGCCGCAACAATGACAGCCACCAGATCGAGGAAGTCGGCGCCAAGCTGCGCGCCATGATGCCCTGGATTTCCAAGAACAAGCTGGTCGACAAGGCCAAGAACTAACCCGAGCAAAGAGCCGGCGGAGCGATCCGCCGGCTCTTTCATGCCGGTTTATCGATCAGGACGCTCAGCCATAGTGCCAATGCGGCTTCGGCTCGGTGCCGGTGAACTCGACGCCGATGCGGTCGTCGCGGCGCCAGCGCACGATGGCCTTGTAGCCGATGCCGTCGACCGGCACATAGAGCAGGAACTCGTCCGGCACGCGCGCGTCTATAGACACTTTCAGCTCGGCGCCGCCGGCATGCATGTTGCGGACCGTGCACTTGACCTCGGAATTGGTGAGGCCAGTCAGAATCGTCGCGCCTTTCAGCACGCGCTGCCGGTGTTTGTTTCGCAATTCGTTGTCGGCCATGACGGCGTCCTTCGCAACCGGATCGGCGCGATCGTCAGATGGGGCACCGTATCATGGATAGGCTGAGCCGATAAACATATGGTTAGCGGTGACCGAATCCAGCCGTCTTTCCCAAATGAAAACGGCGCCGCGATGGGGCGGCGCCGTCGTGTATTGTCGTTTATAGTTCAGCTGTAGGGCGACCAGCATTGCTGGCGCGGGCCACCATAGGGCTGGAACGTGTTGTCCCAGGCCCGATAGGACCGATAGCGGTCGTAGCACCACTGGACATGGGCGCTGGACAGACGCTGCGTGCGGTAATAGCGCCGGGGCGCCGGCTGCACGTAGTAGCCGTCATTGTAATAGCCGTTATTGTAGTAGCCGTTGTTGTAGATGCTGCCGAGGCCGAGACCCAGGCCGAGGCCGAGAACTGCTGCGGCGCCGCTGTCAAAATCACGGCCGCGATGGTGGCGGTGATGGCGCCAGCGCCAGTTGTCGCCGCCGTTCCAGTTGCCGCCATTCCAGTTGCCGTTGTTCCAGTTGCCTGACCGGGCAAAGCGACGGCCGTCGTGGCGGCGCCACTGCCAATCGTTGAAGGAGCGGCGGTCATTGCCGCCCGCCCAGCTGTCGCGAACCGGTGTGATGTCAGACAATTCGGTGCTTGTCGGCACCGCCAGGTTTGGCTGCAGGATCGGGCCCGCGGCGGATGGCGCCGTGAGACCCGAGAAAAGACCGAGCGCTAACAGCCCGGATTTGACTGTGGACGAAAAGAGCGAGCTCATTGCACTCTCCAAGTGATACAGGCCCCACGCCCGGATACCCCAGGGAAGTGGCCTATTGATGGACCTTGGCGTCTGAACGGAGGATGAACAGAAAGGTTCCATCAGCCATGACGAGCAGCCCTTGTTTTCATTGGCCCTTGCAGGCAAAGGTCAGTCCATGTCGCTGCGCCTCGCCACTTTCAATGTCGAAAACCTGATGAACAGGTTCGATTACTCGGGCTTCCGCAACCAGCTCAACGAAGACCGCACGCTGGCGCTTTTCGACATCCAGAGCGAAGCCGAATACCGGATGCTGGAGCAGGCGCGCGCCATCGCGCAATCCGACGATACGCGCCAGTTGACCGCGCTCGCCATTGCCGCCACCCGTGCGGACATCATCTGCATGCAGGAGGTCGACAACATCGAGGCGCTGAAGGCCTTCGAGTACGGCTATCTCTTCAAGATGGTGGGGGAGGGTTACCGGCAGAAATACACCACCGCCGGCAATGATTCGCGCGGCATCGACGTTGCCGTGATGATGCGCAACGAGACCGCGCAAGGTCAGCCGATCGAGTTCGTGCGCATGACCAGCCATGCCTATGTCACGTTCGAGCAGTTCGGATTGCACACGCCTGAACTCGAGGCGCTCGGCAACCTGGCCAATGAACGCATCTTCCGGCGCGATTGCCTGGAGGTCGACATCAAGGTCGGCGGCGTGCCGCTGACGCTTTACCTCGTCCATTTCAAATCGATGGGCTCGCCGCGCAACGGGCTCGACGGACGCGAGGCGACGATGCCGGTGCGCATCGCCGAGGCGCAAGCCGTGCGCCGCATCATCGAGGAGCGCTTCGGCAAAGAGCACGCAGCCGATAAAAACTGGGCGATCTGCGGCGACATGAACGACTACCGCCAGCGGGTGAAGATCGAGGGCGACGCCGTCGACGGCTACCGCTTCCAGGTGATCGACGAGAGCCAGTCCTGTATCGATGTGCTCACCGTCGGCGGCTTTTGCGAAAACGTCGTCGAACGCCGGCCGGAGATGGACCGCTGGAGTTTCTACCACACGCGCGGGCCGAAGGAGCGGCATCTGTGCCAGCTCGACTACATCCTGCTGTCGAAAGGGCTGGCGGCGAAGAATGCGACGGCGGTTCCCGACATCATCCGCAACGGCCAGCCCTGGCGCACCATCTTTCCGGCGGGACAGGCGGTGGAGCGCTTTCCGCGCGCCGGCTGGGACCGGCCGAAGGCGTCGGACCATTGTCCCGTCGCAATTACCCTGGACATGGCTTGAGCACGGTGAGCTTCGACCTGCCGCGCAACGTCATCCTGCCCGTCGACGAAATCGACGTCCGGCTCGACCCTGGCCCGCATCCGTTCGAGCGCGACAACGCGCAGGCGATCACTGACAACTGGCGGCGCGAGGTCACGGCCAATCCGGCGCTGTTCGACGGCACGGTGGTGCTGCTCTCGGCGCTCGCCTGGCGCGACAACCGGATCGTCGGGCGTTGTCACGCGGTGAAGTACTCGACCTTCCTGCTGTGGCGAAAGAACCGGCAGGGGACGGGCGCCGAGCATGCCTATGGCCACGCCATGCTGGTCGCCGGCGACAACGCCCTGGTGGCGATCCGCATGGGCGCGCACACGGTCCCGGCCGGCAGTGTCTACTTCGCTGCCGGCTCGTTCGAGCCGATCGATTTTCGCGATGGCCGCGTCGATGTCGATTTCAACATGATCCGTGAAGTGCGCGAGGAGACCGGGCTTGACCTGACAGGCGCTGCGCGCGGCAAGCGCTACCATGCGCTGTCGACTTCGACCGGCACGGTCCTCTTCCGCCGCTACCACGTCGATGCGCCGGCCGACGAGATTGCGCGGCGCATCGGCGCCTTCGTCGCGACCGAGACCGAGCCGGAGATCGAGGGGCCGGTGATCATCCGCCACGCCGCCGACCTGCCGGAAGGGCTGGCACCGCATATGAAGCCGCTGGTCGAGTGGCATTTTGGCGGTGGCGGGGGCTAACGGCGCGGATTGTTCAGCGCCGCCTTGCGGTCGTTGCGGGCGGCGACGAGGAACAGGATAACGCCGATGCCCAGCAATCCACCCATGACCATGCCCATCGTCTGGCCGACGACTGCCTGAAAATCGGCGGTGACACGATCGGGATTGGCCATGCCGTAGCGGGCGAGATACCACCAAAGTCCCGCAAGGGCGCCTTCGATGATCACCATCGTCAGAATCAGCCGCGCCTTCTTGCTCATTGCCACTCCTTGACCAGATGCTTTGCTCTAAAATTAGCATCGCAGACCGGACGACAACAAGTATTGCCGATGTCGACAAGCACCCATCCTTGTGGATAGCGGTTGGTTGCGGTGGAGCTGATCTGGCGCTTATTCGTGGCGCAGCGCGTCGATCGGGTCGAGCCTGGCGCCACGGAGCGCCGGGAAGAAGCCGAACACCATGCCGATCAGCGCCGAAAAACCGACGGCGAGCAGGATGACCGCCGGGCTCGGCGCAAACGGTATGGCCAGCGTTGCCGAGGCGAGGCCGGCCAGCGCCAGGCCGATCAGGATGCCGATAATGCCGCCGAGCAGCGACAGCACCGTCGCCTCGACCAGGAACTGGATGAGGATGTGCTTTTCATGCGCGCCGATGGCGAGCCTGATGCCGATCTCGCGGGTGCGCTCAGTGACCGAGNGCGCCAACCGCAAGCCGAAGTCCGATCTCACGGACCCGCTCCGTCACCGTCACCAGCATGATGTTCATGATGCCGATGCCGCCGACCAGCAGGCTGACGCCCGCGACGGCGCCCAGCATGCCGGTCATGGTGGTGGTGGCGCTGGCCATGGCGTCGGCGATCTGGGTCATGTCGCGGATCGAGAAATCGTCTTCGCGGTCCGGCGTGATGCGGCGGGTGTCGCGCAAAACGTCCTCGACTCGCGGCTGCAATTCGGTGGTCGGGGTGCGGTCGTCGGCGGCGACGTAGATGTTGTCGATGTCGCGGTTGCCGGCGATGCGGCGCTGATAGGCGGCAAGCGGCATCAAGACGACATTGTCCTGGTCCTGGCCGAAGCCGGTATAGCCCTTGGGTTCGAGCAGGCCGATGATCTTGCACGAGGTGCGGTTGACGCGGATGATCTCGCCCTCGGGTTCGCCGGCGCCGAAGAATTGCTGGCGCACCGTTTCGCCGATCAGGCAGACGCCGGTGCCCGAGCGTGTCTCCGAGTCGCTGAATGGGCGGCCCGACACCAGCTTCCAGTCGCGGGCGTCGAGATAGGCGCTGTCGGTGCCGGTGACGCCCGAGGTCAGGCTCTCGGTGCCGAAAATGACGCGGACTTGTTTCTGCGACGCCGGCGCAATGGCGCGCGCTCCGGTCAGGTGGGCTACGAGGGCGGCTACATCCTTGTCGGCCAGAGGCCGTACCGCCTGGTCGAGCCCGCCTGGTCCGCCGGTGCCTGCCGGGCGGCCGGAACGGACGACGAGCAGGTTCGAGCCGAGCTTGGCGATGTCCGACTTGACCTTGGCCGTGGTGCCCGAACCGATGGTCAGCATGGCGATGACGGCGGCGACACCGATGACGATGCCGAGCAGCGTCAGGAACGAGCGCAGCACATTGCGGCGGATGGAGCGCAGAGAGAGGCGGACGGTTTCCCAGATCATGACGCCAACTCCGACTTGGCCGTGTCGGACGCGACGTGGCCGTCGAGGAAGCGGATGGTGCGCTCGGCATAATCGGCGACATCGGCCTCGTGGGTGACCATGGCGATGGTCAAGCCGAGCTCCCGGTTCAGCCGCGTCAACAACTCCATGATCTCATGCGTGCGGGCGGTGTCGAGATTGCCGGTCGGCTCGTCGGCGACGAGCAGCGTAGGCCTGGTGACGATGGCGCGCGCGATCGCCACGCGCTGCTGCTGGCCGCCGGAGAGTTCGGCCGGCGTGTGGTGTTCGCGCCCGACCAGGCCGACCTCCGCCAGCGCCTGCATGGCAAGATCGCGGCGCTCGCGGGCCGGCGCGCCGCGATAGATCAGCGGCAGCTCGACATTTTCCGCCGCCGTGTTGCGCGGCAACAGATTGTAACCCTGGAAGACGAAGCCGATATAGAGATTGCGCAGAAGCGCCCGGCGGTTGCGGTCGAGCCGCCCGGCGTCGATGCCCATGAAGGAGTAGGTTCCGGCCGTCGGCGTGTCGAGGCAGCCGATGATGTTCATCGCGGTCGATTTGCCCGAACCGGACGGGCCCATGATGGCGACGAATTCGCCACGCTGGATGGCGAGGTCGACGCCGGCCAGCGCATGGACCTTGGCTTCGCCTTGGCCATAGCTCTTCCAGACCGTGTCGAAACCGATGAGGCCCGCGGCCATGGCGTCAGCTCCGCAGCTGCGAGGTCGTGATAACCTCTGCACCTTCGTCCAGTCCGGAGGTGATCTCGGTCAGTTCGCCGTCGGCGGAGCCGATCTTGACGTTGACCGGGTGCGGCCGGCCGTTCTCCAGCACATAGAGCGTGCGTGAGCCGTCGGTCGGCGCCTTCACCGGCTGGCGGCGGTTGCCGCCACGGCCCATGCGGCCGGTGAACAGATCGCTGAGGCTCCACGCGCGGGCAGCAGGTGCCGATGGCCGATAGCGGAAAGCGGTGGACGGCACGGTGAGCACGCTCTTGGCCTGCCTGGTGACGACCGAAACCGTGGCGGTCATGCCGGGCCGCAGCAAAAGCTCGTTATTGTCGACTTCCAACCGTGCATTGTAGGTGACGACGCCGTCGGTGGTGACCGAGGCGTAGGAGATGTCGCGGATCTCGGCGTCGAACGGCCGCTCCGGAAAGGCATCGACGGTGAAGCGTGCATGCTGGCCTGGTTTGACCGCGCCGATATCGGCCTCGTCGACCGCCGCCACCAATTCCATGTTCCTCAAATCGGCGGCGATGATGAACAGAACCGGCGCCTGCAGCGAGGAGGCGACCGTCTGGCCGGGGTCGACGGAACGCGTCAAGACGATGCCGTCAATCGGCGCATAGATGGTGCTCTTGGCAAGGTCGGTCTGCTGCGCCTTGAGATCGGCCTGGGCGATGGCGAGATTGGCCTGCGCACTATCGAGCGCCGCCTTGGAGCGGTCGCGCGTGGCAGTCGCCGCCTCGAGCGACTGATCGGTCGCCATGCCACGCCTGGTCAGTTCGGCCGCGCGGGTGAGGGCGCTTTCGTTCTCCTTCAGGGTTACCGTGGCGTCCTCGACATTGGCGGCAGCGGCCTTGGCCGAGGCTTCGGCGCGTTCGATCTGGACCTCAAGTTTCACCGTGTCGAGCGTCGCCAGCACATCGCCCTTCTTGACCTGCTGGTTCTCTTCGGCCGACACCGAGCGGATGATGCCGGACAGTTCGCTTGAAATGTCGACCTGGGTGAGGGGCTGCAGCGTGCCGGTCGCCGATACCGCGACGGTGAGGTCGGCAATGGTGGCCGGCGTTGTGGTGTAGTCGATCTTGGCCGGGGAGCCGGCATACCATTGGTAGCCGGCGAGGCCGCCGGCAACGGCGATCAGCGCCAGCAGCGCGTAAAGCCAGCCACGACGGCGCGTCTTGCGCACACCACTCTGGTCAAGCCCAAGCGCCGCCTCGATGGCGGAATCCGATTCCGTCTTTGGCAGATTGACAAGCTGGTCCACGCCGGACCCCTATGAAGCGTAATGTCCCTATATGTGCACAGATCAGGCTTGGTGGTTCGAATATCAAATTAAATTTCGGCCATGTTCGGATTGAGGCGGAAGGTTTTTCAAGATGCAGACCCGCAATTACTTGCTCTACGATGTGTTTACGACGGAGCGGCTGGCCGGCAATCCGCTGGCTGTCGTGCTCGACAGCCAAGGGCTGGATACAGCCGCCATGCAGGCCATTGCGCGCGAGTTCAACCTGTCCGAATCGGTCTTCGTGCTGCCGCCGGACAATCCAAAACATCGCAACCGCATCCGCATTTTCACGCCCGACTATGAGATGCCGTTCGCCGGACATCCGACAGTTGGCGCCGCGATCGCGCTGGCCGAACTGACAGGCGAGGGCGAAGCCGGCATCTTCGTGCTGGAGGAGAATATCGGCCCGGTGCGCTGCGCCGTCAGCCGGCACGATGGCGCCACCTTTGCCGAGTTCGACCTGGCGAAGCTGCCGGAGCCGCTGAAGCTCGATGCCGACCCGGAGGCGATCGGCGCCGCCCTCGGGCTGGCGCCGCACGAGATCGGCTTCGAGAATCACCTGGTGTCGTTCTGGTCGGCAGGCGTGCCTTACGTCACCATTCCGGTTGCCAATCTGGAGGCTGCCGGCCGGATCAAGCTCGACAACCAGGTCTGGTCGGAACTGGCGCCGCGCAAGAGCGAATGGGCCTTCGCCAGCCCGTACGTCTATTGCCGCCAGACGGTGAACCATGACAGCGCCTTCCATGTCCGCATGATCGTGCCGGGTACTCCCTCCTATGAGGACCCGGCGACCGGGTCGGCGGCGGCGGCCTTTGCCGGCGCCATCATGCAGTTCGATGGCCCGACCGACGGCATTTCGCAGCTGTGGATCGAGCAGGGGCTGGAGATGGGCCGGCCATCGCGTATCCGGCTCGAACTCACTGTCGAGGGCGGAAAACTGGCCTCGGCGCGCATCGGCGGCCATGCGGTAAAGGTGGCGGAAGGCAAGCTGTTCGTTTGAGTGGCCCGTGGCTGAGATCGTCGCTGTCGGCGATCCTTCACGCCCCCCTCTGTCCTGCCGGACATCTCCCCCACGAGGGGGGAGATCGGATGTCGCATTGGCTTTCGCCAATCTCCAACGCCGAAAGACAGGCGAAACGGCAAGGCTGCCAATCTCCCCCCAAGTGGGGGAGATGCCCGGCAGGGCAGAGGGGGGCGCTGTCCCGCCGACGACTCTGGTTTTTGCTTCGCTGCAACACTCGAAACCGAAGCCCGGAGCGATTTGTCGGGAAATGATTCCGGCAGGGCTGGACAGGACCGGTATCGGCGGCTATATGCCCGCCAACGCCGGTTTTTGCCGGCCGAGTGGGTGCGTAGCTCAGTTGGTAGAGCAGCTGACTCTTAATCAGCGGGTCCACAGTTCAATCCTGTGCGCACCCACCATTTTTCCGCTGATATTTTGGTTTCCGAGAACGAAGGGATGCCGTTCCTAACGGCTACTCGGTCCCCGCGGCCGCCAAGAGTTCTGCACTTACCAAGCAACAAGCCGTAGCTTGCTCCTTTCGATCTCTGGTACTAATCTGGAGATGGCAGGGGAGGTTTTATTGAGCAAAAAGGATGCTAAAATAATTGAGTTTAAGACCTCGATCGTGAAACACGGAATTGAGGCGGCCACAACTACATATCTTATGGATAGAGTTCCATTTGTTTTTAACAAAGATAGAGAACTATACCGTGAGTGGAAGCGAAAGCTTGGCAAGCTTATAGACATAGACCCTCTAAATATAACTATCATTGGAAGTGGGGGAATTGGCTTCAGCCTTAATCCACATAAGAAATTTAAGTTATTTTCTGCTGATTCTGACATCGATGTAGCAGTTGTCTCTGAGCACCATTTCTCTGTGGCGTGGAGATCTCTCAGGGCAACAAAACTTCCTGATGTTAGATCTTCAAAGGATCGAGAGGCAATAAAAGAGCACAGAAATAACTACATATATTGGGGCTGTATAGCGACCGATAGGGTTTTAAGTTATTTGCCGTTCGTAAGGCAATGGACTGAAGCAACCTCAGCGATGGCTGGCGATAACCCTACCGAAGAACGAGACGTAAAGATACGGCTCTACCGAGATTATGAATCTCTGAGAGCTTATCACATGAGTGGCATGGAAAATCTATTATCAACGTTGATGGCGAGTTGATGGAAAAGAACTTACTGACATCTACGACACACAATATTGCTTGGCTAAGCAAGCGCTATCAGAACGAGGAGCTTCAACTGAGGCCGCCCTTTCAGAGAAACCCTGTTTGGACAGAGCGCCAGAAGTCATATTTGATAGACACTATTCTGAGCGGCTATCCTATTCCTGAATTGTACATTCAGGAATACACCGACGCTCAGGGCAATGACGCGTATGTTGTGGTAGATGGACAGCAAAGAGTGCGCGCCTGCCTCGAATTCATTCGTGGCGAATTTGCCATGTATGGCAAAGATAGCCCGGATTGGGCGGATATGATTTTTGATGATCTGAGTGAAGAAGAGAGAAAGCGAATCTATAACTATAATTTCATCGTGAGGGTCCTGCCTGACATTCCCGATGTTGAACTCAGGGCTATTTTCAGCCGACTGAACCGAAATGTCGTCGCTCTTAACAAGCAGGAGTTGAGACATGCGACTTATTGGGGAGAATTTATCGAGTCGGTGGAAAAGATTTCGGACAACGAGGGTTGGTCGGATGTTGGGTTGTTCACGCCCAATGACGTTCGGAGAATGCTTGATATTGAGTATGTCAGCGAGCTAGCAGTCGGCTTTTTACACGGGCTACAAAACAAGAAAGAGAGCTTGGATAAATGGTATGAGGCGTACGAGAACGAATTCCCTGACAGGCGTCGCATGGAAAAGGTATTCTTGTCGACTCTTCTCGAAATAATAAAGGTTCTTCCGAATATAAGTAAAACTCGCTGGAGAAAGAAGTCTGATTTCTACACACTTTTTCTTCTTTTATCTGAGTCGGCGAGTGATTTTCCTCTGGCTAGTGATGTCAGAATTCAGCTTGGGAAGTCGCTCACGAAATTTGCAGACGACGTTGACGCGTATCTAAGGGACCCCGACGGTAAAGTGGAGTTTCCAAAGTCGATTAGGGATTACAGCGCAGCGGTCGAACGCGCCGCCTCTGATTTGGCGCGTCGGCGGGTTCGTAGGGCAGAGCTGGTGAAGGCGGTCGAGCAAATTATCTAGCAGTCGTCGGACGGACTGTTGGCAACCGCGTTTACTTCTCTGACACGCCAGCCTCGGCAAAACTCGCCATCCTCGCATGGCATTCCAGTGCCGAGCGGACGATGTTGACGGCGAGGCAGGCGCCGGAGCCTTCGCCGAGCCGCATGCCGAGGTCGAGCAGCGGCGGCAGGCCGAGCGCTTCGAGCAGGCGGCGGTGGCCGGATTCGGCTGAGACATGGGCGGCGATGGTGTGGGCAAGGCCGTTGGGGTGCAGCCGCGCCAGGGGT